>DATFRW010000072.1:0-5452 GCA_035262945.1 Solirubrobacteraceae bacterium
TGATCCCGTCGAGCGGGCGATCGGCCGCGAAGCGCTCGCGGATCGAGCGCAGGACGGGCATCTGGGCGTCGGCCCATTCGATGCGCGCCTGGCCCGCCTCCGCGAGCGCGGGGTCGGCGATGTCCGAAGCTGCAACGGCCATCGCCGACGGAGGCTAGTACCGGTAGTGGTCGGGCTTGTACGGGCCGTCGACCGGCACGTCGATGTAGGCGGCCTGCTCGGGCCGCAGCTGGGTCAGCCGCACCCCCAGCGCGTCGAGGTGCAGGCGCGCGACCTTCTCGTCGAGGTGCTTGGGCAGCACGTAGACCTGCTTCTCGTACTCGTCCTGCTTCGTGAACAGCTCGATCTGGGCGATCGTCTGGTTCGTGAACGAGTTCGACATCACGAACGACGGGTGGCCGGTCGCGTTGCCGAGGTTCAGCAGGCGCCCCTCGGAGAGCACGATGATCGCGTGGCCGTCGGGGAAGACCCACTCGTCGACCTGCGGCTTGATGTTCACCCGCGTGACACCCGACAGCGTCTCCAGACCCGCCATGTCGATCTCGTTGTCGAAGTGGCCGATGTTGCCGACGATCGCCTGGTGCTTCATGCGCGCCATGTCGTCGACGCTGATGACGTCCTTGTTGCCGGTGGCGGTGATGAAGATGTCGGCGGTCTCGACGACGTCCTCGAGCGTGGCCACCTGGTAGCCGTGCATCGCGGCCTGCAACGCGCAGATCGGGTCGATCTCCGTGACGATGACGCGCGCGCCCTGGCCGCGCAGCGATTCGGCGCAGCCCTTGCCGACGTCGCCGTAGCCGCAGATGACGGCGACCTTGCCGCCGATCATCACGTCGGTCGCGCGGTTGATGCCGTCGATGAGCGAATGGCGGCAGCCGTAGAGGTTGTCGAACTTCGACTTGGTGACCGAGTCGTTGACGTTGATCGCCGGGAACAGCAGCTCCCCGCGCTCGGCGAGCTGGTAGAGGCGGTGCACGCCGGTGGTCGTCTCCTCGGTGACGCCCTGAATCCCCTCGGCGACGCGCGTCCACTTCTGCCCGTCCTCGGCCAGCGAGCGCTGCAGCAGCTCGAGAATGATCTTGAACTCGTGCGAGTCGGCGCTCGCGGGATCCGGAACCGCGCCCGCGGCCTCGAATTCCGCGCCCTTGTGGACGAGCAGCGTGGCATCGCCGCCGTCGTCGAGGATCATGTTCGGCCCGCCGTCAGGCCACGTGAGGGCCTGCTCGGTGCACCACCAGTACTCCTCGAGCGTCTCGCCCTTCCAGGCGTAGACGGGAATGCCCTGCGGATCCTCGCGCGTGCCGTCCGGCCCGACGACGACCGCCGCCGCGGCGTGGTCCTGCGTGGAGAAGATGTTGCACGACGCCCAGCGGACCTCGGCGCCGAGCGCGGCGAGCGTCTCGATGAGGACCGCGGTCTGGATCGTCATGTGCAGCGAGCCGGTGATGCGCGCGCCCTTGAGCGGCTGCGACGCGGCGAACTCATCGCGCGTCTGCATCAGGCCGGGCATCTCATGCTCGGCGAGCTGGATCTCCTTGCGCCCGAACGCGGCGAGCGAGAGGTCTGCGACCTTGAAATCGGACGCGGTCAGCGTGGCGGTGGTGGTCATCGTGTCCTTGCTGTGGGGAACGGTGGTCAAGTCAATTGCGCGGCGGCGGCGAGCAGGCGCTCGTGCTTCTGCTGCTCGAAGCGCAGCCAGTCGCGCTCGGGCACGTCCTCGGGGCGCTCCGGCTCGGCCTCGAACCAGGCGTCGACGGCGCCGCGGAGATCGGCGTCGGTGCGCAGGCGCTGGGCGAAGCCCATCTCGCCGAGCCCGATGTCGAAGTCGCCGAGCAGCTCGCGCAGCGTGCGCAGGCGCTGGAGCTCGCCGGCGCCATAGAGCCGGTAGCCGCCGTCGGAGCGCGGGGCATCGAGCAGGCCGACGCGCTCGATGTAGCGCAGCATGCGCGGCGACCACCCGGTGGTCTCTGCAGCCTCATGGATCGTGAGCGCGTCCACGGCGCAACCTTACCACGGTTGTGTCAAGGTTCGGCAAGGCAAAACCCTCCCTCCGGGAGGGGGATCCCTACCTCTCGATCAGGCTTCTTCGCCGGCGGCGAGCAGAACCGCCTGGCGCGCCTCGTGCTCGCGCTCGTACGCGCGCACGACCGCCAGCTCGACATCCGTGGCGCCCTGCAGGCGCGTGAGGACCTCCTCGAGGCCCATCTCGTCGTAGCCGGGCCAGGGCTCGTCGAGATGGACCTGGGCGCCAACGCTGTCGGCGCCTCCGGTCTCGGCCTCCCGCTCCGCCTCGCGCATCGCCGCGACCTGGCCGCGCGTCGGCTCGGCGCGGCGCGGTGTGGCGCGCCGCCGCGGCGGGCGCTTGCGCGGCGGGGGCGGCGGTGGTGGCGGCTCGGCTGGCGCGACCGGTTCGACGCGCTCGTGCGCGTGGCCCGGCATGAGGGTCTTGCGCAGCGCGCGCACCGGGGCGAGCAGGAGCTCGACCACCAGCCGCAGCGAGAAGATCAGCAGGCCGGGCATCAGTGGTGCTCGTCGAGCTCGCTCTTGAGCCGGTCGAGCACCTCGACCTTCTCCGGATCCACCCCCCGCAGGGCGGCGAGGTAGACGGAGATGAGGTCGCCGAGGAGCACCAGGGAGAAGACGCGCTCGGCGGTCGTCTGGCCGCGCGACTCGACCCGGTGCACGCCCGCGGCGCCGGGCGCGATGAGCTGCGCGGTCAGGTCGATGCGCGCCTTGACGCGCGGATGCGTGTCGCAGTCGTCGAGGAAGACCGCGGAGAAACGGCCGTAATCGGGCGCCGCCGCCCAGCCGACGATCTCGTTGTGGTCGAGCTCGGGCAGTTCCTGCGCGTACGCCGGGCTCTTGGCGTTCTCGTTGAACTGGGTCTTCCAGCGATAGGCGATCGGCGTCGTCAGCCCGGCGCCCGCGATCACCGGGACGGTGCCGTGGAGCTGACGGGCCAGGCTCTTCGCCAGACCGTCCGGCGCCCCCTCGGGCCCCCACTCGTTGACGAGCTCCTCGAGGTGGTCGGCGGCGACGTCGAGCTCGGAGTTCATGCCGGGGCCGAGCCCGCACAGCGCGGCGATCTGCAGCACGGCGACGGTCATGTACGCCACGGCGGCGCGCGGCTGGAAGCCGCCGGCCACCGGGACGACCGGAACGCCGTCGGCCCGCGCCAGCGCCGCGAGCTTGCCGCCGCTCGTGACGACGATCCGACGCGCGCCGATGACGCCGGCGGCCTCATAGCAGGCCAGCGTCTCCTCGGTGTCGCCCGAATACGACGCGCAGAGGACCGTCGTGTCCGGCGTCGTCCACGGGGGCAGCCCGTACGCGCGGGCGCCCAGCAGGGGGCGCGAGGCATGGTCGCCCAGGATGGCGCGCGCGAGCTGCCCGCCGATCGCCGAGCCGCCCATGCCCGCGACGATGAGGCCGCCGGGTGAGTCCCACGCATCGAGGCCCGCCGACTCGACCTTCCACAGCGCGTCGCGCAGATGCTCGGGAATCGCGAGGACGTCGGTCAGCTGGTCGGTCGGATCGAACCGCCCGATCGTCTCCCTATCGAGTTCGAGCTCCTGCGTACTTGACATCGAACGGCCCCTCCTCGTTCAGAACGTGATCGCGCCGTCAGGCAAGTCGGTCTGGGGAAAGACTCGCACGCCGCGCGTGAGGACGTTGCGCGCCCCGACCGTCACGCCCTCGCCCAGGACCGCCCCACCGGACACGGTGCTGCCCTCGCCGACGCGCACGCCGGCGGCGACGATGCAGTCGCGCAGCACGCAATGCGCGCCGATCTCGGCGCCGTTGAGCACCACCGCCCGCTCGATCGTCGCGCCCTCTCCCACCCGTACCCCCTCGCCGAGGACGACGAGGGAGCCGACGTGCGCGCCCGGCGCGATCGTGCAGCCACGGTCGACGAGCGCGGGCGGCACGATGCGACCCTCCGCCTCGACGCGCTCGCCCACCGCCAGGTAGCCGGCGCCCAGCCGCGCCGCGACGCCGGTCTTGACGTTGCCCTCGAGGATGTCGAAGGTCCCCTGCAGGTAGCGCTCGGGGGTGCCGATGTCGAGCCAGTACGCATCGGCGGCGAAGCCGTAGAGCCCGTCGCCGACGAGCTGCGGCCAGATCTCGCGCTCGATCGACACGTTGCGGTCGGGCTCGATGAGGTCGAGCACGCTGCGCTCGAGCACGTACGCGCCGGCGGAGATCAGCCGCGTGTCGATCTGGTCGGCGCTCGGCTTCTCGACGAACTCCTTGACGGACTTGTCGTCGTGCAGCCGCACGAGCCCGTAGGCAGTGGGGTCCTCGACCGGTACGAGCGCCAGCGTGCCGACCGCGCCGGTCGCCTCGTGCTGGGCGATCTGCGCGCCGAGGTCGATGTCGGTGAGCACGTCGCCGTTGAGCATGAGGAAGCGCTCGTCGAGCAGGTCCTCGGCGTACTTGAGCGCGCCCGCGGTGCCCCGCGGCTCGGGCTCCTCGATGAAGCGCAGCCGCAGGCCGTACTGGGAGCCGTCGCCCAGCACGTTGCGCACGGCGGTGGCGAGGAAGCCGCACGACATCACGACGTCCTCGACGCCGTGGCCGCGCAGCCACTCGAGCATGTAGGCGATGAAGGGGCGGTCGACGAGGGGGACGACGGGCTTCGGGACCGTCGAGGTGAGCGGTCGGAGACGCGTCCCCTCGCCCCCCACGAGGATCACCGCCTGCACGTCAGCGCCCGATGCCCTCGTAGGTCAGCCCGGCGGCAGCCACCGCTTCGGGGTCGAGCGCGTTGCGCCCGTCGATGAGGACGTCGCCGCTCATGGCCCGCGCGACCTGCGCGTAGTCGAGGTGCGTGAACTCGTCCCACTCGGTGACGAGGACGACGGCGTCGGCGCCCTCGACGCAGGTCAGCGCGTCGTCGGCGAACTCGATGCCCGGCATGAGCTTGCGCGCCTCGGCCTCGGCCACCGGGTCGTAGGCCCGCACGCGCGCGCCCGCCGCCTGGAGCCGCGCGCTGAGCACGAGCGAGGTCGCCTCGCGCATGTCGTCGGTGTTGGGCTTGAAGGCGAGGCCGAGCAGGGCGACCGTCTTGCCGACCAGCGTGCCGAGGTGCTTCTCGAGCTTGGCCATGACGCGGCGCTTCTGCAGCTCGTTGACCTCGATGACGGCGTTGAGGAACTGGAAGTGGTAGCCGGAGTTGCCGGCGAGCTGCTTGAGCGCCGTGACGTCCTTGGGGAAGCAGGAGCCGCCGAAGCCGACCCCGGCCTGCAGGAACTTCGGGCCGATGCGGTCGTCGAGGCCGATGCCCTTCGCGACCTCGATGACGTTCGCCCCGGTGACCTCGCAGACGTTGGCGATCTCGTTGATGAACGAGATCTTCGTGGCCAGGAACGCGTTGGCGGCGAGCTTGATCATCTCGGCGCTGGCGATGTCGGTGCGCACGAGTGAGGCGCCGAGCGGCGCGTACAGGTCG
>DATFRW010000073.1:0-6264 GCA_035262945.1 Solirubrobacteraceae bacterium
GACGACGCCGCACACGGCGCCCGGGGCCGCCGCCACGAGGATCGGCCCGACCTCGCGCCACGCCACCTGGGCGCGGCGCCGCTCGCCGAACAGCACGAGCCCGTTGAGCGCCAGGCCGAGCACGGTGACGCCCACGATCGCGCTCTCCGGCTCGAGCAGCGCGAACAGCGCCGGACCGAGGATCAGCGCGAACCCGAGGCCTGTCGATGCCTGCACCACGGCGGCCGCGAACGCGGCCGCGGCAACGACGGCCACGTCGCTAATCGCGCTGGGCGAGCTCGCGCTTGAGCACCTTGCCGGTCGCGTTGCGAGGCAGCTCCTCCAGGAAGATCACCTCGCGCGGCACCTTGTAACGCGCCAGGTTCGCCTTGACGTAGTCCTTGAGCTCGTCCTCGCCGGCGTTCGCGTCGCGCGCGAGCACGACGAAGGCGCGCAGCCGCTGGCCGAACTGGCCGTCCTCGACGCCGATCACCGCGACCTCGTCGACGGCGTCGTGGTCGGCGAGGAGGTCCTCGATCTCGCGCGGGAAGACGTTCTCGCCGCCCGAGACGATCATCTCGTCGTCGCGGCCGTCGATGAACAGCCGGCCCCCGGAGTCGAAGTGGCCCACGTCGCCCGACGACAGCAGGCCGCCGACGTTCTCCTTGTTGCCGCCGCCGGTGTAGCCCTCGAAGGCCATCTCGTTGCCGACGAAGATGCGGCCGGTGTCGCCGGGGCGGACCTCGCGGCCGTCGTCGTCGAGGAGCTTGACGATCGTGCCGCGCGGCGGGCGGCCGGCGGTACCGGGCGCCGCGCGCAGGTCTTCGGGCGTGGCGATCGTGGCCCACGCCACCTCGGTGGAGCCGTAGAGGTTGTAGAGCACGTCGCCGAAGCGATCCATGACCTTCACGGCCAGCTCGCCGGGCAGGGCACTGCCGCTGGCGGCGATGACGCGCAGCGAGCTGAGGTCGTACATCTCGATCGTGTCGGTGGGCAGCTCGAGGATGCGGTTGAGCATCACCGGCACCACGATGAGCGCCGTGCACTCGTGCTGGGCGGTGGCGCTGAGCGTGTCCTCGGGGTCGAAGCGGCGTCGGAGCACGAGCGTGGAGCCGAGCCCCATGCCCAGCGTGAAGTGCACGAACCCCCACGAGTGGAACATCGGCGCGGCGATCATCGTGTGCTCGCGCGCGCGCAACGGGATCTTCGAGAACAGCGCTGCCGCGGGGTCGAGCGACTCGGGCTGCCGGCGCTGGGCGCCCTTCGGCGAGCCGGTCGTGCCGCTGGTGAGGATCACGACGCGCCCCTTCTCGGCCGGCGGGACGACGTCGGCGGGGTCGCCGGCGGTGATGAGGTCCTCGAGCAGCGGGTCCTTGGGCTTCTCGCCGCCGTCGTGCCAGGAGATGAAGCGCTTGCGCCGCTCGCCCGCATCGTGGGTGAGGCCCTCGAACTCGGCGTCGTAGATGAGCGCGACAGGGCTCTCGCGCCTGACCACCTCGGTGATCTGGGGGCCGGCGAACGCGGTGTTCAGATAAAGCGCGTGGGCGCCGAGCTTCGAGCACGCCACCGTCGCGTCGATGAAGCCGCGGTGGTTGCGGATCATGATCGCGACGCCGTCGCCCTCCTTGACGCCCGCGTCGGAGAGCGAGTGCGCGAGGGCGTTCGTGCGGCGGTGGACCTCCTCGAAGGTCAGCGTGCCGAGCTCGTCGATGATCGCCGTCTGCTGCGGGTGGCGGATCGCGCTCGCCGTGTAGCCGGCCGCCGGCGTCGGGCCCCAGCGGCGCACGGCGTCGACGATCCGCAGCGCCTTGTCGGGCCGGGTCGGGCGCAGGATGCCGGTCTCGGCGAGCGTGCGGACCGTGAAGAGCTTCTGGGACAGCTGACCGATGGCGTTCACGCGACGAACGCTACCCGCCCGGGTCAGCCCGGGAGCTCGACGTCGGCCGGCACCTCGCCGCGCTCGATGAGCGCGTGGATCTCGCGCGCGCGGCGGGGGTTCAGGAACACGTGGCGCTGGCCGACGCTGGGCTTCTCCGCGAGCAGTCCTGCGGCGAGGAGGACCTCGCCGACCTCCTCGGCCAGCGCGCGGTCGTTGCCCGCGAAGCCGCGCGCGAGGTGGGCGAACTCCGTGTGGTAGCCGCCCCACTTGCCCATGCCGTTGAGGCGCTGCACGATGCGCCGCGCGACGCGGCGGGCGGGGTCGGGATCGTCATGGGGGCGCGTGACGCCGGCGGACGCCTCGAGCGCGGCGAGCACCTCGTCCTCGTGCTCCTCCATGGAGGCGGGGTCCGCGGGCTTCCCGCCGAGCATGGCGACCCGCGCGGCCACGACCAGGGGGTGGTCGGCGCCGATCGGGTCGCGGAGGTCGGCGGCATCGGCGAGCACCCGCTCGGGGAGCGCGACGGCCCGCGCCCGCAGGCGGTCGACGCCGGCGACGTGCGTCTCGAATGCCAGCGGGACGAGGTCGGCGTCGTCGGGGTCGCCGGCCACTTCGAGGACGAGGTGGCCGTCGAGCGCGCCGGCGCGGACGTCGCCGGTGCCCGCCACCTCGACGAGCGCGCCCACGAGCGCCGCGACGAGCAGCCAGGTGCGCTCGTTGACCGCGTCGGGATCGGCGCGCAGCTCGGGCGGCGCGGGCGCCGCGGCGCGCAGCGCGCGCTCGGTCGGGCCGGCGGCGACGAGCACCGGCTCCTCGTAGCCCGAGCGCTTCTGCCCTAGTTCGCGCGCGCCACGATCGAGCTCCGCGTCGAGCAGGGCGCGCAATCTCGCTGGTCCGGCGCCGTCGGCCACGGCCGCGGCGAGGTCATCCATGCCTTCAACGTACTGACCGGCGGGTTCTGTCAGGCGCCATCCCTAGCGTGCGACTCAACCGATCATGGAAGCTGCCACTCCTCTCCCCTTCTCCCAGGTCCGCACGCAGGGCGCGCGGCTGTGGATCGACGGCCTCGTCGTCGACGATCCGCGCGCCGTGCGGCTGGCGCGCGAGCGCGAGGAGGCGGGCGAGGACGTCGCGCGCCTGGTGCTCGACGCGATCGCGATCGGCGCGCGGGTGCTCGATCGCGAGCAGACCGGCGCGAATGCCGACTTCGTGCGGGCCGAGTTCGAGAAGGCGGCGCGCGAGCTTGACGCAGCGTTCGTCGATCGCGCGCGCCTGGTCGCCGAGCGGCTCGACAAGCGCATCGACGACGTGTTCGGGCCCGAGAACGGGCACGTCACCAAGGCGCTCGCGCGCCACTTCGGCGACGAGTCCTCCGTGGCGGTGCAGAACCGGGTCAAGGCGCTGCTCGCCGAGGTCGGCGTCCAGATGCGCGACGACCTGCGGCGGCAGTTCTCGTCGGACTCCGAGAACAACCCGCTGGCGACGTTCCAGCGCATGGCGATCGGCGCGATGCGTGACAGCGCGCGGGCCCAGTCCGAGCAGCTCAGGGCGATGGACGAGAAGCTCGCGGTGCTGCGCGAGGAGGTCGTCAAGCTGCAGGCCGAGAAGGACAAGCTCGAGGGGGTCGCCGCCGAGGCGCAGCGCGGCACCGCCAAGGGCCGCAGCTACGAGGAGGACGTCGCCGCCGCGCTCGACGCGCTGGCGCTGCCGCTGGGCGACGACTGCCAGGCCGTCGGCGACCTCAAGGAGGCGACCGGCAAGAAGGGCGACGTGGTCGTGGCGATCGGCGCCGCCCACGGCCCGCCGCTCGGCCGCATCGTCTTCGAGGCCAAGAACAGCCGGCTGTCCAAGCCCGAGGCGATCCGCCAGCTCGACGACGCGCGCCGCGAGCGCAACGCCGATTACGCCGTGCTCGTCGTGCCCTGCGAGGAGAAGCTCCCCGCGCGGATGCACCCGCTGCGCGAGTACAACGGCGACAAGCTCGTCGTCGCCTACGACGCCGACGAGGGCCCGCTCGCGCTGCAGGTCGCCTACTCGCTCGCCCGCGCCCGAGTGCTCATGGCCCGCGGCGGCGCCGAGGGCGTCGACGGCGCGGCGGTCGCCGACTACCTCGAGCGCGCGCTGGGCGAGCTCGAGGACGTCCGCCGCGTCCGCCAGCAGCTCACCGGCGCGAAGACGCAGATCGACAAGGCTTCTGACATCGTGGGCGTGATGAGCGACCGCGTCCGCGGCCACCTCGAGGAGATCGCCGCGCTCGTCGCGAGCGCCGAAGACGAATGAGTGTCGCCAAGCGCGTGGTCGTGCACGGCCAGGTGCAGGGCGTCTTCTTCCGCGAGACGATGCGCCGCCGCGCCTACCGTGCCGCGGTCGGCGGCTGGGTGCGCAACAACCCCGACGGCACCGTCGAGGCGTGGTTCGAGGGCGATGTCGACGACGTCGAGGTCATGCTCCACTTCGCCGGGATCGGCCCATCGGGCGCGCACGTCGACCACGTCGACGTCGAGGACGTCGAGCCCGAGGGGCTGCGCACTTTCGAGGTGCGTTAGGCCGCGAGCGCGCGCTCGAACGCGCTGCGCGCCTCGGCGCCGCGCACCGCGAAGACGATGCGCTCGAGGCGGCTGCCGGTGTCGAGATGGCGCCGGACCTCCTCGACCTCGATCTCCGCCGCCTCGTCGAGCGGGAAGCCACCGACGCCCGTGCCGAACGCGACGAGTGCCAGCGAGCGCGCGTTGAGCTCCTCCGCCTTCCAGAGCGTCGCGGCGGTCGCGCGGCGGATGATGTCCGCCGAGGTCGGGCCGCCGAGCTGCATCGTGGCCGCGTGGATGACCCACCGCGCGGGCAGCGACCCGGCCCCGGTCGCCACCGCCTCGCCGAGCGCGACCGGCGCCTTGCGATCGCTCTCGTCCTGGATGGTCTGGCCGCCGGCGCGGACGATCGCGCCCGCGACGCCGCCGCCGTGCAGCAGGCGCGTGTTGGCCGCGTTGGCGATCGCATCGACCTCCAACGTCGTGATGTCGGTGTCGAGAATCTCGACGACGGCCACCACGCGACCCTAGCGCGCCCTACAGGGAGCGGAAGGCGGATGAGGCGCGGATCGTCGTCGCTGGCAAGGAAGAGGATCCGGGATAGTGCTCTGCACAGACCGGACCCGATGACGCCGCCAGCGGCGGCGAGACGCCCCTCAGGCGACTTCCGCTGGCTCGTCCTTGCCCTGCAAACGCTCGCGGCCGCGCTGGACCGCAGCGATGAACTTCGAGAGGTTGACCTCGAGCGTGTTGAGGATCTCGTCGGCGTAGTCCTCGGCCCCGAGCCGGATCTCGCGCTCGCGGGCGCGGGCGTCCTCGATGATGTCCTCGGCGGCGCGCTCGGCCTGCTTGGTCACCTCCTGGTCGGAGATGAGCTGCGTCTGGCGCTCGCGCGCCTCCTTGATGATCCGCTCGGCCTCGCGCTTGGCCTCGGCGAGCATCTCCTGGCGCTCCTTGACGATCCAACGCGCCTGCTTGATCTCCTCAGGGATCGTCGCGCGCATCTGGTCGAGGATGTCGTAGATCTCTTCCTTGTCCACGCGCACCTGGTCCGTCAGAGGGACGGGCTTGGCGTTGTGCACGAGATCGTCGAGTTTGTCGATGAGGACCAGGACGTCCATAACTCAGGTGAGGTTCGTTACCGGGCCAACTCTTCCTTCAACCGCCGAGCGACGGCCTCGGGCACCAGATCTTCGATCGATCCATCGAAGATCGCGAGCTCCTTGACGCCGCTCGAACTCAGGAAACTGTACTGGGGGCTCGCCATGAGGTAGAGCGTGTCCACGTCAGGTGCCTCGCGGCGGTTGAGCTGGTTCATCTCCATCTCGTACTCGAAGTCGCTGATCGCGCGCAGCCCCTTGACGATCGCGCGGGCGCCCACGCGGCGTGCGAACTCGACCACCAGGATGTCGAACGCCTCGGCGCGAACGTTGCCGAGGTGCGCGGTGGCGTCCGTGATGAACTGCAGGCGCTCCTCCGTCCCGAACAGCGTCTTGCCCTTGCGCACTGGGTGGTTGACGAGCCCGACGACGACCTGGTCGAACAGGTTCGCGGCGCGGGCGATCACGTCGAGATGGCCGTTCGTGATCGGGTCGTAGGTGCCTGGGCAGATCGCAATGCGGGGGTCAGGTGCCATGTGGTGCGTGGATGCGGATGAGGGTGTCGCCGTAACGGCGTTCGCGGATGACCGGCAGTTCGAGTGCCAGCGGCGAGCGACGATCGCTCTCGGCCACGACCCGCGCAGCGGGCGCCAGGACGGCCGGCAAGGCCTCCGAGAGCTCCCGTCCCAGCGCCGGAGCGTCCCGGTACGGCGGGTCGAGAAGGACGAGATCGTATGCGTCGCCGCCCGCCGATGCGTCGCGGAGGGCCACACGCGCGGGC
>DATFRW010000074.1:0-8075 GCA_035262945.1 Solirubrobacteraceae bacterium
GCTGGCGGCGATGAGCGTGAGCACGATCGCCAGCCAGATGTTCATGCCGACCTCGGTCCCGAGGATGCCCATCATCAGGCCCGCCGAGCCGGTCATCACGCCGGCCGACAGGTCGAACTCGCCGCCGATCATCAGCAGGGCGACCGCGACGGCCGGGATCCCGATGGTCGCGGCGACATCGGTCCAGTTCGAGATCCCGTCGAGCTTGAGGAACAGCGTGTTCTGGAAGAAGAAGAAGATCGCCACGACGACGGCGGCCAGCAGCGCCCCGATCTCGGGGCGCCGCATGAGCCGTGCCATCGGACTGATCTTCGTCAGTCGCTCATCCGCGATCGGAGCCGGCGGCGGGGTGGCCGCCGCCGGCGGGCTAGTCGCGGGGACCGGGCCGGATGACATCAGCGCGTTCCGGCCTGCGCGAGCTTCGCGACGGTCGACGCGTTGGACTTGTCGACGAAGCCGGGGCCGGTGAGCACCGGCAGGCCTCCGCCGACGGTGTTCGCGTTCTGCTTGTAGAGCTTCAAGAACACGATCGGCAGGTAGCCCTGCAGGTACTGCTGCTGGTCGACCGCGAACTCGACCGAGCCGGACTCGATGTCCTTGATGATGTTCGGGCTCAGGTCGAACGTCGCGACCTTCGCGCTCGAGTTCGCGCCCTTGACCGCCGTGACGGCCGCCGCGCCGATGTCCGGGTTGAGCGCCATGACCGCGTCATAGGACTTGTCGGCCTGGAGCTTTGACTTCATCTCGGTCTGCGACGTGGCGATGTCCTCGGTGCCCTTGACCTGCAGGTTGGTCACCGTGCCGCCGAAGCCCTTCTTGACGCCGTCGCAGCGCTGCTGCAGGCCGATGTTGCTCTGCTCGTGGATGACGCAGAGCACCTTCTTGGCGCCCGCTGCCTTGAGCTTCGCGCCTGCCGCCTCGCCGGCGATCTCCTCGGTCTGGCCGACGTGGGTGATCGCGCCGATCTCCTTGAACTGGTCGACGCCCGAGTTCAGCGTGATGATCGGGATGCCGGCGGCCTTCGCCTTGGCGAGCGAGTCCTTGATGGCGTCGTAGTTCGGGACGGAGACCGCGAGGCCGTCGACCTTCTGCGAGATCGCGGCGTCGATCAGCTGCGCCTGCTTCTGCGGATCGTTGTTCGACGGGCTCCAGATGAGCTTGACGCCCTCGTCCTTGGCCGCCTGCTCCGCGCCCTTCTTGACCACCGACCAGAACGACCCCTCGTCGCTGTGGGTCACCATCGCGAAGGTCAGGTTGCTTCCCTGCGTGAGCGCGACGTTGTCGCCGCCCGTGGATGTCTTTGCGCCGCCCGTCGAGCTCTTCTCGGACCCGCAGCCCACCGCGATGATGGCGAGCGCAACCAGCAGTCCGACACTTCCGAGCAGTCGTCTCATGGTTGTGCAACCTCTCTCTCGGGAGCCAGTGTCGACAGGTACTCGATGCTCTTCCTCACATCGAGCACCGGCCCGTCACCAGCCGGCGGCTCCTGCCCGGTGATGGCGGTGTCCTGCTCGAGCACGAGCCAGCGCCCGTACCCGTGGCCGTCGAGGAGGCGCACGACCTCTTCGATGCCCGAATCCCCCTCGCCCAGCGGCCGGAACAGCCCGGCCTGCGTGGCGGCGACGAGCGACAGCTCGCCGTCGCGCACGCGCGCCGCGAGGGCGGCGTCGACGTCCTTGAGGTGGACGTGGACGATCCGCTCCGCGTGGTCCCGTGCGAACGCGGCGGGGTCGACCCCGCCGATCAGAAGATGTCCGGTGTCGAGGCACCAGCCGACCTCGCTGATCGCCAGCATCCGCTCGACGTCGGCGGCGGTCTCGACCAGCGTGCCGACGTGCGGGTGCAGGGCCAGCGTGAGGCCGTGGCCGCCGACGAGCTCCTCGATCTCGGCGAGGTGCCGCGCGATGCGCCGCCACTCCTCGTCGCCCAGCTCGACGCGCGCCGACCACGCCAGATCGACGACGACCGCCGCGACGAAGACGTCCGCGCCCGCCTGCGCGAGCAGCCGGGCGATGCGGTCGGCGTCGGCGCGCGCCTCGCCGGCCGAGGCCTCGTGGAGCACGAGCGGCACAAAGGCGGCCGCCAGCCCCAGGCCGTGGCGGTCGAGCTGCGCGCGCAACGGCGCGGCGTCGAGCGGCAGGTAGCCGATCGGCCCGAGCTCGGTCGCGCGGAGGCCGAGCGACGCCATCTCGCCGAGCACGCGCTCGGGCGGCAGCATCAGGCCCCAGTCTGGGACCTCGCACACTCCCCACGAGATGGGGGCTCCCGCCAGCCGGCGGATCTCGTGACCCATACCTCTCCTCACCAGATTCGTTAGAGCGCTCTAATTTGTTGGAGCGCTCTAACGGCCGCGAGTATGCTTCAGCCGCCCATGGGTGTCAAGCGCGCTCGCTCCTCGCATCCGACCATGGAGGACGTGGCTGCTGAAGCGAAGGTCTCGCGGGCGCTCGTGTCGCTGGTGATGCGCGAGAGCCCGAAGGTCTCGGCCGAGCGGCGCGAACGCGTGCTGGCCGCGGCGGCGCGCCTCGGCTACCGCCCCAACGCGATGGCCCGCAACCTGGCCAGCCGCCGTACACAGACGATCGGGGTGCTGCTCAACGACCTGCACAACCCGTTCTTCGCGGAGATCGGCACGGGCATCGAGGAGTACGCCGCGCGCCTGGGCTACCGCGTGCTGCTGCTGGCCGGGAGCCTGCAGAGCCGCCGCGAGCGCGCCACGCTCGAGATGCTGCTCGAGTACCGCACCGACGGGATCATCCTCGTCAGCCCGCGCATGCCGACCGCGCAGCTGGCCACGACCGCCGGCTCGATGCCGCTCGTCGTCATCGGACGCGTCCTGCGCAACAAGGCCGTCGACTGCGTGATGACCGACGAGGCGCTCGGCGCCCGGCTCGCGATCGAGCACCTCGTCGAGTTCGGGCACGAGCGGATCGTCCACATCGACGGCGGCTCGGGCGCCGGCGCGGCCCCACGCCGCGCGGGCTACACGCGCGCGATGCGCGAGTTCGGGCTCCGCCGCCGCGCGAAGGTCATCCCCGGCGACTTCACCGACACCGCGGGCGTCAAGGCGGCGGAGCGGCTGCTGCGAGAGCGCCGCCTGCCGACCGCGATCTTCTGCGCCAACGACCTGCAGGCGACGGGCGTGATCGACCGCCTCGAGGACGCCGGCGTGCGCATCCCGGACGACGTCTCGATCATCGGCTACGACAACACGTTCATCGCCGCGCTGCACCACGTGTCGCTGACGACGATCAACCAGCCGCGCCCCGAGATGGGGCGCCTGGCGCTCCAGCTGCTGCTGGAGCGGGTCGACGGCCGCCGCACGCCGGTCGTGCGCCACACCCAGCCGACGCTCGTGGTGCGCAAGACGACGGGGCCGGCGCGATGACCGGCGCACGCGTGCTCTGCGTGGCCGGCGTGGCCGCCGCGGCGCTGATCCCGGCCGCCGGCCAGCGCGACGTGCCGGCGCCGCGCGTCGTACGCGTCGCCGCGACCTCCCCCGCGGGCGCCGCCGAGCTGGCGACCGGGTTCGCCGCGGGCGGCGAGCGCATCGTCACCGTCGCCCACGTCCTCGATGCCGGCGGCGCCGTGACCGTCGACGGGCGTGCGGCCTCGGTGCTGCGGGTCGACCGTCGCGATGACCTCGCGTTGCTGGCGGTCCGCGGCCTGCGCGCGCCGGTGGCCAGCACCGGGTCCGGCGCGGGCGCCGCGCGCGTGGTGCTGCGCTCGGGCCCCCGGCCGGCGAGCGTGCGCCGCGCGATCACCGCCACGGTGCGGATCGCCCCGGAGCCGCCCGTCCGCCGCGCCGCGCTCGAGCTCGCCGCCGACGTCGCCCACGGCGACTCCGGCGCGCCGGTGGTCGACGGGCATGGCCGGGTCACCGGCGTGGTCTTCGCCGCATCGACGGGGCGCGCCCACACCGCTTACGCCGTCGACGGCGCCGCCGTCGCGGCCCTGCTTACCGGGAGCTGACGGCCACAGCCCTACCGTCGGTCACGATGAGCTCCTCCCCCGTCCGTCCCGCGCTGTTCGGCGGCGTCGTCGGCGGGCTGATCGTCGCCGCGGTCGTGGCGGTGCTCGGCATCACCGGAGCGTTCTCCGATGACGACCAGGCCGCGCCCGCGCGGACGGTCACGGTCAGCCCGGGCGCTGCCCCGCGGGCCGCGGACGTCATCGAGCGCGTCGCCCAGCGCGCCGGCCCCGGCGTCGCGACGGTGCAGCGCAGCGGCGGCGCGGGCACCGCGTTCGTCATCGACACCAACGGCACGCTCGTGACGAACGCGCACGTCGTCGGCAACGCCCGCGACGTGACCGTGCGGTTCGGCAAGGACGGCAAGCGCATCGACGCGCGCGTCACCGGCCGCGACACCGGCTCGGACCTGGCCGTCCTGAAGATCGACCCACGGGACGCGGGCAGCCGCCTGACCGCGCTGCCGCTGGCGAACTCCGACCGGGCCGTGGTCGGCCAGCTCGCGGTGGCGATCGGCAACCCGTTCCGCCTGCCGCTGACCGTGACCGCGGGCATCGTCTCGGCCGTCGGCCGCCAGATCGACGCGCCCAACGGCTTCTCGATCCCCAACGCGATCCAGACGGACGCCGCGATCAACCCGGGCAACTCCGGCGGCCCCCTGCTCGACGAGAACGGCCGCGTGCTCGGCGTCAATTCGCAGATCGAGACCGGCGGCGCGGGCCGCGGCAACGTCGGCGTCGGGTTCGCGGTCCCGTCCAACACCGTGCGCGCGGTCGCGCGCGACCTCGAGGCGGGCCGACGCGTCAGCCACCCGTACCTCGGCGTCGCCACCGCCGAGCGCACGAACGGGGACGGCGCAGTCGTGCGCGATGTTGTGCCGAACGGGCCCGCCGCCGACGCCGGGCTGCGCACGGGCGACGTGATCACGCACATCGGCGCGACGACCGTCCGCCAACCGGGCGACGTGAGCACCGCCGTCCTCGCGCGCCACGCGGGCGACCGCGTCGCCGTCACGGTGAGCCGGAACGGCCGGACGCAGACGCTGCAGGTCAGGCTCGGCGAGCAGCCCCGCCAGGCTCCCTGACGCGCGGCGCGGCGGGTACTGTCGCGCGATGGACCCCGCGCTCCTGCACCGCACCGCCGACATCGCCACCGCGTACCTGGCCTCGCTGCCCGAGCGCCCCGTCCGCGCGGACGCATCGCTGCACGAGCTGCGCGCCGCGCTCGGCGGCCCCCTCGGCGACGAGCCGCTCCCGGCGCTCCAGGTCATCGAGGAGCTCGCGGCGGCAGCGGACCCCGGCATCGTGGGGACGCAGAGCCCGCGCTACTTCGGCTTCGTCATCGGCGGTGCCGTCGACGCCGCGATCGCCGCCGACTGGCTGACGTCGACCTGGGACCAGAACGGCGCCGGCTACCCGGGAGGGCCGTCCGCGTCGGTGGCGGAGGAGGTCGCCTGCGAATGGGTGCTCGACCTCCTCGGGCTGCCGGCCGGGGCGGGCGTCGGCCTGACCACCGGCTGCCAGATGGCCCACTTCACCTGCCTCGCCGCCGCCCGCCATCGCCTGCTCGCCGACGTCGGCTGGGACGTCGAGGCCATGGGCCTCTTCGGGGCGCCGCCGATTCGCGTCGTCGTCGGCGCGAAGGCGCACACGACCGTGTTCGCGGCGCTGCGGATGCTCGGCCTCGGCAGCCAGCGCGTGGAGCTCGTCCCGGCCGACGACCAGGGCCGGATCCGCGTGTCCGAGCTGAGCCGCGTGCTGGCGGCGGGCGTAGGGCCGGCGATCGTCATGGCCCAGGTGGGCGAGGTCAACACCGGCGCGATCGACGCGATGCCCGAGGTCGTCCGGCTCACGCGCGAGCACCGCGCCTGGTGCCACGTGGACGGCGCGTTCGGGCTGTGGGCGGCGGCGAGCCCCGCGCTGCGAGAGCTGACCGACGGCGTGGCCGACGCCGACTCGTGGGCCACCGACGCGCACAAGCTGCTCAACGTGCCCTACGACAGCGGGATCGCGGTCGTCCGCGACCGGGAGGCGCACGCGGCGGCGATGAACTCCTTCGCGGGCGCCGAGTACATACCCCTGCCCGAGCACGACGAGCGCTTTCAGGCGGAGTGGGTGCCCGAGTTCTCACGGCGGGCGCGCGGCTTCGCGATGTACGCCGCCCTGCGCCAGCTCGGACGCAGCGGCGTCGCCGAGCTGGTCGAGCGCTGCTGTCGCTGCGCGCGGCTCATGGCCGCCGAGCTCGCGCGCGACCCGCGGGTGACCGTCCTCAACGAGGTCGTCTTCAATCAGGTGCTCGTCCGCTTCGCGCCCGACGGCGCCAACGTCACCGAGGAGGTGATGGACGCCGTCCAGCGCGAAGGGACGTGCTGGATGAGCGGCACCGAGTGGGACGGTCAGCCCGCGATGCGGATCTCCGTGTCCAACTGGCGCACGACCGAGGACGACATCCGGCGCTCCGCCAGGGCGATCCTGGCGGAGCTGGATGCGTTCGTCACTTCCCGGTGACCTGGAACGACTTGGTCAGGTCTGCTGTCGAGCTGTCGCCGGCGTAGACGTCGATCTGCCCTGGCTCGACCACGAGCTTCCCGTCGTTGTCGTAGAAGCCGACGTCGCTGGCGTCGAGCCGGAAGCTCACGTTCTGCGTCTCTCCCGGCTTGAGCGTCACGCGCTGGAAGCCGCGCAGTCGGCGCACCGGCTGCGAGATGCTCGCCACCGGGTCGTGGATGTAGAGCTGCACCACGTCGTCGCCCTCACGGCTGCCATTGTTCTTGACGTCGACCGACGCGATGACGCTGCCCTTCTGCGACATCGACGACGAGCCCAGGCTCAGGTTCGAGACGGTGAACGTCGTGTAGCTCAGGCCGAAGCCGAACGGGAACAGCGGCGCGCACGTCGGCAGGTCGCGATAGCGCGAGTTCCACTTGAACGTGGTGTCGCACGGCCGGCCGGTCGGCTCGTGGTTGTAGTAGATCGGGATCTGCCCGACGTTCTGCGGGAACGACACCGGCAGCTTGCCGCCGGGGTTGACCTTGCCGAACAGGACGTCGGCGACGGCGTTGCCGCCCTCGGTGCCGGGGAACCAGGCCTCGAGCACCGCGGGCGAGCTGCCGACGACGTTGCTCAGCGTCAGCGGCCGGCCGTTGAACAGCACGACGACCATCGGCTTGCCGGTCGCCGCGATCTGGTCGATGAGCTCCTGCTGCTTGCCCGGCAGGTCGATGGTGCTGCGCGACTCGGCCTCGCCGCTCATCTCGCGCGTCTCGCCCAGCGCCAGGACGACCTGGTCGGCCGCCTTGGCGGCGGCAACCGCCGCGGGGAAGTCCGCGTCGGAGGCGCACTCGTTCGCGGGATCGGCGAGCTCGTTGTTGCTCATGGTGCAGCCCTGAGCGAACGTGGTGTTCGGGTTCTGCGCCTTGATGCCGTCCAAGACGGAGACCGCCTCCTCGTCGTGGCCCACGCCCCACCAGGGACCGAGCATGTCGTGCTGGTCCTTGCCGAGCGGCCCGATGACCGCGACCGACTTGTTCGGGTCGAGCGGCAGCGTGTTGTTGTCGTTCTTCAGCAGGACCATCGAACGGCCCGCGACCTTGCGTGCCGCGGCACGGTCGTCCGCCGCCGGCGGCGGGATCTCCGTCGCATTGACGTAGGGATGGTCGAAGAGCCCGGCGCGGAACTTGATCCGCAGGATGCGGCGCACCGCGTCGTTGATCCGCGACATCGAGATGCGGTGCTGCGCCACGAGCTGCTTGCCGAAATCGGTGATGTTCGTGCTGACCATCTCCGAGTCGATGCCGGCGTTGAACGCGGCCTGCGCGGCGTCCGGCCCGTCGGCCGCCACGCCGTGACCGCAGGGCCCGTTGTCGGGGTTCTTCGGCGGGCAGGTGCGCAGCTCGGCGACCGCGGTGTAGTCGCTCTCGACGAAACCGTCGAAGCCCCAGCGGCCCTTGAGAATGTCGCTCATGAGGTGGGCGTTCGCGCACCCCGGGATCCCGTTGATCGCGTTGAACGAGCACATCGAGGTGTCCGCGCCCGCGTCGATCGCGGCCTTGAACGGCTGCAGGTAGAGGTTCCACAGCCGCTGCTCGGACATGTCGGTGGTGTTG
>DATFRW010000075.1:0-7061 GCA_035262945.1 Solirubrobacteraceae bacterium
CGCCCATCGCCCACAGCACCGCGTCGGTGACGTTCGACTTGCCGGAGCCGTTCGGGCCCACCACCACGGACACGCCCGAGCCGAACTCGAGCTTCGTCCGGTCGGGGAACGACTTGAAGCCCTTCAACGTCAGTGACTTGAGGTGCATTAGTGAGGCACTTACTCCTCGAACTCGTCCTCGTCGGCGCTGTAGAGCATGTCGAGCGCGGAGCGCGCCGCTTCCTGCTCAGCGTGCTTTTTCGACCGCCCCGACCCCGTTCCTACCGGCCGGTCGCCGACCGACGCCAGCACCTCGAACGTGCGGTCGTGCGGTGGCCCGAGCTCGGCGGTGACGTCGTAGGTGACGACCTCGCCCCGCTGCGCCAACCGCTCCTGCAGCGTGGACTTGAAGTCCACCGGGTGCGCGAGCGAGTGCTCGATCTCGGGCATGAACGCCTCGACGACAGCTTCGGCGGTCCGCTCGTAGCCGGCGTGGAGGTAGCAGGCGCCGATGACCGCCTCGATCACGCTGGCCAGCACCCGCTCGGTGGCGACGAGCGTCGACGCGCTCTGCCCGACCCCCGTCGGCGCCGCGGCGGCGAGCATCCCCGGGACCCCCAGCCGCTCGGCCACGGCGCGGCACGATGGCCCCGACACCGTCTGCGCGCGGATCTTCGTCAGCCGCCCGGCGCCGTAGCGCTCGGCCTCGAGGCGCGGGTAGAGGTGGGCGGTGATCGACAGGCCCAGCACCGAGTCCCCGAGGAAGGCCAGGCGCGAGTACGAATCGGCGCGCCGCTCCGTCCAGGAGGCATGGGTGAACACCTGCTGTCGCAGGTCATCGGGAAGCTCGTTGAGCAATGCGCGGAGACGGTCCAGCGGACTCAGGAGGTGGTTGGCGCGTGCGCGACGACGAAGTCGACGGCCTGACCCACGGAGAGGATCCGCGCCGCCTCCTCGTCGGACATCTTCACGCCGTAGGAGTCCTCGAGCTCCTGGACGAGCGTGTAGAGGTCCAGCGAATCGGCCTCGAGGTCCTCCTTGAAACGCGTCGACTCGTCGATGCGCGCAGGATCGACCTCGAGCTCATCGGCCAGGTGCGAACGGATCAGCGAGAAGACCTCTTCGCGGGTCATGACGATGCAACCGTAGACGGCGAGCCGGACATCGGGATCGTCCGGAGCGCCCGCGCCGCGTCGAGCGCGGCGTGCGTGCGCCCGACGACGTCGCCGTCGACGGCGCGCGCGGCGAGCAGGATCGCCTGTGCGATGCCCCGGCGGCTGAAGCGGCCGTGGGGCACGACGCCGAGCTGGCGCAGCCCGAGCAGGTAGGCCCCGCCGACGCTCTCGGGGTCGATGACCTCGCGGAACTCGAGCAGCGCGGGCCGCAGCAAGAGGCCGCCGGCCTTCGCGCGCCGCGACGACGTCGCGACGTCGCGGATCGCGCGCAGCATCTTCTCCGAGACGCCCTCCATGAGCTTGAGGACGACGTTGCCGGTGAAGCCGTCGGTGACGATGACGTCCGCCTTACCCATGGTGACCTCGTTGCCCTCGACGTTGCCGACGAAGTCGAACGTGTCACCCTCGACGAGCCTGTCGCGCAGCGAGGCGTGGGCCTCGACGACGAGCGGCGTGCCCTTCGTGTCCTCCTCGCCGATCGACAGCAGGCCGACCCGCGGGCGTTCGATGCCGAGCACGACCTGGGCGAGCGCTGCTCCCATGAAGCCGAACTGGACGAGGTGCTCGGGGCGCACCTCGGTGTTGGCGCCGACGTCGACGATCGTCACCGGGTCGCCCGGGACGGGGACCGGGATCGCAAGCGCCGGCCGGTGGATGCCCACGGCGCGCTTGATGTTGAAGAGCCCGGCCGCCAGCGCGGGGCCGGTCGAGCCGCCGCTGACGAAGGCGTCGGCGTCGCCCGCCGCCACCGCGCGGGTGGCGAGGACGATCGAGGCATCGGGGTTGGCGCGGCTCGCGCGCACAGGGTCGGGCGCCTTCGCGATGGAGACGGGAGCGTCAACGACCTCGACCCCGTCGGGCACCTCGCCGAAAGCCTCGGCTGGCCCGAAGAGCACGACGCGCACGCCCTGCAAGGCTGCGATCGCCGCGCCCGCTGCGACTTCGGCGGGCCCGAGGTCGGCGCCGTTGGCGTCGACCGCGACCGTAACGGACATGGACTAGAGCCTACCCAGCGGGTCGGGCGGGCCCGGGTGCCGCGTAGGAACTAGTGGTCGTGGTCGTGCTCGTGGTCGTGCGTGTGGACGACCTCGCGGCCGTCGTACGACCCGCACGTCGGGCACACCCGATGCGGCAGGCGCGGGCTGTGGCACGTCGGGCACGCGTTGTACGTCGGCGCCGAGATCTTGTGCTGAGCGCGACGCTTGCTGGTGCGCGAGTGCGACTGCTTCTGCTTCGGGACGGCCATGAGCGCGGCACAGGGTAGCGGGTCGCACGCTTGCTTCACTGCACGGGTGCCCGACGTCGACATCCGCCCGATGCGCGACGAGGACGTGGTCGACGCCGACCGCGTCTGCGCCGAGGTGCTCTACACCCCGTACGCGGGCGAGGAGGAGGCCGCGCGGGCCGCGCGCCAGCACGCCCGGATCCGCCATCTGGCCGAGACCGACCCCGCTGGCTGCTGGGTCGCCGAGTACGACGGGCGGGTCGAGGGCGTCGGGCTGTCGCTCGTGCGCGAGGGGATCTGGGGCTTCTCGCTGTTCGGCGTGGCGGAGGGCCTCCAGGGGCGCGGCGTCGGGCGCGCGCTGTTCGATCGCTGCTGGGACTACGGCGCCGACGCCCGCGCCCACATCATCCTCAGCTCGACGAACCCGCAGGCGATCACGATCTATGCGCGCACCGGGGTGCCCATCCGCCCATGCGTGGCCTTCGCCGGCATCGCGGACCTCACGCGCGCCCCCGCGCTCGACGGGGTCGAGGACGCCGGCGAGGCGGGCATCCCGCTCGCGGACGCGATCGGCCGCGAGGTGCGCGGCGCGGGCCACGGCCGCGATCTGCGGGTCGCGCTCGCGAGCGGCGCGCGCATGCTCGTCTACCAGGACCGGGCGTTCGCGCTCGCCCGCGGCGGCAACGTCATGCTGCTCGCCGCGCGCGACGTGCAGGCGGCGCAGCGCGTGCTGTGGGCCGTGATCGAGAGCGCGGGGCCGGGCGCGACGGCGAACGTCGACTTCCTCACCGCCGGCCAGGACTGGGCGCTGTCGGTCTGCCTCGACGCGGGCCTTCGCCCGTCGCCCGACGGGCCGATGTTCGCCGGCGGCGCGCTCGGCCCGCTCGCGCCCTACGTGCCCAGCGGCGCCTACCTCTAGCGCGGCGGCCAGGGGCCCAGCGGAGTCCCGATCTCCCAGTGGTGGCCGTACGGGTCGACGACGCGCCCGAGCCGCCAGCCGTGGCCCTGCTGCACGGGGACGACCTCGCGGGCGCCCGCGGCGATCGCCCTCGCCATCGCGGCGTCGGGGTCCGGCACGACGAGCGCCATCCGCACGGTGCCTCCGCCGACCGTCTCGGGGCTGAAGTTCTCGTGCTCGGGCGACTCGTCGGCGACCCAGAACATCGAGTCGCCCACCGTGAGCTGAGAGACGACGGACTCGTTGTGGTCGTTGCCGCCGACGCGATAGACCTCCCGCGCGCCGAAGGCCTCCTTGTAGAACTCGACGGCCTCGCGGCCACGCCGCACCGAGAGCTGCGGCGCGAGCGTCGGCTGGTCGGGCATCTGCGCGATGCTACGCCGATGAGCGAGCCCGACTACGTCCTGGAGGGCGAGCGCGTGGCCCTTGGCCCGCTGCGCAAGGACCTCGCTGACAGGTACCGCCGGTGGATCCACGACCTCGACGCTCGCCGCGGCCTGCTCACGATCGGGGTCTACGCGCTCGAGGCCGAGGAGGCGTGGGTCGAGGAGGCGATTTCCAGGTCGGGGGGGATTCAGCCCCAGGAGGCCGACTTCACCGTCTACGACATGTCAGACGGCGCCCCGGTGGGGACGTGCGCGCTCTTGGAGATCAACTGGCGCTTCGCCCGCTCCATGTTCGGAATCAACATCGGCGAGCGCCGCGGCACCGGCCTCGGCACCGAGGCGACGCGCCTGACGCTCGACTGGGCGTTCAACATGCTCGGCCTGCACAACGTGATGCTCGAGGTGCTGGCCTCCAATGTGGGCGCGATCCGCGCCTATGAGAAGGCGGGCTTCAGGCACGTTGGCGTGCGCCGCGCGGCGGTCGTCGCATTCGGAGAGCGGGTCGACGAGGTCTACATGGACGCCGTGCGCGACGAGTTCGACAGCCCGGTGCTCGCCGCCCGGAGCTGACTGATCCCGGGCGTCGAGAGCACCCGGCCGTCGGCGAGGATCGTCAGCGCGTCGTAGCCGTGCAGGCCCGCGGTCCAGGCCGGGCCGTCGACGCCCATGGCGAACGCCGCGGTCGCGTAGGCGTCCGCCGTGCCCAGGTCCGGTCCGGCGACGGTCACCGACAGCACGCCGACCGGCGGCTTGCCCGTGTGCGGATCGACGATGTGCTGCCCGCGCTCGTAGGCGCCGGACGTCGCCACCGCGAGGTCGCGCGCCCCCAGCACGGCGGCGAGGCGATCGCGGCGCAGCGGGTGCTGGATGCCCACGCGCCAGGCGCGGCCGGGGGCGCGCTCGCCGCGAACGAGCACGTCGCCGCCCGCGTGCAGGCAGAGATTGCGCGCGCCCGCCCCCGCGAGGATCGCGGCGGCGCCGTCGAGCGCCCAGCCCTTCACGAACCCCGACGGGTCGAGCCGCCCGGTCGCGCGCACGTCGAACCAGCCACCGGTCTCGGCCCCGAGGCGCTCGCACCGCTCGAGCACCCCCGCGACCGCCGGCGAGCGCTCTCCACGGCTGATGGCGCTGTCCCGCCGATAGGTGCTGAACGTCGCATCCACCCACCGCAGGTGGGCGAAGGCGCGGTCCACCGCGTCGCGGGCGATCTCGTCGCGGACGTCGATCCCGACGGGAATCCCCATGACGTGCTCGATGCGGCTAGCCACGGGCGGCATCGATCGCGGACTGCAGCGAGTCGCGGTAGCTCTCGCTCGTGTAGGTCGCCCCGCTGACCACGTCGATCTTCGCGCTGCCGGCCTCCAGCGCCTCCTCGCGCAGGATCGGCTCGGCGTGGGCGTTGATGGCCTGCGTGCGGGGCCCGTTCCCGCTCAGCTCGACGGTCTCGACCCGCGTGAGCTGTTTGCCGGTGAAGGTCACGCGCACCTGAATCACTGAGAACGGCGTCGTGATGATCTGTCCGGTACCGGTTCGTACCCGCCCGGCGACCGTCGCCGGGCGGGCGCTCACGCGGCGCGGCTCGGGCACGTCGCTCACGACGGGCTTCGCCGAGAGGTCCGGCGGGCGGCTGCGGACGTTGGCCAGCAGCGCGACGACGGCGGCGGTGGCCACGGCGGCCGGCACGGCGCGACGCAGCAGGCTCACCCGAACGCCTCGCTGACGATGTGACGGTCCGGCACACCCGCGCGGCGCAGGCTCGCGCGCGTCGCCGCGGTCATGCTCACGGGTCCGCAGACGTAGACGTCGCGATCGATCAGATCGGGCACGAGCTCGCGCAGATGCTCGGGCGAGAGGAGGCCGTCGCCGCCGTGCTCGCCGAGCACGTAGTGCATGTCAGCGGCGCGGCGCGAGGCAAGCTCGTCGAGCTCGTCGCGGAAGAGCAGGTCGGCCTCACGCCCGGCGCGGTAGATCACCGACAGCTCCCCCGGCTCGGCCGGCATGTCCTCCAGCAGCGCGCGGATCGGCGCGATCCCTACGCCGCCGGCGATGAGCAGCGCGCGCGGGTGCCGGCGCGCCGCGCTCGTCAGCCCGCCGTAGGGGCCCTCGATGAGCACCCGCGTCCCCGGCGGCAACGAGGCCAGGCGCGCGGTGTGATCGCCGAGCCGCTTGACGGTGATCCTCAATCGCTCGCCCGGCGCCGCCGACAGTGAGAACGGATGCGCCTCGGTCCACAGGCCGCGGGCAAGGAACCGCCAGTGCAGGAACTGGCCCGAGTGCGCCGGCAGGCGGTCGAGGTCGCGGCCGCCGATCTCGACCGAGACGACGTCGGGCGCCTCGGCCACGACCCGGATCACCCGGAGGTCGTGGCGCAGCGAGCGGACCACCGGGATCACGACGCGGAACCCGAGGATCGCGGCCAGCGTCCCGGCGTAGAGCGCCCACCAATACGCGCGGGCGACCGGCTGACGCTGGAACTCCTGGCCGGTGGCGAGCTGATGGCTGAACGCGAGCGCGATCGCCACGTACGCCCCCAGGTGCAGGACGTGCCATGCGCGATAGCCGAGCCGCCGCCGGATCGCGACGACCGACGTGACGACGACCACGACGAGCAACCCGAGCGCGATGGTCGCCAGCAGCACGCCTGAGTAGCGCGAGAGCAGGTCGCCGAGCTCGTGCAGGAAGCCGACGTCGTCGGTGAGCGCGTAGCCCGCCGTCACCAGGACGGTGTGGGCGGCGATGAGCGCCAGGCAGGCGGCGCCGTTCCAGCGATGCCAGGCTCCCACGCTCTCGGAGCCGAGCCGGTCGAGCACCGGGACCCGCGCCAGCAGGAGCAGCTCGACCAGCGCCAGGTAGGCGCCGAGCAGCCCGGTCACCCGTCCGAGGCTCGTCAGCGCGCCGGCCGCATCGTGGACGTCCAGCCCACCCTGGCGCCACCACAGGCCGACGACCACGACGGCGTTGGCCGCTGCGAGCAGCGACAGGTCGAAGCCCTCGATCCTCCTCCGGGGACCCAAGCCGTGCGGATTCTAGGCCCGCTACTCGAGCTTCAACTCGCGCAGCTTCGCCCAGCGCGGATCCAGCGGGCGCTCGTGCGCGTGCACCGGATCCTCGTTGAGGTTCGCGCCGCACTCCGGGCACAGCCCGGCACAGTCCTCGCGGCAGAGGATCTGGTTTGGCAGGGCGAGCGCGTACGCGTCGCGTGCCCACGCGGCGACGTCGAGCTCCTCGCCGTCGACGTACGGGCTGCTGAGATCCTCGCCGCCGCCCGCCTGATCGACCTCGCGGGCGTCCACGGTGACCGACGGCGCGCCCGGCTCGAGGCAGCGCATGCACGGGCC
>DATFRW010000076.1:0-15726 GCA_035262945.1 Solirubrobacteraceae bacterium
GCACGAGCGGCCCGCGATCGGCGAGGAGGAGATCGCCGACATCGTCTCGATGTGGACCGGCATCCCGGTGTTCAAGCTCACCGAGGCCGAGACGCAGAAGCTCATGCGCATGGAGGACGAGCTCCACAAGCGCGTCATCGGGCAGTCGCAGGCGGTCGAGGTCATCTCGAAGGCCATCCGCCGCTCGCGTGCCGGCCTGAAGGACCCCAAGCGCCCAACCGGCTCGTTCGTCTTCCTCGGCCCATCAGGCGTCGGCAAGACCGAGCTGGCCCGCACCCTCGCCGAGTTTCTGTTCGGCGACGAGGACGCGATGGTGCGCATCGACATGTCCGAGTACATGGAGAAGCACGCCGTCTCGCGGCTCGTGGGCTCGCCTCCGGGCTACATCGGCTACGACGAGGGCGGCCAGCTCACCGAGGCGGTCCGGCGCAAGCCGTACTGCGTGCTCCTGCTCGACGAGATCGAGAAGGCGCACCCGGACGTCTTCAACATCCTCCTGCAGATCCTGGAGGACGGCCGGCTGACCGACTCGCAGGGGCGGACGGTCGACTTCCGCCATGCGATCGTGATCATGACCTCGAACATCGGGGCCCAGGAGATCGCGCGCAACACGCCGCTGGGCTTCGCGGTGTCGGACGACGAGACCGGCATCACGTACGAGGACATGAAGAACCGGATCATGGGCGAGCTCAAGAAGGTCTTCCGGCCTGAGTTCCTCAACCGGATCGACGAGGTCGTCGTCTTCCACAAGCTCACGAAGGAAGAGATCAAGACGATCGTCGAGCTGCTCCTGCGGCGCATCCGCGAGTCGCTGGCCGAGCGCGAACTGCAGCTCGAACTGGCCGAGGACGCCAAGGACCTGCTGGTCGAGAAGGGATGGGACCCGTCGATGGGCGCCCGCCCGCTGCGCCGGGCCATCCAGCGCTACATCGAGGACCCGCTGGCCGATTTCGTCCTCCGCGCGGAGCTGGTGCCGGGCGCGACCGTCCTGGTCGAGCGCGGCGAGGAGGGCACCGAGGAAGAGGTCAAGCTGACCGTCGTCGCGCCCAAGGTGCCGGCCGCCGTGGGCGGGGGCGCGAGCGAGGAGTCGCCCGAGCCCGCCACGCCCGAGGAGCCCGCGCCGCCGCCGCCGGCGGCGGACGTCGAGCAGTCCTAGACGGACCGCACCCCCGACCTGCTGAGGGCCGCCACCAGGCGGCCCTCACTCGTTCCTGCGGGCCTGCACGCCGCGCCGCACGCGGCGGAACATGAGCACCACACCGACGAGCGCGGCGACGACCAGCAGCAGGGCGAGGATCGGGAGGACCACAGCGACGATGACCAGCCCGATCGAGCCGATGTCCTCGACGAGCGAGACGACCGGGTTGCCGACGCCGGCGGTGGTGCCCGTCACGACGGGGCGCGCGGTCGCGCGGGTGGCGTGCAGCGACCCGGCGATCAGCGCTCCGCTGGCGAGCGACACGACGCTGGGGACGTTGTCCAGGCCCGCCTGCCCGGCGAAGAGGATCGCGCCCGCGACCGGATGCACCACCGCGCCCGCGGTGTGCAGGACGCTGTCCATGACCGGCACCTTGTCGCCGACGATGTCGGCCACCATCAGCACCCCGAGCACGACGAGCACCCAGGTCGAACTGAGCTTGTCGTACGGCGCTGCGACGTCGATCGCGCCGGTCCGGTCGAGCAGACCGGTCGCGAACAGCGGGATCCACGCGTTCAGCCCGGCGGCGCCGGAGAGCCCGAATGCGGTGCTCACCGCATCCATGGCCGTGATCCTCCTCCGATGGGGCCCGCGCCACAACGTTGTTAGGCTCGCCCGCTCATGGACCCCGCGCGCCTGAAGAAGATCCCGGTGTTCGCCGACCTGAGCGACGAGGAGATCGGCCACATCACGTCGCTCGCCGCCGAGGTGTCGGTGCCCGAGGGCAAGGAGCTCGTCCGCGAGGGCGACTACTCCTACGACGTCCTCGCCATCGAGGAGGGGACCGCGCGCGTGGAGCGCGACGGCCGCCCCCTCGCCGAACTCGGGCCCGGCGACGTCGTCGGGGAGATGGGCGTCCTCGAGCGCTCGCAGCGCAACGCGACGGTGATCGCCACGTCGCCGATGCTCCTCGTCACCCTGACGAGCTGGGACATCCGCCGCCTGCGCAAGACGGCGCCCAGAGCCGTCGAGCACCTGCGCGAGGTCGTCGCGAAGCGGAAGGACCAGGCCTGACGCGTGAGTGATCGCGGCGACTCCACGCGCGCCGCACACGCCGGCCTTCCGGATCGCGCCGACGGCGAGCCGTTCCTGCCCGGCCCGACGTTCGCCGCGCCCTACCACCTCGCCGGGCCTTCCGACGCGTCGCGCTTCAACTACGGCCGCTACGACAACCCGACCTGGGCGCGGCTGGAGGACGCGCTCGGCGAGCTCGAGGGCGCGCACTCCGTCGTCTTCTCGTCCGGGATGGCGGCGGTCACCGCCGTGGTCGTCCCGGCCCTGCACAGCGGGGACGTGCTCGTGGCGCCGTCGGACGCCTACCCCGGCATCCGCGCGATCGCCGGCGACGTGCTGGAGCCCAACGGCGTCGAGGTGCGGCTCGTGCCGACGGACGACGCCGCGTACCGCGACGCGCTGGCGGACGCGACGCTCGTGTGGATGGAGTCGCCCTCGAACCCGGGCCTCGACAGGCTCGACATCCGCGCGCTCGCCGACGCCGCCCATCGGGAGGGGGCGGTGGTCGCGGTCGACAACACGCTCGCGGGGCCCCTGCGCCAGCGCCCGCTCCAGCTCGGCGCCGACTTCTCGGTCACGAGCGCGTCGAAGCACCTCACCGGTCACAGCGACCTCGTGCTCGGCGTGGTGGCGGTCTCCAACCGCGAACGTGCCGCAGCGCTGCGCTCCTGGCGCATCGCCACGGGCGCGATCCCGGGGCCGTTCGAGGCCTGGCTGGCGCACCGCTCGCTCGCGACGCTGGCGCTGCGGCTCGAGCGCCAGGAGGCCAACGCCCGCGCCCTGGTCGAGCTCCTCGAGGCTCGCGACGACGTGACCGGCGTGCGCTGGCCCGGCGTCGGGTCGGTCGTCTGCTTCGACCTCGCCACCGAGGATCGCGCGCACGCGTTCCTGCGCAACTGCCAGCTGATCGCCGAGGCGACGAGCTTCGGCGGCCTTCACGCGAACGCCGAGCGCCGCGCCCGCTGGGGCAGCGACGACGTCGGCCCCGGCTTCATCCGCCTGAGCGCGGGGATCGAGGACACGCCCGACCTCCTCGCCGACGTCGAGCAGGCCCTGGCGCTCAGCCGACCCTGAACGCGGTGCCCCAGATCTGGCAGGCGGCCTTCGGGCCGGGGCCCTTGTCGGTGCGTGCGGCGCCGGTGACGAGCACCGAGCGGTTGCCGGCCGCCATGATGAGCTGGAAGAGGCCGTCCGCGCTGGCGAGGATCGATACCGGCCGGCCCTTCGGCGCAATGAAGACGGCCGGACGCTGGGCAGATCCGATATCGCGGCCGAGGAGGCGCGAGACGTTGATCGCCCGGTCAGAGGCGGTGAAGGTGATCGACGTGCGGGTGGTCTGGGTGCCCGGCGTCGGGTCGACGTCGTCGCACCGGGCGTCGAAGCGTCCGATGCCGGGGACGATGAGCAGCGCCGTGGGGCGACCGGTCTGGTTATCCGTCGTATGCAGGTACTTCGAGAGCGTCATGGTGCCGCCACGCATGACCCCGTCCACGAACCGCGCGGGAATGCGGCCCTTCCCGCTGCCGCCGGTCGAGGTGGCCACGAGCTTGCCGGACGCCTCACGCAGCGACGCCTTCGCGCCGACGGCGCTCTTGCCGTCGACGGCACCGGCGTTGCGCGCGAAGTCCGCTGCGGCGAAGGCGGTGCCCGACAGCGCGACGACCAGCGCGATGACGGCGACGACCATGGCGGGTGAGGGGGGACGAAGCTTCACGGCGGCCTCCTTTGGCGGCGCGGGGCCCTTCTTGGCGCTCAACCCGGCCCGCCCGGTCGAGGTGCGGCCTCCCGCACCGCGGATCGGCCGGGGAACACGCGCACGAACACGAGGAGGCCCGATGGGAGCAGGGGTCCCCCGATGGGACATTGACTGCCATGCAGCCCGGACTCCTCACCTTCCATCTCATCGACGCCCGCAAGCGCTGAGCTATACGGTGGCCCTCCATGGAGGGCCACCTCGTGTTGGACGGGCATCGGACGTGGTATCGGGTCGTAGGCGACCTCGATCCGGACGCGGACCGAGCCCCGGTGATCATCTGCCACGGGGGTCCCGGCGCGACACACGACTACGTCGAGCCGATCGCGAAGCTCGAGCGGTTCGACCGGGCGTGCGTCCTCTACGACCAGCTCGGCAACGGCAACTCCGACCACCTGCGGGATGCCGACGCGTCGTTCTGGACCGCCGAGCTGTTCCGGCGCGAGCTGACGGCGCTCGCGGACCATCTCGGGATCGCGTCGCGCTACCACGTCATCGGGCAGTCCTGGGGCGGCATGCTCGCGCTCCTGCACGGGATCGAGCGCCCGCGCGGCCTCCTGAGCCTCGTCGTCGCCGACTCACCCGGCTCGATCGCCGAGTTCGTCGCCGGCGCCAACGAGCTGCTCGAGACGCTCCCGCCGGACGTCGTGGAGACCATCCGCGCCGGCGAGCGCAGCGGCGAGACCTCGACGCCCGAGTTCGAGGCCGCGGTCATGGAGTTCTACAAGCGGTTCGTATGCCGCACCGATCCGTGGCCCGACGCCGTCGTCCGGAGCTTCGCGGCCATGGAGGCCGATCCGACCGTCTACTCGACGATGAACGGCCCGACCGAGTTCACGGTCGTCGGCACGATCCGCGACTTCGACATCACCGATCGGCTCGAGGAGATCGACGTGCCCGTCCTGCTCATCTCGGGCCAGCACGACGAGGTGCGCCCGCACGTCGTCGAGGCCGTCCACGATCGCCTTCGCGATAGCGAGTGGGTGCTGTTCGAGGACTCGAGCCACATGCCGCACATCGAGGAGCCCGAGCGCTTCCTCGAGCTTGTCGAGCGCTTCCTGCTGCGGGTCGAGCAGCGGTGACGCGCGTCGAGTTCCCGCGCGGCTTTGCCTGGGGCGTGGCCACCGCGAGCTACCAGATCGAGGGCGCCGTCGGCGAGGACGGGCGCGGGCCGTCGATCTGGGACACCTTCTCGCACACCCCTGGCAAGGTGCACGACGGCGAGACCGGCGACGTCGCCGACGACCACTACCACCGCTACCGCGAGGACGTCGGCCTCATCGCCGACCTCGGCGTGGGTTACTACCGCTTCTCGCTGGCCTGGCCGCGGCTTCAGCCCGACGGCCGCGGCGCGCTGAACGACCGCGGCCTGGACTTCTACGTGCGCCTCATCGATGCGCTCGGCGAGCGCGGGATCGTGCCCTGGGTGACGCTCTACCACTGGGACCTGCCGCAGGCGCTGCAGGACGCCGGCGGCTGGCCGGCACGCGATACGGCCGAGCGCTTCGCCGAGTACGCGAGCGCGGTGTACGAGCGGCTGCACGACAAAGTCGCCAGCTGGACCACGCTCAACGAGCCGTGGGTGTCGGCGTACACCGGCCACGCGGAGGGCCGCCACGCACCGGGGATCCAGGACGCCGCGGCCGCTCGCCGCGCCGCGGAGCACCTCCTGCTCGGCCACGAGCTCGCGGTCGCGGCGATGCGCGCGCAGGCCGACGAGCGCAGCCGCTTCGGCATCACGCTCAACCTCTCGCCCGTCCTGCCGGCCAGCGACGCGCCGCAGGACGCCGAGGCGGCGGACCGCATCGACGCCCACATCAACCGCCAGTTCCTCGAGCCGGTGCTGGCGGGCGACCTCGACTTCCTCGGCATCAACTACTACATGCGCCTCGTCGTGCGCGCGGGCGAGCCGCACGGCCGCCCGTCGCCGTGGACGGGCTGCGAGGACGTCGAGTTCGTGTCCCGGGACCTGCCGCGCACGGAGATGGGCTGGGAGATCGACGCGGACGGGCTCCACGACATCCTGACCCGCGTCGCCCGCGACTACCGGCCGATCCCGCTCTACGTCACCGAGAACGGGGCGGCGTTCCCCGAGGGCATCGTCGACGGCGATCGCATCGCCTACCTCGACGGGCATCTCCGCGCCGCGCACCGCGCCATCGAGGACGGCGCCGACCTGCGCGGCTATTTCGTCTGGTCGTTGCTGGACAACTTCGAGTGGGCCTACGGCTACAGCAAGCGCTTCGGCCTCATCCACGTCGACTACGACACGCTCGTCCGCACTCCGAAGGACAGCGCGCGCTGGTACGCGGAGGTGACCCGGAGCAACGGCCTGGACGGGGGCGGATTCGACCGGACCGAGCCCTAGGCTCGGCAGGTGCCCAAGCCGACCTCCGTGTTCTCCTGCTCCGCGTGCGGTGCCCAGACGCCCAAGTGGCACGGCCAGTGCCCGTCGTGCGGCGAGTGGAACACCTTGGTGGAGGAGCGGGTGTCGTCGGCGCGCGCCGCCGCGCGCAGCAGCGCTCCGGCGCCGCGCCCGGTGCCGCTGCGCGAGGTCCGCGCCGAGCGCGCCCCCCGGCTGACCACCGCGATCGGTGAGTTCGACCGGGTGCTCGGCGGCGGCCTCGTGCCCGGCTCGCTCGTCCTGCTCGGCGGCTCGCCGGGCATCGGCAAATCGACCCTCACGAACATGGCCCTCGGCAACCTCGTCGCCGCCGGCCGCAGCACGCTGTACGTCTCCGGCGAGGAGTCGCCCGCCCAGATCCGCCTGCGCGCCGAGCGCCTGGGCCCGGCCGCCCTCGACGTGCCCGTGCTCGCCGAGACCGACCTCGACGCGGTGCTCGCCGCCCTCGAAGCCGAACGGCCCGACGCCTGCGTCATCGACTCGGTGCAGACCCTCCACGCCGGCGCGCTCGAGTCGGCTCCGGGCACGGTCGGGCAGGTCCGCGAAGTCGCCACCCGCGTCGCGGCGGTCGCCAAGCGCCAGGGCACCGCGGTGCTGCTCGTCGGTCACGTGACCAAGGAGGGCGCGCTCGCCGGGCCGCGCGTGCTCGAGCACCTCGTCGACTGCGTGCTGCAATTCGAGGGCGAGCGCGAGCGCACCTACCGCACGCTGCGCGCCCTCAAGAACCGCTTCGGGTCCACGAACGAGGTCGGGGTCTTCGAGATGCGCGAAGGGGGGCTCGTGGAGGTGCTCGACGCCAGCGCGCGCTTCGTGGGCGAGGCCACCAAAGCGCCCGGCTCGGTCGTGCTGGCCGCGATGGAAGGATCGCGCCCGCTGCTCGTCGAGGTCCAGGCGCTGGTGTCCCAGAGCGAGCTCGTGCCGCCGCGGCGCGTGTGCAACGGGATCGACCGCAATCGCCTCGCCCTCGTGCTCGCCGTCCTCGGCCGCCACGCCGGCATCGGCCTCGGCACGAGCGACGTGTTCGTCAACGTCGTCGGCGGCGTGCGCATCGACGAGCCAGGCGCGGACCTCGCCGTCGCGCTCGCCGTGGCGAGCGCCGCGCGTGGCATGGCGACCGATCCGTCGCCGCTGGCCTGCTTCGGCGAAATCGGTCTGACCGGTGAGCTGCGCACCGTGGCGCACCCCGATCAGCGCGCTCAGGAGGCCGCGAAGTTCGGGCTCCGAACAGTGCTTTCACCCGGGTCCGCGGGGACGCTGCGCGAGGCCGTCCGAGGGGCCCTCGGGACCGCCCAGAGTGCGCGTCGTGCCGCTTGACACGATGTTGACGAGCCTAAGGTCAGACTAAAAACGCTGCTAGAATCGGCCTTGATGGCGCAGCGTTCCGGGGATGAGCTCACAGAGCTCGAAGGTCGCCAAGAGCCCCGGCTCGTCAAGGCGTTGGAGATGGTCGCGCCCGGAACCGCATTGCGCGAGGGCATCGACAACATCCTCCATGCCAAGACCGGCGGCCTGATCGTCATCGGCGATCCGGAGGAACTGAGCTTTCTCTTTTCGGGGGGGATCAAGCTCGACATCGACTACACGCCGGCGCTGCTGTACCAGGTCGCCAAGATGGACGGTGCGATCGTCCTCAACGGCAACGCGACCCGGATCACCATGTCGAACGTCCAGCTCATGCCGGACCCGACGATCCTGTCGCTCGAGACCGGCACGCGCCACCGCACCGCGGAGCGCGTGTCCAAGCAGACCGACGCGCTGGTGATCGCGGTCTCCCAGCGCCGCGAGGTCGTCTCGCTCTACGTGGATGGAGCGAAGTACATCCTCGAGGACATCCCTGTCGTGCTGGCGAAGGCCAACCAGGCCCTCGCCACGCTCGACAAGTACCGCACTCGCCTGGACCAGGTGTCCACCCGCCTCACCGCCCTCGAATTCGAGGGCGGTGCCACGCTGCACGACGTGCTGACCGTGCTGCAGCGGTCCGAGCTCGTGACGCGCATGGCGGTGGAGATCGAGCGCTACATCGTCGAGCTGGGCACTGAGGGACGCCTGATCGAGATGCAGCTCGAGGAGACGATGGTCGGCACGGCGGCCGACAAGGCTGCGCTCGTGCACGACTACCTGGCGCAGGACACGGACGAAGATTTCGCGGCGGCGCTCGACCAGATCGGGCGGCTGCCGCATCAGGACCTGCTCGACTTCGGTCGTCTCGCCGAGCTGCTCGGCTACGACCGCAAGCTCAACACGCTGGACTATCCGGTGTCGCCCCGCGGCTACCGGATCCTTGGCCGCATTCCGCGGCTTCCCAAGCTGGTTGTGCAGCAGATCGTGAAGGAATTCGGAGGTCTCGACGAGATGCTCGCGGCAACGGATGCCGAGCTCGAGACCGTCGAAGGCGTGGGCGAGATCCGCGCCAAGGACATCCGCGAGGGCCTGCGCAGGCTGCAGGAGATCAACCTCGTGGATCGCTACCTGCAGACATAGAACACGTAGTACCGACCCCCCGAAGGAGGATGACCATTCCCGAAGTGACTGAGGTACAGCTCGGCGAGGACCTCGAGGCCACCGAGCTCGAACACATCGAGTTCGAGTGCGGTGACAACGTCGTCTATCCGCATCATGGAGCGGGCAAGGTCCTCACGAAGGAAGTCCGCAAGATGTTCGGGGAGGAACGCGAGTACCTCACCATCAAGATCCTGCACAACGACATGACCGTGATGGTCCCGTGCGAGAACGCCGCTCTGGCAGGGCTTCGCCGGGTCATCGACGAGGAGACGGTCAAGAAGGTGCTCGCTGTGCTCGAGGACGACGTCTCGGAGATGCCCAAGAACTGGAATCGTCGGTTCAAGCACAACCGGGACAAGATCAAGACGGGCGACATCTACGAGCTGGCAGAAGTGGTGCGCAACCTCGCGATCCGCGAGCATCAGAAGGGTCTTTCGACGGGTGAGAAGCAGATGTTCACCCGAGCGAAGAAGATCCTTGCCTCCGAGCTGATGTATGCGCTCGACAAGGACGAGTCGGATGCCGAGGCCCACCTCGACAACCTGCTCGCCGAGTCGGCGGGCGCGAAGATCGCGGCTGCGTAAGCAAGGCTGATGGCGGTCGCGCTCGTCGTGGCCGCGGGTCGTGGCGAACGCCTTGGGACGCCTGTGCCCAAGGCGTTCGTCGTGTTGGCGGGGCGCCCGATGATCGAGTGGTCGCTCGCCGCGCTGCGCGCGGTGCCGGCCATCGAGGAGATCGTCGTGGCGCTCCCGCCGGACGTCGGCGCGCCGGCCGGGACGGTCGGCGTCGCCGGCGGCGAAGAGCGCTCGCACTCGGTGCGGGCGGCGCTGGCCGCCGCGCGCGCGGACGACGCGGTCGTGGTCCACGACGCCGCGCGGCCGCTGGCGACCCCCGCCCTGTTCGAAGCGTGTCTGGCGGCGCTGGCGGACGCCGACGCCGCCATCGCTGCCGCACCGGTGACCGACACGGTCAAGGAGTGCGCCGACGGCCGCGTGGAGCGGACGCTCGACCGCTCGCGGCTGTGGGCGGTGCAGACGCCGCAGGCGTTCCGCCGCGCGGCGCTCGAGCGCGCGCTCGCGCTGGACGATCACGTCGTCGGCGCGGCCACCGACGATGCATCGCTGGTGGAGTCGCTGGGCGGCACGGTGCGGGTCGTGGAGGCCCCGCGCGAGAACCTCAAGGTCACGACGCCGCTCGACCTGCGCGTGGCCGAGCTGCTGCTGGGCGAGCGGCTCAGTCCGCCGCGCCCAGGCCCCAACCGCCGTCGATGATGATCTCCTGGCCGGTGATGTAGCCCGACGCCGGCGAGGCGAGGAAGAGCGCGAGCGCCTTGATGTCGTCGGGCCAGCCGACGCGGTGCATCGGGATGTCCTTCGCGATCGCCGCCTGGGTGTCGGGGTTGTGGGCGTGGCCGCCGCCGATGTTGGTCACGAAGAACCCGGGCGCGATCGCGTTGACCGTGATGCCGTCGGCCGCCAGCTCGAGCGCGAGGCAGTGCATGAGGTGCTTGGCGCCGGCCTTCGCGGTCATGTAGGCCGCCCCGATGGCGGGCTCGACCTTCGTCGCGGCGAGCGACGTGGTCACGACGATCCGCCCGAAGCCGCGCGGCCGCATGTGGCGCGCCGCGGCGCGGGCGGTGGCGAACACGCCGCTGAGGTTGATGTCGATCACGCGGTGCCAGCGCTCGTCGGTGTAGCGCTCGAGCGCGCCGTCCTCCACACGCGGGCGCTGCCCGCCCGCCCAGGCGCCGACGAAGCCGACGCCCGGGTCGATGCCGGCGTTCGCGAAGGCGACGTCGAGCCTGCCGTACGTCTGCGCCGCGTCGTCGATCGCCGCGTCGAGCGCGTCGTGATCGGTCACGTCGGCGACGGCGCCGCGCACGTCGAGCCCGTCGCCCTGCAGCCGCGACGCCTGCGCGGCGACCCCCTCGGCATCGACGTCGATGAGCGTCACGCGTGCGCCGTGGGCCGCGAGCACCTCGCCGTACGCGAGCCCGAGTCCGCTCGCGCCGCCGGTGACGATCGCGCCGAAGCCGGCGACCTCGAACCGCGACGAAACGTCCACGGGCGGGGACCCTATAGGCCGAAGCGCGCGAGGAGGCGGCGCAGGCGCTGCCTGCGCGTCTGCGGGACGGCCTGGAGGACGAGGTGGCGGCCGTCGGGAGTGGGAATGGGGATGAAGGTGAATCGCTTCATGTGCCCTGCCGATCGTGCCGCAGGACCCTGAAGGCGGCCTTACGCGCGCCTGAAAGTCTGCTCAGAACGGGCTCACCCATTGACTTTCCTGATGGGAAAGTCTACCGTTGCTTTCCTACTTGGAAAGTGAGTGCCTCATGGAACGCAACGTGACACCCCTCGAAGCCCGCGCGGCGCTCGACACCGTCGAGCGCGGCCGGCTGCGCATCATCGAGGAGATCGACCTGCCCGCCTGGTACTGGTGGGGCCTCGCGCTCGGCTGGATCGCGCTGGGCTTCATCACCGACCTCCAGCACGCGTGGCTGACGGCCGGGGCCACGCTCCTCTTCGGCGCCGTGCACGCGAGCGTCGCGCCGCGCGTCATCGACGGAAGGCGCCGCAGCCGTCACCTGCGCGTCAGCGCCGATGTCGCCGGGCATCACATCGCCCGGCTCGTGCTCGGCGGGATCATCGCCCTGGCCGTCGTCACCATCGCGGTGTCGCTGGCCGTCAACGCCGACGGCGCCGGCCATCCGGTCACCATCGCCAGCTGCTTCGTGGCGGTGATCATCGTGCTCGGCGGCCCGCAGCTGCTCGCGACGGTGCGGCGTCGCGCCCGCGCGGCCTCCGCATGACGGCAGCGCGCTTCGACGAGCTCATCCATCCGAGCACGCGCCTGTCGATCGTCGCGCTGCTCGCCGCCGCCGACTGGGTCGACTTCGCATTCGTCCGCGACCAGCTCGGCCTGTCGGACTCGGCGCTGTCCAAGCAGCTCTCCACGCTCGAGCAGGCCGGCTACGTCCACATCGAGCGGCCGGTCAGCGACCACCGGCGGCGCGTGCAGGCGCGGCTGACGCCGGAGGGACGCGCGGCGTTCAACGGACACGTCGCGGCGTTGCGCGCCATCGTCGGGAGCGCGGAGCCCGAGCTCCTCGGTGGAGCGTGACCCCGTCGGGTCGCGGGATCCGGCGGGCGCCGGCCGGAAGCGCGGGCTCGAACACGCGCAGCAGCACGATCGTGGCCGCGGCGAGCGCGGCCGCGCAGACGAGCGCCAGCGACGGGGACACCGCGAGGAGCTGCCCGCCGAGCGTCGGCGCCACCGCAAGGCCCAGCCACCAGGACAGCCCCGCTGTGGCCATGTAGCGGCCGCGGAGGGCGAGCGGGGCGAGGTCGGCGACCAGCGGCATGAACGCCGTCGCGTGCAGGCACTCGCCCACCGCGAAGGCGATCGCCGCGGCCATGAGGCAGATGAAGGCGATCGCGGGGCTCGCGGCCTGGGCGAGGACGGCGAGCAGGCAGGCGAGGACCCAGGCGGCGGCGCCGAGCGACAGGGCGCCGACCCGGCTGCGTCCCTCGGCGGCCTTGACGATCGGAAGCTGGGCGAACACGACGGTCGCGGCGTTGGCGAGGAGCAGCAGCCCGATGAGGCTGGGCGCGATCCCGATGGCGCGGGCGTAAGGCGGCACGAGCCATGCGAGGACGCCCCAGCCGACGGCGATCATCGCGACGTTGATCAGCGCGAAGCGCAGGAGCGCGCGGTCGCGCAGCACCTGCCGGTAGCCGCCGGCCGCGCGTTCGGGCCGCACCTCGCGGCGCACGGCCGCGACGAGGATCGCCAGATAGGCGAGATAGGTGACCGCGTTGGCCAGGAAGAGCGCGATGAAGCCGTGGAGCCCAAGCCCGGCGACGACGCCGCCGACGGCGGCGCCGATCCCGATCCCGGCGTTGACCGCGACGCGCGAGACCGCGCTCGCGCGCTGGCGCAGCTCCCGCGGTGCGAGCGCGGTCATCAGCGCGGCCTGGCTGGGCTGGAGCCCGCCGTTGCCGATGCCGGCGAGCGCGGCGGCGGCGAAGGCCATCGCCGGCGTCGTCGCGAACGCGAGGCCCCCGTAGCCGCCGGCCAGCGCCAGGCCCGCGCCGACCGCCGTCGCCCGTGCTCCGACCCGGTCGATCACCGCGCCGGCGACCGGCGCGACGACGACCGCGGCGCCGCTCACCAGGCCGACGACAAGGCCGGCGACGCCGAGGCTGAAGCCGCGCTCCTCGTGCAGGTAGATCAGCTCGAACGGGAAGACGGCGCCGTAGCCGAGCATGTTGAGGAAGACGCCGATCTCGACGACCCAGAGCTGGCGCGACAGCCCGAAGCGCACGTCAGCGCCGCCGGGCGAGCGCGACGCCGGCGAGGCAGAGCGCGCCGCCGACGCCGGCCAGCCAGGGCGGCCGCTCGCCGAGGAGCGCCCAGCCGAGCAGGATCGCCGCGACCGGGATGAGGTAGGTGAACGATGCGACGCTGCCCGCGCTCATGCGGCGCAGCGCGTAGGCGTAGGCGGCGAAGCCGAGCGCCGTCGGGACCACGCCGAGGTAGACGATCCAACCGACCGGTCCGGCGCCGCCGGCGTCGACGTCGCGGACGAGCCCGGGTGCGAACGGGAGGCAGACGATCATCGCCGCCGCGCAGCCGAGCCACGTCACCCGCAACGGCGACGTGCGCGCGAGCACCGGCTTCTGGATGACCACGGCCGTGGCGTACGCGAAGGCGGCGAGTACGAGCAGCGCGAGCCCGGCGCCGGCTTGCGAGCCCGAGCGCGACGTGGCGAGCCCGATGAGCACGCACCCCGCGAACGCGACGGCGGACCCGGTGAACAGCCGCCGCGGAAAGCCCTCCCCGAGGAAGACCCCGGCCAGGATCGCGATCAGGAGCGGGCCGGTGTTGATGAGCATCGCGGCCGTCCCGGCATCGACGCTGCGCTCGGCCGCGTTGAGGCTGACGCTGTAGACGCCGAGGAAGAGGACGCCGAAGGCGGCGATGCCGAGCAGGTCGCGGCGCCGGGGGAAGGGCTCGCGCCAGATCGCCGCGGCGACGCTGAGCACGGTCACGCTGACCAGCAGCCGCCCGAGCGCGAGCGACCCCGGCGACAGCGCGTGGCCGGCGTCGCGAATGGCGACGAAGGCCGACGCCCACAGCGTGACGGCGATGAGCGCCGCCGTCGGCGCGGCCAGCTCCCCCTGGCGCGCGACGGTTGGCGTGGCGACATCGCTCGCGCCGGCGCCGGACGGGGTAACGCTCTTGTGGACGACACTTGACATTTTGTATGGCATACAAAAGGATCTAAAGTCCACATACAATATGCCGAGAGAGGGTCGCGCACAAGCCATCGCGCTCGCCTACGAGCAGCGCATCCGCGACGGCGAGCTCACCGCCGGCGAGCGCCTGCCGACGGTGCGGGCGCTTGCCGCCGAGCTCGCGGTCGATCCCGGCACGGCCGCGGCCGCGTATCGGCTGCTGCGCGAGCGCGGGTTCGTCGTCAGCGACGGGCGCCGGGGGACCCGCGTCGCCACGCAGCCGCAGCCGCGACCGGCGCGCGCGAGCGGGCCGCCCGCGGGCGTCCGCGACCTTGCCTCGAGCACGGTCGACCCCGCGCTCCTGCCGGGCGTCAGCCGCGCGCTCGAGCGCGTCGCCGCCCGCCGCCCCGACGTCGCCCGCTACGAGGAGAACGCCAAGGTCGAAGCACTTGTCGCCGAGGCCACGGCCGAATTCGGCCGCGCGGGCATCGACGCGGCCGCGATGGCGTTCGTCAGCGGGACGCTCGACGGCCTCGAGCGCGTCCTCCAGGCGCACCTGCGGCCGGGCGATCAGGTCGGCGTCGAGGACCCGGCCTTCCCGCGCCTCCTCGATCTGCTGCAGGTCCTCAACCTCCGCGCGGTGCCGATCCCGATCGACGACGAGGGCCTCGTGCCCGGTCAGCTCGAGCGCGCGCTCGCGCGCGGCCTCGACGCGCTCATCGTCACCCCGCACGGGCAGAATCCGTTCGGCGCCTCGCTCACCGAGGAGCGCGCCGCCGCGTTGCGGCGCGTGCTCCAGCCGCGCGAGCTCCTGCTGATCGAGGACGCGCACGGGTGGGAGCTCGAAGGGCGCCCACAGACCCTGACCGGCGGACGCTCGCGCTGGGCGGTCGTGCGCTCGATGTCGCGGGTGCTCGGCTCGGACCTGCGCGTCGCGTTCGTCGCCGGCGACGAGGCGACGATCGCCCGCGTCGAGGCGCGGCAGGGCCTGACCACGAGCTGGGTCAGCCGCCTGTTGCAGGAGGTGGTCGCCGACATGCTGGGCAGCGCCGACGTCCGCAGGCGCCTGCGCCGCGCCGCGGCGGAGACCGACGCTCGCCGCCTCGCCCTGCTCGAGGCCCTCGCGCGTCGCGGCGTCCGCGCCCACGGCCGCGCGGGCCTGCACGTGTGGGTCCCGGTCCGCGAGGAGGCGTTCGCGCTTCGCCACCTCCTCGACGCCGGGTACGCGGTGCTGCCGGGAGAGCGCTTCCGCCTGCGCACCCCGCCCGCGGTGCGGGTGACGACGGCGCAGCTGCAGCGCGACGAGGTCGAGGCGCTGGCCGAGGCGCTCGCCGAGGCGGCCACCGGCCAGTCGCTGGTCAGCTAGCGCCGCTTCGCCGGGCGCTCGTTGCCGCGCTTGTAGTTGCCCGTCCAGCGCGCCATGACGAGCTGGGCATCGCCGCCGGCGACCTGCTGGAGGAACGTCTCGGCCCGGTGGCCACGCAGGGTTGACGCGTGACGGCCGTGGTGCGTGATGATCACGCTCCCGTTGTTGCGCTGGACGAATGCAAAGCCGGACGGTCGGGCCACGGCCGCAACTGTAGGACCGCGGGCGCCGAGGGCGAACCCCAAGCTCGTG
>DATFRW010000077.1:0-12715 GCA_035262945.1 Solirubrobacteraceae bacterium
CGGCGGCGTCGCCGATGTAGTCGCCGTCGACCTGCATCGGCACCGGCCGGCCGTCGACGGAGACCGCGCGGACCTCGCCCGACGTGCTGAACGACGACACGCGCTTATGCCCGCCGACCGGGCGCCTGTTCGAGAGCAGCCGCCCGGCGACCGTCGGGATGTCGATCGGGCCGGCGCGCTCGAGCACGGCGCCGCCGATGGCGCCGTCGTCGAGCCCGCAGTCCGGCGCGACCGGGATCGGCCGCGTGCCGAAGTACGTGTAGGAAGGGCCGTTCTGCACCGCGACGGTCACGCCGCGCACGGTGCGGTCGCCGAGGTCGACGTCGAGCTTGGGCGGGTGGACGACGTAGTCCTTCGTGAACGTCGTGATCGCGGCGAACGCGTAGTACCACTCGCCGAGCCGCGACTTGAGGTCCGGATGGCTGTCGACGCGCTTGACCACCGACGCGTCGAGGCCGATGCCGCCGGCGAACGTGAAACCACGCCCATTCAGGTGGGCGAGGTCGACGCGCCGCGGGCGCCAGTCGTCGGCGAGGCGCAGCAGGTGCTCGGTGGCGTCGACGATGTCGAGCGGGACGCCGATCATCCGGCAGTAGACGTTCGTCGCGCCGCCGGGCAGGAAGCTCAGCGGGGTGGGGGAGTGGACGAGGCCGTTGGCCGCCTCGTTGATCGTGCCGTCGCCGCCGAACGCGACGACGACGTCATAGCCCTCCTGCGCGGCCTCGCGGCACAGCTCGGTGGCGTGCCCGCGGCCCTCGGTGTCGATCGCATCGACCTCGTAGCGGCCCTGCAGCGCGTAGACGACGAGGCTCTTGAGGCGCTCGGACACCGTCGTGGCGTACGGGTTGACGATGACGAGCATCCGCTTGCGCTCGACCGGCCGCTCGAGGGCGGCGAAGTCGTGGGCGAGGCGCTCGAGGGAGTCGGTCGGCGGCACGGGGCCTTTCTACACCCTCCGGCGCGCCGTGTTACGAACGCTCGACCGCGACGGCGTGCGCCTTCGCGTCCGGGTGCACGGCCCGCGCCACGCGCTCGGCCTCGGCCGTGAGCTCGCGTCGCGTGGCAGCCGAAAGGCGCTCGAGCGGCCGCAGCGTGACCGTCGCCTTGCTGCGCTTGACCTCGATGTCCCACGTCCCCGCCACCAGTCCGTCGACGAGGTAGCTCGGCTTGACGCGCAGGTTGCGCCGCTCGTAGATGGCGTCGCGGTGGCGGTCGGGGACGATCCGGGCGCGCCGCTGGCTGGCATAGGCGAGCAGCGCGCTGTCGAAGGCGGCGAGCAGTCGCGGCGGGGCTGGGGTCCCGGGATCGGGTCGCGGCGCGCCCGGCAGGTCATACAAGGCACGTCCCTCCTCGTCCTCGAACCGGTCGAGCTCGAGGCCATCGAGCGCCTCGCGAACCGGCGGCGTGCGCCACCCGATCCAGCTCGCGACGTCCTCCGCCCCTGCAGGCCCGAACGCGCGCAGGTGACGACGCACGACCTCGTCGAGCCTGCCGCGCGGCGGCTTCCGCGCGGCGCGCAGGAGCGAGGGCGCCTTCCGGCCGAAGCGGCCATCGGCCGGCGCGCGGACGAACGCGCTCCAGCGCAGGAACGGGCGCCACTTGTACTCGCGCTGATGCTCGAGCTCGCCGAGGTCAAACGCGTCGGGGTGGCCGGCGACCCACTCCTCGGCGAACGCGGCGATCTCCTCGCCGGAGCGCGGCGCCTCGCCCGTGAAGGCGAGCAGCTCGCCGAGCAGCTCATTGATCTCGGGGCTCGGCTCGGCGTCGGTGCGCCGCCAGAATGGCGCGCGCGGGGTGTCGGCGACCTCGGCGTAGGCGGGGTGCTCGCGCGCGGAGACGAGGTGCAGCGTGCCGCGCAGGAGCGTGCCCATCACCAGGTCGCCGGCGTCGAGGGCGTCGAAGAGCTCGTCGGGCGCGAAGCCCTCGACACGCGACGCGAGCGCCACCGGCACCGCGTTCCACTGCTGCGCCTGGAGCGCGCCGACCGCCTCGACCGCCTCCACGAGGGGGGCGTCGATGCGCTCGAGCAGGCCCTGCCGAGCCAGCAATGCGCGGTTGAGCGCGGTCGTGGTCAGCATGCGGACTTTCGGGTTAGCCACACCTCTTCAACACCTGCGAGCCGCATTGAGCGACCACCCCGCCAACAGCGATCCTTCACGGCGATCCCTCACCGCGCTCTCCTCACGCAGCGATCTCCCTCCTCCTTGCCGCTGTGTGACACAGGCTCGCGCAGCGCCGCCGGCCGATCCCTCCTCCCCGGGCCGGCGGCGCACAGAGGGGTCGTCACCGCCTGACGCTCGCTAGAGCCAGCCGCGCCGCTTGAAGAGCACGATCGTCGCGACGAGCACGATCACCATCACGCCGACCACGGCGTAGAAGCCGGCGTGCGTGCCGCCGCCGGGCACGTGCGTGTTCATGCCCCAGATCGACGCGATGAGCGTGAGCGGCAGCACGATGACGCTGATCGCCGTGAGGATCCGGAACGTGTCGTTGAGGCGGTGCGACAGCACCGACTCGTTCGTGGACTCGAGCGCCTCGACGACCTCCTTGTAGTTCTCGAGCAGGTCCCAGATGCGCTCGGAGGCGTCGTTGATGTCGTCGAAGTAGATCTCGAGGTCGTCGGGGATGTAGCGCTTGGTCGCTTCGAGGTCCTTCAGGGCGCTTCGCTGCGGGCGCACGACGCGGCGGAAGTTGATGATCTCCTGCTTGACGTTCGAGATGTCGCGCACGATCTCGGACGGGCGCTCGCCCTCGAAGATGTCGTCCTCGAGGCGCTCGAGCTTGTTGCCCACCTTGCGCAGCATCGGGAACGACGCGTCGACGCAGTCGTCGACGATCTTGTACAGCAGGTAGCCGGGGCCCTTGGAGAACAGTTGCTCGCGCAAGTCCTCGCGGGTGCGGCAGCGCTCGAAGAGGTACTCGAGCGGCTGCAGCGGCTCGTTGGGGAGCGTGACGACGTAATCGGGGCCGACGAAAACGTCGAGCTCGGCGGCGCTCAGCCGGCCGACGACCTTGTTGTAGGCCGGGAAGTGCAGGACGACGAACAGGTAGTCGTCGTACTCGTCGACCTTCGGGCGCTGGTTGCGGCTGAAGACGTCCTCGTAGTCGAGCGGGTGGAAGTCGAAGTGCTCCTCGAGCCACGCGCGATCGACCGGGCGCGGGCGCTCGATGTTGATCCAGCGCAGCGCCTGGCCCTCGGCCGGCGCGTACTCGATGACCTCGACGTTCGGGCGATCAGGCTCTTGCGGACGAGTGACGACCGCGCCGCGTGTCCGCGCCGTGCGCCTGAGGCGTGGCTTGGGCAGGTTGGGCATACGGACTTCGCGGTTCGTCGGTGGTGGCCATCGTCGTCAACAAATTCGCTCTGCAACGGAGTCTACCTGCGCACCGGGCGGCGCCATGCTAAGTTCCCGAGCGACATAGCTGGACACATCCAGAGGGGTGGAGGGACTGGCCCGATGAAGCCCCGGCAACCTCCCGCTTGCGGGAACGGTGCCAATTCCTGACAGATGTGGCCGAGGCTTCCAGAGACCTCCGCCACGAGAATCCGGCGGAGGTTTTGTTTTCGAGATGGGAGCCACGAAGCTGACCTGTAGGGAGTGCGGCGCGGACTACGGCCTCGAGGCCCGCTACGTCTGCGACCGCTGCTTCGGCCCGCTGGAGGTGGGCTACGAGCACGACGTCAAGGACGTCGAGCACATGCGCCGCCGCATCATGGGCGGGCCGCAGAACATCTGGCGCTATCACGACTTCCTGCCGCTCGAGGGCCCGCATCCGCGCAACCGGACGGGGCTGCCGGCCGGATGCACGCCACTGGTGCGCGCCGATCGCCTCGCTGCTCGCTTCGGGATCCGCGAGGTGTGGGTCAAGAACGACGCGGCCAACCCGACGCACTCGTTCAAGGACCGCGTCGTGTCGGTTGCCGCCAACCGCGCGCGCGAGCTCGGCTACGACACGCTCGCCTGCGCCTCGACCGGCAACCTGGCCAACTCGGTCGCCGCGCACGGCGCCGCGCTCGGGATGGAGACCTACGTGTTCATCCCCGCCGATCTCGAGGAGCAGAAGATCCTCGCGACCGGCGTCTACGGCACGAAGCTCGTCAAGGTCAAGGGCACCTATGACGACGTCAACCGGCTATGCACCGAGCTCAGCGGCGAGCGCGATTGGGCGTTCGTCAACGTGAACATGCGGCCGTACTACTCGGAGGGCTCCAAGACGCTGGGCTACGAGATCGGCGAGCAGCTGGGCTGGGAGACGCCCGACCGCGTCGTCGCGCCGATCGCGTCCGGCTCGCTCTACACGAAGATCGCCAAGGGGTTCGAGGAGTTCCGCGATCTCGGGCTCGTGCGCGGCGACGCGCCGATCATGAACGGCGCGCAGGCGGACGGCTGCTCCCCGGTGGCGACGGCTTACGCGGAGGGCGCCGACTTCTGCAAGCCGGTGCGCCCGGACACCATCGCCAAGTCGCTGGCCATCGGCAACCCGGCGGACGGGCCGTATGCGCTCGATCTCGCCCGCCGCAGCGGCGGCGCGATCGACTCGGTCTCCGACGACGAGATCCGCGCGGGGATCAAGCTGCTCGCCGAGACCACCGGCATCTTCACCGAGACCGCCGGCGGCGTGACGACGGCGGTGTTCGCCAAGCTCGCCGAGCGCGGCGACATCGACCCCGGCGAGCGCGTCGTGCTCGTCATCACCGGCGAGGGCCTGAAGACCCTCGACGCGGTCCGCGGGACGTTCGAGTCCTACTGGATCACCCCGTCCTACGACGAATTCGTCCGCGAGGTCGAGTCCGGGGTGCGCGCCTGATGCCGACCGTCAAGCTGCCCACCCAGCTGCGCGAGGCCGCCGGCGGCGAGAGCGCGGTGAGCGTCGCCGGCGCGACGGTCGGCGAGGTGCTCTCGTCGCTGTTCGACGTCCACGGCGAGCTGCGCGACCGGCTGTCGGACGGCGACGGCGGCCTGCGCCGCTTCGTCAACGTCTACGTCGACGGCGAGGACATTCGCTTCGGCGATGGGCTCGACACGCCCGTAGCCGAGAGCCAGGAGGTCCAGATCCTCCCGGCGGTCGCGGGCGGTTGACGCCTGGCGGGCGCCTCGTCGCGCCTGGCGGCGTCCTCGGCCCTCGCCGTGCCGAGCACGCCGTCGGGCCTGCGTCCTTGCCAGGCACGACGATCCGCACGCCATCCGTCAACCGCTTCGCGGCTAAGCGAGCGCATCGCGCGCCGCGTTCGCGGCGGGGCAGGCGCCCTCGTCGCGACCGCAGGCGTGCAGGTCGCACAGCCGGCAGATCCACGGTGTGTCCGCCGCCTCGGCGAGCTTCGCGCGCACGACGCCGTCGAGGACCTTGCCCACGAGCCGCTCGAACGTCCGCCGCTCGTCGGGCGTCAGCGCGGAGAGCGCGTCGTCGAGCACCGCGCCGCGAGCGTCGGCGACGCGCCGCGCGGCGCGGTTGCCCGCGGCCGTGAGTGTGAGGCTTCGCGTCCGCGCGTCGCCACCGGCGCCGCGGCTGACCTGCCCGGCGGCCTCGAGGCGGTCGACCAGGCGGACGGTGCCCGAAGGCGTGAGGCCCAGCACCCGCCGCAGGCGGTCGAGCGAGCAGCCGTCGAGGAACTGGTCCAACGCGCTGAGCGCCGCGGCCGCGGTGTGCGACCGATCCGGGGCCACGGCCGCGGACATGCGGTCGGCGATGACCAGCGACAGGGCCCCGAGGACGTTGGCGTCGCGGTTCATTCGAAGTCGTAGTCGAGCTCGACCGACGCCTTCGGCCCGCGCGGCGCCGCGAAGCTCCCCGTCCCGGTGATCCCGCGCAGCTCGTCGGTGCCCGAGCGGGGGACGACCGACCACGTGCCCTTCGCCTCGCCGCCGTCGAAGGTGCCGAGGGTCTCCAGCACGAAGCTGCCCGACTTGCCGCCGAGGCGCCCGCTGAAGCGCTGCAGGCCGACGAACCGGGCCGTCCCGTCGTCGGCGTAACACATCAGCCACTCCACCGAGCCCTCGCCGTCGAGGTCGCCGGAGAACCGCTGGGCGACGCTCGCGCGGGTCAGCTTGGCGTCGCCCTCGAGCTCGAGGTAGGCGTCCTCGTTCCAGGACTCCAATTCGAAGATGCCGTTCGCATGGGTGGTCATGACCAAGATCTTCCCAATATGTGTGTGCGTCACACATCAATTCCGCGCGGACGACGAGTCGTTGCACGCAGATGCGGAGGCGCGGTAGTGTCGAACCGCGGGTGGCGCGCTGAGGGGGGCCCGAAGTGCCGCACACGTCGTCGTCCACCGAGACGCCGCCACACGCGCTCGAGACCGTCGTCGAGCCCGCCCGGCTGCCCCGGCGCATGTGGCTCGTGACGCTCGTCGTCGGCGCGGCGCTGTGGCTTGCCGTCGCCGCGGCCGTCGCCGCCACGAACGACACCATCCTCGTGCCGACCCTGATCCTGCTCGGCACGTTCCTGGTCCCCGTCTCGACGGTGCTCTTCGTCCTCTCGCAACCCCGCCGCGCCTACCTGTCCGTCGAGACGATCATGGTCGGATTCCTGGCGGGCGGGACCGCCGCGCTCGTCCTCAGCGGCACCGCTGAGACCTACATCCTGCCCCACGCGTTGGCCACGAACGGCCTCGTCGGCCTCATCGAGGAGGGCGGCAAGGCGCTGGTGCTCGTCGGGATCGCCTCGCTCGTGCGGCCGCGTGTCCCGCGCGACGGCATGGTCCTCGGGGCGACCGTGGGCGCCGGCTTCGCCGCGTTCGAGAGTGCCGGGTACGCGCTGAGCGCGCTCATCGAGCACGGCGACGACCACGCGACGCTCGACATCGTGCAGACCGAGGCGTTTCGCGCCGTCCTCGCGCCGTTCGGGCACATCACGTGGACCGCGATCTTCGGCGGGGCGATCTTCGCGTCGGCCTGGTACACGGGCCACTTCCGCCTCGATCGCCGCGTGGCGGCGACGTATCTCGGCGTCGCGTGCCTGCACGCGTGCTGGGACGCCTCGTACGGCGTCGCCATCCGCGTCAGCATGGGCCTCGGCGGTGACGGCTGGCACTTCGGCTGGCCCGACACCGCGGCGTGGGTGGGCTCACCGACGGGCGCCGACCTCATCCGCTGGCAGCTCGTCTACAACGTCCTGCTCGCGATCCTCGCGACGATCGGGAGCATCTGGGCGGTGCGGCGGTGGCGCGCCTACCAGTTCGATCGCTGGCGCGCGCGCTACGGTGGCCCGGCATGGCCGATCGTCTCGCCGAGTACCGCGCCAAGCGCTCCGCCGGGCGCACGCCCGAGCCCATGGGGGACGAGCGAGCCGAGGCCGACGGCCGACGGTTCGTGATCCAGGAGCACCACGCGACGCGCCTGCATTGGGACCTGCGGCTCGAGCACGACGGCGTCGCGGTCTCGTGGGCGATCCCGAACGGGCTGCCCGAGGTGCCGAGGGACAACCGGCTCGCCGTCCGCACCGAAGACCACCCGCTCGAGTACCTCGATTTCCACGGCGACATCCCGAAGGGGGAGTACGGCGCCGGCAGCATGCGCATCTGGGACCGCGGCACCTACGAGGAGCTCAAGTGGGAGCCGCGCAAGGTCGAGGTGCGCTTCCACGGCGAGCGGCTGCAGGCGCGCTACGCGCTGTTCCCCATCGACAAGGACGCCGAGCCGAAGAACTGGATGATCCACCGCATGGATCCGCCGGCCGACCCGGCCGCCGCGGAGCCGGTCCCCGACCGGATCGTGCCGATGATGGCGCGCCTCGGGTCGCTTCCGCGCGACGACGCGAAGTGGGGCTTCGAGATCAAGTGGGACGGCGTGCGCGCGATCTGCCATTCGGAGCCCGGGCGGCTGAAGCTGCACTCGCGCAACCTGCTCGACATCACGCCGCGCTATCCCGAGGTCGGCCGCCTGAACCGCGCGCTCAGTCACCACCGAGCCGTCCTCGACGGCGAGATCGTCGCGCTCGACGGCGAGGGGCGGCCGAACTTCGGCGCCCTGCAGCGGCGCATGCACGTCAGCTCGGAGAGCGTCGTGCGGCGGCTGGCGAAGGAGACGCCGGTCACCTACGTGATCTTCGATCTCCTGTGGCTCGACGGTCATTCGCTCATGGAGCTTGCGTACAAGGACCGCCGCGAGCTGCTGGGCGACCTCGGCCTCGGCGACGGCGAGCACTGGCGCGTGCCCGACTACGTCGCCGGCCATGGCGCCCAGCTGCTGCAGGCGACCGCGCAGCAGGGCCTCGAGGGCGTCATCGCCAAGCGCCTGGACTCGGCGTACGAGCCTGGGCGGCGCAGCGGGTCGTGGATCAAGGTCAAGAACCTCGATCGCCAGGAGGTCGTCATCGGCGGCTGGGTCCCGGGCGACGGCAAGCGCCGCGACCGCATCGGCGCGCTGCTCGCCGGGGTGCGCGAGGAGGACGGCTCGCTGCGCCACATCGGGCGCGTCGGCACCGGGTTCACCGAGTCCGAGCTCGACCGGCTCGCCGAGAAGCTCGGTCCGCTCGAGCGCGAGGACTCGCCGTTCGCGCCCGGCGGGCCCAAGATCCCGCGCAACGCGGTGTTCGTCGATCCGGAGCTCGTCGCCGAGGTCGAGTTCCGCGAGTGGACCGAGGGCGGCCAGCTCCGCGCGCCCAGCTACAAGGGCCTGCGCGACGACAAGCCCTCCGAGCTGGTCGTGCGCGAGGAGGCCAACGCGGTCATCGCCGAGGTCGGCGGCCGCCAGGTCAAGCTCTCCAACCTCGACAAGGCCCTCTATCCGGAGGTCGGCTTCGCCAAGCGCGACGTCATCGACTACTTCGCCCGCATCGCCCCGACCGTCCTGCCGCACCTCGACGGCCGGGCGCTGACGCTCAAGCGCTACCCGAACGGCGTCGACGCGCCCTATTTCTACGAGAAGAACGCGCCGTCGCATCGCCCCGAGTGGGTCGGCACCGCGCGCGTCGGCAGCATCGACTACGTCGTGGTCGACAGCGAGGCGACGCTCGTCTGGCTTGCCAATCTCGCCGACCTCGAGCTGCACACCTCGCTGGCGCTCGCGTCGGACACCGGGCACCCGACGCTCATCGCCTTCGACCTCGATCCGGGCGCACCCGCGACGGTGGTCGAGTGCTGCCGGGTCGCCGAGCTGCTGCGCGGGCTGTTCGAGGGGCTGGGCCTCGAGTGCTTCGCCAAGACATCGGGCTCGAAGGGCATGCAGGTCTACGTCCCGCTCAACACCGGCGACGTGACCTTCGCGCAGACGAAGGCGTTCTCGAAGACCGTCGCGGAGCTGCTGGCGCGCGAGGAGCCGAGCCTCGTCGTCGCGCGCCAGACGAAGTCCGCGCGCGAGGGCAAGGTGCTCGTCGACTGGGGCCAGAACGACATCAACAAGACGACGATCAACGCGTACTCGCTCCGCGCGATGCCGCGCCCCACGGTGTCGGCCCCGGTCGCGTGGGACGAGGTGCGGGCGACGAAGCGCCCGGAGGACCTGACCTTCGAGGCGGCCGACGTCCTGCGCCGCGTCGACGAGCACGGCGACCTCTTCGCGCCGGTGCTCTCGCTTGTCCAACAGCTTCCGGGCGCGTAGCGTTTGCAACATGTTGCGCCGGCTCATCGCGGCGTTGCGGATCTCGCCTGAGGAGCGCCAGGCCGAGTGCGCCGAGCGCTGCCAGGAGCTGCTGTGCGATCCCGAGCGCGCGCGCGGCGTGCGGCTCGGCGAGCACGAGGAGGCCATCATCGAGGCCGAGCGGCGGCGTTGGGAGAGCCAGCAGCCGCCGCTGTCGACGCCCTAGCGATCGCTCACCAGCGGCACGAAGCGCACCTCCTCGAACAGCGCGCGTTCGAAGCCGGCCTCGGTGTGCCGCACGACCTCGAGGCGCTGAAGGGGCTCGGTCACCGGCGCCACCAGCCGCCCGCCGGGGGCGAGCTGGGCCTCGAGCTCGGCGAGCGCCGCGGCGGTGCCGGCGGCGGCGACGTTGATCGCGTCGAACGGCGCCTCCTCGGGGAGCCCGTGCGTGCCGTCGCCGACGACGAGCGTCACGTTCTCGATCTGGGCCGCCTCGAGGTTGCGCGCAGCGCGCGCCGACAGCCGCGCGTGGCGCTCGATCGACCACACGTGGTCGGCCAGCAGCGCGAGCACCGCGGCGTGATACCCCGAACCGGTCCCGACGTCGAGCACGCGGTCGGTCGGGCGCAGCTCGAGCAGCTCGCTCATCCGCGCGACCACGAGCGGCTGCGAGATCGTCTGCCCGCAGCCGATGCCGAGCGCGCGGTTCTCGTAGGCGCGCTCGCGCATCGACCACGACACGAACCGCTCGCGCGGCACCGCGGCTACAGCCTCGAGCACGCGCTCGTCGGCGACGTAGGGCCGCAACTCGGCGATCAGGGAGTCGACGTCGTGCATAGGATCACCCCGTGCCGCGACTGCCCCCAGAGACATTCCGGCTGCCGGTCGCGCGCATGCGCGAGGGCTACTACACCGATCAGTACTTCAACCTCACCCGCGAGCTGCTCGAGGCCGAGGACCGCCACCCGCGGGTGCTCATGCAGGTCTTCCAGAAGGAGGAGTCGATCCTCGGCGGCGTCGACGAGGCCATCGCGATCCTCAAGCAGTGCGCCGGGCGCCACACCGACGACGGCTGGGAGGACGGCTGGTCCGAGCTCGAGGTCCGCGCGCTGCACGAGGGCGACACGATCGACCCCCACGAGACCGTCATGACGATCGAGGGCGACTACGCGCTCTTCGCCCACCTCGAGACGGTCTACCTGGGGTGCATGGCGCGGCGCACGCTCGTGATGCGCAACGTCAGGGCGGTCGTCGAAGCCGCACATGGCAAGCCCATCCTCTTCTTTCCGGCGCGCCACGACCACTGGCTCGTCCAGACCGGCGACGGCTGGGCGGCGCACGTCGCCGGCGCGATCGGCGTCTCGACCGACGCGCAGGCGTCGTGGTGGGGCGGGCGTGGGGTCGGCACCGTGCCGCACGGCCTGATCGCAGCCTACGGTGGCGACACCGTCGCGGCCTCCCGCGCGTTCGCCGACCGCTTCTACGGCCAGACGAACATCACCGTGCTCGCCGACTTCGAGAACGACTCTGTACGCACCGCGCTCGAGGTCGCCGACGCGCTCGGCGAACGGCTGTGGGGCGTGCGGCTCGACACGAGCGAGTCGCTCGTCGACGCGGCGCTCGTCGCCGAGCCCGACGCCGAGCGCCATCGCGGGGTGACGCCGCTGCTCGCACGGCGCGTGCGCGACGCGCTCGACACCGCCGGCCACGGCCACGTGCGCATCGTCGTGTCCGGGGGCTTCGACGCCACGAAGATCGCGCGGTTCGAGGACGAGGCTGCACCCGTGGACGCCTACGGCGTCGGCTCCTCGCTCCTGCGGGGCGCGAACGACTTCACCGCCGACGTCGTGCGCGTCGACGGGCGGCCAGGCGCGAAGGCGGGCCGGCAGGAGCGGCCGAACCCCAGGCTCGCGCTCGTGGACTGACGCGCGGCCCGCGGCGTCAGAAGCGAAGGATCGCCGCGATGTGGCCGTGCGAGGCCAGCTCCGGGCGGTCGCGCAGGACATGGACATCGGCCGATTGGGTCAGCGCACGCTCCACGGCGGTCTCGATGATGTCCTCGCGGAGCGTCGTCGCGGTGCCGTCGGCGGGGCAGGTCGACGCGTCGGCGCCGCCGAGCCATCCGCAGGTCGGGCAGACGACGCCGGGCCCCTTGAAGCCGGCCTCGACCAGGAGCACCGCGACCCGCTGCTCGTGGACGGCCGGCAGGACGCCCTCGACACCGGTCGCTGCGCGGCCGGGGCCGCCGCCGAACGCCTCGGCAAGGCGCTCGAGCGCCGCGTCCTGCCGCGCGCGGGCCGCCTCCGCGATGCGCGGTGTGGCCGCCCGGCGGACGGCCTCCGGGCTCGCGTTCTCGACGTCGATGTCGATGCGGCCCGCGAGTCGCTGGCGCAGGTAGGGGTGCAGCTCGCTCTCGAAGTGCCCGGCCAGCCCCTGGGGCGCGCCGACGAGGATGCCCACGGGCAGCTCGTCCTTCATGCGCGCGAAGACCACCTCTGCGGCGTGGCGTAGGTGGGCGGCGGCGTCCTTGTCGATCGAGCGCTGGTAGTTCGCCTGCGACCACCCGCCCTGGTCGTGACGGCGGCGGATCTCGTCCTCGACGTGCTCGATCTCCTCGAGGTCGTCGCCCGCGCCGCAGAACAGCCGGGCGGTGCGGCGGTTGACGAGCACGACGCACCAGCGCTCCGCCGCGCCGATCGCGGACAGCGGCTCGACGAATGGCGCGTCGGCGATGACGGGGTCGTGGTCGACCGGCACGGAAAGCTTGAGCACCTCGAACAGGCCGGCCGCGCTGGAGGAGAAGACCGCCAGGCCGTGCGCGCCCTTCGCGTCGAGGCCGGAGTTGTTGAACTCCGCCTGCACGCGTTCGAGGTCCGCGCGCAGCGACGCCCGCGCGGCGTGGGTCAGCGACTCGTCGTCCCGGACCATCCGCGTCGCGCGGTCGATGACCGACCGGACCTCGGTGCCGCGCGCGGGGGCGGTGGCGAACTCGCGCGGATCGAGGTTCAGGAACAGCGAGAGCACCTTCGCGTCCGCCGGGCGCGTCTCCGCCAGGCGGCGCAGGCGCTCTCGCGTGATGTCGTTGGCCTGCATGCTGTCGTCCGTACCCCGGTCCAGGGAGGGGTACGCCGGTCGGAGGGATGCAAGCACACCCTCGGCCGAACGGCCACCCGCGTATCCCCGGAACGGCGCAC
>DATFRW010000078.1:0-10815 GCA_035262945.1 Solirubrobacteraceae bacterium
GGATGGGCCTACGGCCGGCGTGGTTCAGCTCGCCGTCCGGCGCCTGACGACCGAAACCGTCGGTCTCCTCGCGACACTGCGCGAGGCCGACGACGTCGCGGTGCCGCTCGAGCTGGAACGCCTGCTTCGCGAGGGACAGCCGACGCGAGTGCGGCTTGGCCCACTCGATCCGCGGGCGCTGCACCATCTCCTGCACACAAGGCTTCGTGTCGACCTCGCGCGGTCGGAGCTCAAGCAGATCCATCACGCCACCGGTGGCAACCCGTTCTTCGCGCTCGAGCTTGCGCGCACGCCCGCACCGCCCGCCGGGGCCACGTGGCTGCGCGTCCCGGACAGCCTCGGCACGGTCCTCGGGAACCGTCTTGAGCGGCTGCCGCCGGAGGTGCGCGAAGTACTCCTCGTGGCGGCCGCGGCCGCCCGGCCGACCGCGGAGCTGGTCGGGAGGGCACACGGAGAGCACGAGGAGGCACTGTCCGCCCTCGAGCGCGCCTTCGAGGAGGGCGTGATCGTGCTCGACGGCTCGCGGATCCGGTTCGCGCACCCGTTGCTGTCGTCGGTCTGCTACGCACGCGCCCCGGCGTGGCGACGGCAGGCGGTGCACCGTGCGCTCGCCGATGCCGTCGAGGACGTCGAGGAACGTGCGCGCCACCTTGCCCTCGCGAGCGAGCGCCCGGACGCGGAGATCGCCGCGGAGCTCGACACCGCAGCGGCGCAGGCCGCAGCGCGCGGAGCGACCGGGTCGGCGGCCGACCTCGCGGAGCTGGCGGTCAGCCTCACGCCGCCCGACGACGTCAAGCAGCGCCGCCGCCGACGCAGCGCAGCCGCGTGGTGGCACCGCTTCGCCGGCGACTTCGACCGTGCCACCGCGATATGGGAGCAGCTCCTGGACGACGTTCCCGCCGGCACCGCGCGGGCTGACCTCCTCTACGCGATCGCCACGACCGGCAACGTCGACATCCCGACGCGGATCCGGCTCTGCGAGGAGGCGCTGACCGAGATCGCCCCGCACGGCGACGACGCTCGAGCGGTGCAGATCCTGGGCTTCCTGGCCATCTCCCGCTGGGTCGGCGGCGACGTGCCGGCGGCCCTGGTCGACGCTCGGGACGGCTTGAAGCGAGCCGAGCGCGTGGGAGACCGTGCACTGCTGGCCACCGCGCTCAGTCGCGTCGGCCTCATCGAGAGCAACGCGTCGGAGATCACGCCGGGCCTCCTGGAGCGCGGGGTGGCGATCGAGCGGACGCTCGACCGACCGCTGCTCTTTCACGACAGCCCGAAGCTGATGCTCGCCGTTCAGCTGATCCATCAGGGCGAGCTCGACCGCGCCCGCGCCCTCCTCGAGTCGTTGATCGCCGATGCGGTCGCAACGGGCGACGAGCACAAGCGCGCGTTCGGCGCGCTGCAACTCGTCTATCTGGAGTGGTACGCGGGCCGCTGGGAGCTTGCACTCGAGCATGCCGCTGCGGCGGGTGAGCTCGCCGAACAGACGCACGAGCGACAACTCGCCGGGATGCTCGCCGCCCAGACGGCGCGCGTCGAGGTCGACCTGGGGCTGGTCGACCGCGCGCGAGCGACGGCGAACGCGGGCCACACCGCGTCGGAGTCGGTCTCCGATCGGGTCTTCTCGCTCTTCAACCGCGCCGCGCTGGGCTACATCGATCTGGTCGTCGGCGAACATGCCCATGCGGCCGATCGATTCCGTGATGTGCCCGCGCAACTGGTCGAGATAGGCCAGCGCGGGCTGGGGCCGACGGATTTCTGGCCCGACGCGATCGAGGCGCTCATCTCGGTCGGGGACCGCGCACTCGCGCGCGAGTACCTGACCCTGTACGAAGACTTCCCGGCGACAAGCATCCGGGCAGCTGCCGCGGCGCGCCGTTGTCGCGGCACGCTCGCGGCCGCCGACAGCGACATCGGATCGGCGGTCGAGGCGTTCGAGGATGCGCTCGACCGACTCGAAGGGCTTCCCTTCCCCTTGGAGCGTGGCCGGACGCTGCTGGGCCTTGGCGCTGCGCGCCGTCAGGGGAAGCAGAAGCGCCTTGCACGCACCGACCTCGAGCGAGCGCTGACGATCTTCGAGGAGCTCGGCGCGCCGTTGTGGGCGGTCAAGGCTCGAGCTGAGCTGAGACGGATCAGCGGCCGCAGGGCCGCGCCGTCCGAGCTGACCGAGACGGAGCGGCGGGTCGCCGCCCTGGCCGTGCAGGGGCGCCAGAACAAGGAAATTGCCGCGCAGCTCTTCATGAGCGTGCGCACGGTTGAAGCCCACCTCTCCCGGATCTACGGCAAGCTCGGCGTCCGCTCGCGCGCGGAGCTGGCCACGTCGCCGAGCTCAAAGATCACGGGCGACGGCCTCAAAGTGCAGTAGTCCCTCGGTTTCGGCGCGGGTCGCTCGGCCGTACGTTCGGTTCGTCATCCCGCGACGACGACCGAAGGAGGGCCAGTGACCCCGCAAGACGTGATCGACGAGCCGGCGACTCTCGCATCCGGCGCGCCGGCCGCCAAGATCGTGCCCGACGGCGAAGGAACGATGCGCTACTCCGTCCCCGGCGAGACGCTCTGCTTCAAGGCTCGCGGCGACGATACCGGCGGCGCGTTCGACTACTTCGTGCTCGAGACTCCGGCAAGGAGCGGTCCGCCTCTGCACACGCACTGCAAGCAGCACGAGGCGCTTCACTTCCTCAAGGGCCGGTACAAGGTTCAGGTGGGCGACGATCTGTTCGTCTGCGAGGAGGGCACGTTCGTCTACATCCCGCCGGGGATGAAGCACGCCTGGGTCAACCTCAGCGACGAGCCGGGCCTCTGCATCGCCACCTTTGTTCCGGGCCATACGGACCGATTCTTCGCTGCGTTCGGGCCGGCGATCCGATCGTCCGAGGGTCCACCCGACCCGGCCGTGGTGGAGCCGATCTTCGCCGCCGCCGACTGGGAGCTGAACGGGCCGCCGCTGTCGGCGGATTGACTACGCCAGTCCGCCGTCGACCGCCCGCAGCGGCGGCGGCTCCTGGCGATCCAGCCAGGCCGGCAGATTGCGCACGAAATCGCCGAGAGCACGGCGATAACGGGCAAGCGAGGATAGCGACACCCACTCGTGCGGCCCGTGGTGTCCGCCGCCGACGGGGCCGAACTCGACCGCCGGAATCCCCGCCTCGACGAAATAGATCACGTCCGACGCGCCGTCGCGCCCGACCGAGAGGGCGTCGCCCTCGATCGAGCGACCGACCGCGTCGCGAAGGGCGAGCACGTACGGGTTGCTGCGCGAGACCATCGTCGGCGCCCGGATGAACGTCTTGAGGATCTCGAGATCGCCGATCGCGCGGATCTGCTCGAGGATCTCGCCCGGGTCCTGGTTGGGCAGGAAGCGGATGTCGACGTCCATCGTGCAGGCGTCGGGGACCTTGTTGAACGCGTCGCCGCCGACGATGCGCGCGAGGTTGATCGACGGCCGGTCGAACAGGTCCGAGGACTCGCGGCTGAACGGAAGCGTCTCGATCCGCCTGAACGCGTCGTGCGCCTTGAGGATCGCGTTGTCGCCCAGCCACGGCGTCGAGCCGTGCGCGGCGGTGCCGGACACGAGCACGCGCGCCGCCAGGACGCCCTTGGCCTGCACGCCGATGTGCAGGTCGGTGGGCTCGCCGGTGAGCGCGAAGTCGCCGCGCAGGCCGCCCTTGACCAGCACGTCCGTGGCCCGGCGCGTGACGTCCTCGGACTCCTCGTCCGGGACGCACACCAATCGCACGCGGATGTCGTCCTGCGCCGCGGCGTCCTTGAGCGCGTACATCATCGCCGCGAGCGCGCCCTTCATGTCGTACGCGCCGCGGCCAATGAGCCGGTCGCCCTCGACGCGCGGCGCGAACTGCCCCTCGCGCGCGGGGACGACGTCGAGGTGACCGTGGAAGACGACGGTCGGTGCGTCGGGATTGGTGGCCCCGCCTTCGGCGAGGATGACCGGCAGCCCGTCGTGCTCCTGGCCGTCGACGGTCAGCTCGCGTGACTCCAGCCAGCCCTTGACGAAGCCCGCAGCCGCGCGCAGACCCTCGCCGCCGGCGGTGTCGTACGTGATCAGGCGCTCGGCGAGCACGCATTCGTCCATGGCCATGGCAGGATAGGCCCGGTGAGCCGCATCGTCCTATTCGGCGCCACCGGCTACACGGGCGACCTGACCGCGCGCGCGATGGTCGCGCGCGGCACGGCGCCCGTGCTGGCGGCGCGCAACGACGCGCGCGTGCGCGCCATGGCCGAGGAGCTGGGCGGGCTCGAATGGGCCGTGGCCGATGTCGCGCGCCCTGAGTCCGTCCATGCGCTGGTCGAGCGCGGCGACGTCCTCGTCTCGACCGTCGGGCCGTTCACCCGCTGGGGCGGCCCGGCGGTGCAGGCCGCGATCGCCGCGGGCGCGCACTACCTGGACTCGACGGGCGAGGGCGGGTTCATCCGCGAGGTGTTCGAGCGCTACGGCGCCGGTGCGGAGGCCGCAGGGTGCGGCCTCGTCACCGCGTTCGGCTTCGACTGGGTGCCGGGCAACCTCGCAGGCGCGCTGGCGCTCAGGGACGCGGGCGAAGCGGCCACCCGGCTCGAGATCGGCTATTTCTCGCCCGGCGCGGGCGCATCGTCGATGAGCGGCGGCACGCGCGCGAGCGCGGCCGGCGTCGCGCTTTCGCCGGGCTTCGGCTGGCACGGCGGCCGGCTGATCGACGAGCGCCCGGCCAAGCGGGTGCGCTCGTTCGCGGTCAAGCCCGGGCGCACCGCGCCGGCGGTGAGCGTCGCGAGCTCCGAGCACTTCGCGCTGCCGCGCATCCACCCGACCCTCCACGAGGTCGACGTGTTCCTCGGCTGGTTCGGGCCGCTGTCCCAGCCGATGCACATCGCCACCGCGGTGATGGAGCCCGTCCTGAACGTGCGCGGCGTCCGCGACGCGCTGCAGGCCCTGTTCGGGCGCTTCGTGAAGGGCTCCAGCGGTGGGCCTGACGCGGAGGCGCGCGCGAAGAGCCGCTCGGTCGTGCTGGCCGAGGCGTACGGCGCGGGCGACGCGCCGCTGGCGACCGTCCGCCTGGAGGGCGTCAACGGGTACGACCTCACCGCCGGGTTCCTCGCCTGGGGCGCCGAGACGGCGGCGGCGGGCGGGCTGCAGGGCAGCGGCGCGCTCGGACCGGTCGACGGCTTCGGGCTCGACGCGCTCGCCGCCGGCTGCGCCGGAGCCGGGCTCGTGCGCGTGTGAGCCTCCCTTGAACTTGCTGCGCCGACGCGATCCCGCCCTGCTCGCGCTCCGCCGGGCGACGCGGACCGCAGTGGTCATGCCGGCGATGTTCGCTCTGGGCGAGAAGGTGATCGGCAACCCGGCGGTCGCGACGTTCGCCGCCTTCGGCTCCTTCGCGCTGCTCCTGCTCGTCGATTTCCCGGGGCCGATGCGCGCGCGGCTGCAGGCGCAGGCCGCGCTCGCGCTGACCGGCGCGGTCTTCGTGGTGGTCGGGACGCTGGCCTCCCAGCGGGCGGGCCTCGCCGCGGTCGCGATGGGGCTCGTGGCCTTCGGCGTGCTGTTCGCGGGGGTCGTGAGCTCGGTGCTCGCGGGCGCGACGACCTCGCTGCTGCTGGCCTTCATCCTGCCGGTGTCGTTGCAGGCTCCGGCCTCCGCGATCCCGGATCGCCTCGCGGGCTGGGGCCTGGCATCGGGCGCCTCGTTGCTGGCCATCGCGCTGCTGTGGCCGGCGCCCGCGCGCGATCCCGTGCGCGACGCCGCGATCGCCGCCTGTCGCGCGATGGCAGCCCGGCTGCGCTCGCGCTCCGCCGCTCCCGAGGCCGACGCCGCGCTCGGCGGCTTGCACGACCTGTTCTTCGCGACGCCGTACCGCCCCACCGGGCTGAGCACGGCGGCGCGCGCAGTGGTCCGGCTGGTGGACGAGCTGCGATGGCTGAACGCCGTGGCCGGCCGCGCGGTGGCGTGCGACGATCCGGCCCCGCGCGACGAGCGGGTCCGCGACGCGACCGACGCGGCGGCCTCGGTGCTCGAGCGCAGCGCGGACCTGCTCGCCGATCTCCGGGGGTCGCCCGAGTCGCTGCACGCCGCGGTCGACGACCTCGGCGGAAAGCTCGTGGCGCTCGAGCGCTCCGTGATGGTGGCAGTGCCCGGCGGGGACGTGATCTCCGCCCTCGACCCGAGCTTCCGGGCGCGGGAGCTCAGCTTCGTCGTGTCCCAGATCGCCCGTAACGTCGACGTCGCGGCCGCCGCCGAGCGCCGCAGCTGGCTCGCGCAACTCCTCGGCCGTCAGCCGCCCGGGATCGGGGGCACGCTCGATGCCGCGGCGGAGCGGGCCGGCGCGCATGTCAGCCCGCACTCGGTCTGGCTGCAGAACAGCGTCCGCGGCGCGGTGGGGCTTGCCCTCGCGGTGCTCATCGCCAGCCTCAGCGGCGTGCAGCACTCGTTCTGGGTCGTGCTCGGCACGCTCTCGGTGCTGCGCTCCAGCGCCCTGAGCACCGGCCAGAACGTGCTGCGCGGGCTGCTGGGCACGGTCGTCGGCTTCGTCGTCGGCGGCGTGCTCGTGGCGCTGATCGGCACGAACACGACCGTGCTGTGGCTGCTGCTGCCGGTCGCGGTCCTCTTCGCGGGCCTCGCGCCGGCGACGATCTCGTTCGCCGCGGGCCAGGCCGCCTTCACGCTCGTGCTCCTGATCCTCTTCAACATCCTCGCGCCCGAGGGCTGGCAGATCGGGCTCGTGCGGATCGAGGACATCGCGATCGGCAGCGCGGTCAGCCTCGCCGTGGGCCTGCTGTTCTGGCCGCGCGGCGCGGCCGCCGCGCTCGGCAACGCGCTCGCGGCCGCGTACGCGGACAGCGCGCGCTACCTCGCGGGCGCCGTGCAGTTCGGCCTCGGACGCTGCGACAACGGCACGCTGGCCCGGCCCGCGCCGACGACAGAGGCGATCGAGGCGGCGGCGGCCGCCCGGCGGCTGGACGACACGTTTCGGACCTACCTGGCCGAGCGCGGGCAGAAGCCCGTCCCGATGGCCGAGGTCACGAGCCTCGTCACCGGCGTCGTCGGGCTGCGCCTGGCGGGCGACGCCGTGCTCGACCTCTGGAACGAGGACGGCGACGGCGACGTCGGCGCCGAGCGCGCCGCGGCGCGCCGCGAGCTGCTGGCCGCGAGCGATCAGATGACGGGCTGGTACGACGCGTTCGCCGGAAGCCTCACGGGCCACGGCGACGTGCCGGAGCCGCAGGCGGGCGACCCCGACGCCGACGACCGGCTGGTCGCCGCGGTCGACGCCGACCTGCGCGGCGAGGACGGACACGCGACCAGCACGGCGGTGCAGGTGATCTGGACCGGCGACCACCTCGACGCCGCGCGCCGCCTCCAGGCGCTCCTCGCGGAGCCGGCGCGCACCGCCGTCCGCGAGCACGCGCTCGACGCCGATCAGCTGCTCTCGGCGCGTGCCTTCAGCCCGTCGATCGCTCCGCCGAGCAGGTAGTCGCGCGCCTCAATCGACTCCCGCGAGGGACCTCAGCATGGGTCCGAGGAGCTCGGGTTGGGGCAGGCGGCTCAGGTGGTTGACGTACGTGGGGTACAGAAGGTCGTAGGTGAAGCGGAAGATGTAGTCGCCGACGGTGATGCTGTCCTCGTTCTTCCAGATGGAGTTGGGGAGCAGCTGCGCGCTGTTGGGAAGCGTCGAGAACGCTTCCATCACGTAGGGATAGCCGTCGACGTACCCGTAGCGATCGACGCGGCCCGTGGCCCTCCCCAGGAGGACACGGAACCTGGAGCTCGCACCCGTTCCCAGAGCCCTATCCACGACGAGGTCCTGCAAGAGGTGCGTCAGCGCACCGTGCCACCCCCCCACGAAGTTGCGGTCAACCCAAGAGCCCGGATGCGAAGCCACCTGCTCGAAGAAGTCCGTGGCGCTCATCAACTCGCGGATCTCCCGGACGGGCACGCCGCCACGCTCGGCCAGCACGATCAGGGCGGTGTTGATGTTGGCGGCCTGCCCGGTGTGGACCAGCTGCCAGGCATCGGCGAGCTCGTCCGCGTAGAGCTCGGGGTTCTGCAGCGCGTCCATGACGCGCTCCAGCAGGCCGGCGATCTCGCTGCGAACCGCCTGGTCGGGCTCCAGCTTCAGCGCCTCATCGACGAGTGGCCAGCCCGGTGGCCGCTCCCGCTGAAGCCTCGCGAGCCGCTCGAGCATCCTGCGTCGAAACTCCTGACGGCTCGCGAATGCGCTCAGCGGCCGCCACTCTCGCAGCTCGCGACGAAGGTCACGGATGGCGGCCGGGTCGGTGCGCTTGAACCCCCAGCGGTCGAGGTAGGCGAGCAGCGTCCCTTCGTCCATATGCAGTTCATCCCCGGTCTCCACGATCCACCTCACCTCCTTGAGGGCGGCCTCGAGCTCTTTGCGCCCGGCAGCGGGCAACGGCGCGATGAACCCGACATGCTCGATGAACTTCGCCTCGACGCTCAGCCGGCGCAGCGTTTTGGCGCCCTTGCGCACCCAGTGGTAGAGCGCACGGAACACTTTCGTGACGAGCGTGGGGTCGACGAGGCCGGGGAGTAGCACGTACGCCGTGCCCGCGACCGCGTTGGCGAGGTCGTTCGATGAGCGCTTGGAAGCCGCGAAGGCCTCGGCCTCGCGTTCGAGCGCCGCCTTGAGCTCGGCGGACAGGTCGTTCGCCTTCGCGAGGGCGGCGCGCAGCCTGGCCAGGCGAGAGGCGGGGTCTTCGGCCGTCGAGAACTCGGTCAGTGTTGCTTCGAGGGCCTTGAGCGCGCCGGCCGATTGCTTGAGCAGCGTCGCCGCGGTGACGCCGAGGTCGGCGGCAGCGGCGACGACTGCGATCGCGACCCAGGCGAGCGACGGTTGCTCGGTCAGGAAGCCCAGCCGCCAGTCCCGCTGTTCTCGGGTGTACTCGTCGATGGCGGTGTAGGCCTGGTAGGCGCTGATCGCGCTGTTGGCCACCAGGGCGGCGGCGGCGATCCAGCCGCCACCGGGCACCAGGGCCACCAGCGCGGCCGCCAGGACGCCCAGCGCGAGCTCTGACAGCACGTGGCTCGCTTTGTCGTCGGCGATCCAGTCGTCGATGATGCGCGCATGCACCGAGTCCGGCTGGATGTGCAGCAGCGCCATCGAGCCGTCGACCAGCCCGGGCAGCCCGAAGACGCGGTCGGGGTCCTGATCGAGCTCCGTGCGGGCGCGTTGCGCGTCGCGTGAGCGCTCGTCGATCAGCGCGCGCAGGTGGGCGCTCAGGCCCTCGGCGTCGAGGCCCGCGATCGCCTCGCGGTCGACGCCGCGCTCCGCGACCAGCCAGTCGCCGGCGCCGCGTCTGACCTCGGCGTCGGCCTGCTCGGTGGCCGCGGCCGCGGCGTGCGCGTGCTCGGTGATCTTCTCCTCCAGCCGTGCGTCGCGGGCCTGGGGGTCCCTCCCGGACCGCCAGTCCTCCGCGGTGCGTTGCTCCTCATGGGCCACGGCATACAGCGCGCGCGCCTGGGTGGCGGCGATGCCCCGCACGATCTCGCTCGTGCCGCCCGCGGCGAGCTTGCTGCGCTCCAGAAACAACATGTGCTCATAGCGCGCCAGGACGTCGTGCGCGAGATTGACCGCCTGGGTGCGAAAGCTGACCCGGTAGGCCTCGATTGCGGTTTCGAACGCTGCGATCGAATCGAATCGCTTCTGCCTCAGCGCCGCCGACAGCCTGCCCTCGGCGCCGGCCACCTCCTCGTCGAAGTCCGCAACCGCCTGCTTGACGAGCTCGCCCCCGGCGGCCTGATAGAGCTCGTCCAGGTCGTGGGGCCGTGCCTGCTGCGCCGCCCTCAGGAACTTCAGATGCCGGTGGGCCGCATAGACCGCTTCGCAGCCGGCCAAGCGCTCCGCCGCCGCGCGGTGGAACAGCTCCTGCGTGTCGCGCCCGGCACGCAGACGGATGTAGGCGTCGATCGACGCCTCGACCTCGGCCAGCGACGTCGTCGCGGCCGTCACGCGCGCAAGGTAATCCTCGCGCTCGACGGCAGACAGCGCGGCAAGCTTGCCCGCGACGCGCACCACGCGGGCGTACTCCCGGGGCGCCAGGGCCGTGGCGCCAGCGCTCTCGGCGAGCAGCAAGCGCCTGAGGTCCTCCGGTAGCGCATCGATCGCCGCCTGCGTCCGCGCATCGACCGTCATCGCGATGTCGACGAACCCCTGCGCGACCTCCTCGGGCAGCGTGCCCCGGGTCGGGACCTGCCACGCCGCGCGCATCGAATCAAGCTCGGCCCGCGTGGCGTCCGGGGAACACTGGCGGATGAACTCGTCCCTAAGCTGTTCCGCCGTCAGCGCGCGGCCTGCCAGCCTCACGCGAACCAGCGACACGCGCCGCGCTGGCGCGGGACCACCACGGCGCGCGCGCGAACGGCCCCGTGCCCGTGGACGTCGCGAAGCCACCAGCGCCGACGTCGCGCGATTCCCGGCCGCCCGCTGCAAAACCATCACGCGCGCCGCGTCCAACCCCCGCGACGCGCGGGCGCCCACCACGGCGGCCGAGTCCTGCGGACCGTGCAACTCCGGCTGTACGAACACCAACGCCACGCGACTGGCTTACGCACCGACCACCGCCCCCCGGCGCCAACTTGGCGCGCTCGACGCCGATCAGCTGCTCTCGGCGCGCGCCTTCAGCCCATCGATGGCGCCGCCGAGCAGGTAGTCACGCACCTTGGCCTCGGTCGGCCCGCGCACGAGGAGCCCGAGCATGCGACCGGGATCGACGGCGAGCCCGTACGTCGCGCGCGTCCGCCCGTCCCCGAGGTCCTCGAACCGCCACCAGCCGCGCAGCGACTTGACGTCGCCGCGCTCCTGCTCCCAGGTGATGCTC
>DATFRW010000079.1:0-26780 GCA_035262945.1 Solirubrobacteraceae bacterium
TCGGGTCATTCACGCGCACTACCCTGTCTGTTCGTGAACCGCCTCTTCAGGCGGTCTCCCAGGATGCCGAAACCGACTTCGATGACCCTGCGATGGGTGCTCGCGACGGCGGCCGCACTTGTCGCGGGTGCTGCATGGTGCCCTGCGGCAGGAGCGGTGGTCGGTGGCCACGACATCACGAGCATCAGCCAGGCCCCCTATCAGGTTGCGATCGTCGTTCGTACCCAGACCCCGTACAACGGGCTGTGGTGCGGCGGGGTGTACCGCGACCCGCAGCACATCATCACGGCGGCCCACTGCGTGTTCGACAACACCCTCGGCACCAGCGGCCAGCCGGTGCCGCCGGGAGCGATTGACGTCTACGCGGGCTCGCGCGACCTCACGGCAACGAGCGGGTACTCGCGCATCCCGGTCAAGGCGGTCTCGCTCGACGACGATTACGACCCGGCCACGTTCAGTCACGACGCGGCAGTGCTCACTCTCGACGGCAACCTGCAGCCGATCCAGAACGCGATCGAGCCCATCGCTCTCGTCGACGACCTCACCTGGCAGACAGCCGGCCCGACCACGCTCGCGACCGTGACCGGCTGGGGCGAGAAGCAGAGCAACAACCCGCGCAGTTACCCGGCGATCCTGCAAACGGCGCAGGTGCCGATCGTCGGCGACCCGCAGTGCGCGCCGGCTTACCCGGGCTTCAACGCGAGCGTGATGACCTGCGCCGGCGACGGCTCGACCGATGCCTGTTTCGGCGACAGCGGCGGGCCGCTGGTCGTCCACGACGACCTGGGCGACGACCGGCTCCTCGGCATCGTCTCGTTCGGACCCAGCAGCGGGTGCGCCATCGCCGGCTACCCCGGCGGCTACACCGAGGTCCACGATCAGGCCATCATGGACTACCTCGACGAGCCCGATCCGGTGAGCGCACCGAGAACCCTTGTCTCGCCGTCGGTGCAGGGCGAGGTCGCCGTCGGCCGCACGGTCAGCTGCAACCCCGGGTCGTGGGACGGTGGACCGGACTTCACCTACCAGTTCGTCGTCCCCACGAGCAGCGGCGACGTCGCGCGAACCGCGCGTACCACACAGAGCACCTACACGATCCAGCCCGGCGACGCCGGCGGCCAACTGCGTTGCGACGTCAAGGGCACCAACGGCGGCGGCCTGGCCTTCGCGAGCAGCGCCGCGGTGACCGTCCCGGTGCCGCAGCAGGCACCCCCGCAGGTCACCCCGCCGCAGCCCGCCCCGCCGCAGCAGCCCGTCCAGCAGGACAGCTCCGCGCCGGTCGCGCGCGTGACGAAGACGACGTGCACCAGCACCCGGTGCACCCTCACTGTCAGCGTCACCGACGCGGGGTTCTCGGCCGGGATCCAGACGGTCAAGGCGAGCGTGAAGTCCAGCTACCGCACCACCTGCAAGCGCAAGGGCACCAAGAAGAGGGTCGCCTGCACGAAGACGAAGACCGGCCGGGCCTCGGTCAGCGCCCTCAGCGCCACCCGGTTCAAGGTCGTCGCGTCGAAGCTGCCGATCGGCAAGCAGGTCTTCACCCTCGTCGCCATCGACAAGGCCGGCCACCGCCAGGCCCTGCCGACGACGAAGACCGTCACGACGAAGAAGCCGAAGAAGAAGCGCTAGGACGCGTCGCTGAAGACGACGCGGGAGCCGCGGCCGGGCTGCAGCGTGATCCCGCGGCGGCGCATGCGCTCGCCGCGCTCCTCGCCCGGCGCGAGGTCGAAGGTGTCCGCGACGACGCGCAGGACCTCGGCCATCTCCATCGTCGCGAAGGACGCGCCGAGGCAGCGGCGCACGCCGCCGCCGAACGGGATCCACGCGAACGACTCCGGCGGCCGTTGGGTGAGCCAGCGCTCGGGCCGCCAGGCCGTCGCGTCCGGGTAGAGGTCCTCGCGCAGGTGGACCAGGTAGATGCAGGGCGCCACGTGCACCCCGCCGGGGAGCGCCAGCCCGTTCACCCGCAGCGGCTCGGCGAGCTTGCGCGGCGCGACGGTCAGCACCGGCCGGATCCGCAGCGTCTCCTTGATGACCGCGTCGATCCATGCCTCGTCGCCCTCGCGCACGCGCGCCAGCGCGGCGGGCGCCCGCGCGAGCCGCTCGAGCGCCCAGGCCAGCGACCCCGCCGTCGTCTCGTGCCCGGCGGCGAGCAAGGTCACGAGGTGGTCGCGCACCTCGGCGTCGTCGAGCCCCGCGGCCAACAGCTGGCCGAGGACGTCGTCGCCTCCGCCACCCTCGGCGCGGCGCCGTTCGATCAGCGCCATGAGCTGCTCGTCGATCACGGCAATCCGGCGCAGGAACGCGCCCCACGGGCTGTGCGGCCCGAGGTCGCGCTGGCTCATCGCCATCGCCGCCATGCGCGGCAGTGAGGTCGTGATGCCCAGCGTGGCGCGGATGTCGGCGGCCATCCGCGGGTCGTCGGTGCCGAAGACCGCGCGCAGGATCACCGCCAACGTGAGGTCCTGCATGAGCCCGAGCGCCTCGACCGGGCGCCCGCGCGGCCACTGAGCCGCGTGCTCGATCGCGACCTCGCGCACCACCTCGCGATACGCGGCGATCCGCTCGCCGTGGAAGGCCGGCAGCATGAGCCGGCGGATGCGCAGGTGGGCGTCGCCGTCGGCGAAGAGGATCGAGCGCGGCCCGGCGACTGGCCGCAGCGGCCCCGGGCTCGCGCCGCGCAGCGCCACGTCCGGGCTCGCCGAGTAGACGGCGCGCACCGCGTCGGGATGCCACACGAGCACGAGCGGCGCGTCGTCGAAGACCAGCCGGATCGTGAACGCCTCGCCGTACCTGGCGGCGCAGCGGCGCAGGAAGGCCGTCGGCCGCGCGACCCACTCGAGCGTCTGCAGCGCAGCCGGCTCGCGCGGCCCGTGCGGGACGGCCGGGCGCATCACATCAGCGAGGCGAAGCGCGCCGCGCCGACGTTGCCGCCGCTGATGACGATCCCCACGGTCCCGCCACGGAGCGCGACCCGCCCGGCCAGCAGCGCCGCCAGCGCGCTCGCGCCGCTCGGCTCCGCCACGACCTTCAGCCGCTCGAACAGCAACCGCATCGCCACGACGATCTCCTCATCGGACACGGTCACGGCGTCGTCGACGAGCGACTCGATCACCGGCCACGTGCGCTCGCCCGGGGTCCGCAGCTGCTGCCCGTCGGCGATCGTCGGGCGCACCTCCACGCTCACGCGCTCGCCCGCCCGCAGCGAGCGGGCGACGTCGTCGCTGGCCTCGGGCTCCACGCCGACGACCCGCGCCCGCGGCTGCAGCGCCTTCACCGCCGTCGCCACCCCGGCGATCAGGCCGCCGCCGCCGACAGGGACGACGACGACATCGAGGTCGTCGACGTCGCCCGCCAGTTCGAGGCCGACGGTGCCCTGGCCCGCCATGACGAGGGGCTCGTCGTAGGGGTGGATCAGCGTCAGCCCGCGCTCGGCCGCGAGGTCGCGCACGAGCGCCTCGCGATCGTCGCGATAGCGGTCGAACTCGACCACCTCGGCGCCGTAGCCCTCGGTCGCCGCGCGCTTGGCCGCAGGGGCGTCCATCGGCATGAGGATCGTGGCGCTCGCGCCCTGCTCGCGAGCCGCCAGCGCGAGCGACTGCGCGTGGTTGCCCGAGGACGCCGAGCACACGCCGACCGGCCGCAGCGCCTGGACCGCGTTGCACGCACCGCGGAACTTGAACGCCCCCGCGCGCTGGAAGTTCTCGGCCTTGAGCGCGACCGGAGCGCCGACGCGGGCGTCGAGCGTGCGCGAGCGCAACAGCGGCGTGCGGTGCGCGCGGCCCTCGATCCGCGCGGCGGCCGCCTGGACGTCGTCGAAGGTGATCGGCAGCGAAGCGGTCCGCGTCACGACGGCGACGATGTGGCGCGGTAGCGCGCCTCGTCCTCGTCGGGCACGCGGCCGTCGCGACCCACATAGCCGTCGGCGCCGCCGACGACGACGTAGACCGCGTCGCCCTCGCCGATGTTGCGCACGCGGCGCACGGTCGCGGAGTCGACTCGGGCCACGCCGCCCGGCTCGAGCACCTGCCGGCCACCGTCGCCGAACTCCATCTCGACGCGCCCCGCGTGCAGGAAGTAGACCTCCTCCTGTCGGTCGTGAAAATGGCGTCCCGTCTCGATCCCGGGAGGGAGCACGATCGCGTTGATGCCGAACGCGGTGACACCGAGCGCGGGCCGGATCTTGCGAAAGCCGGGGCCTTCGCCGAGGCGGTCGAGGTGGGTCGCGGCCCAGCCGTCGCCGGTGATGACGTCGTCCATGCGCCCACTCTACGTCTGCGGCGCGCGGCACTGCTCTGACACTTCACCGGCTGGGAACAGGTTTCAGTGGCCCTGACCTGCTACTTTCCCCGCGTCAGGTCGGGGATGATCCCGGCGAGAAGTGCAGGCGTCGGGTCCAGGTTGCAGACCAGCTTCCTCCGAAACGCAGCACAAGAGTCATCGGAGGAAAGGCTGCAATGCCTACCGGCACCGTGAAGTGGTTCAGTGACGACAAGGGCTTCGGCTTCATTACGCCCGACGAGGGCAGCCGCGACCTGTTCGTCCATCACACGGGCATCAACAGCGACGGCTACCGCTCGCTGCCTGAGGGCGCGCGCGTCTCCTACGAGGAGGAGGCCGGTGACAAGGGGCCGAAGGCCGTCAACGTCACCAAGATCTAAGTCGCTCTGAACAGAGAGCTTTCTCGAAGGGCCCGCGCTGCGGGCCCTTCGTCGTTCTAGGACTCGACCGGGCGCCCTTCCTGCTCCCACACCTCGATGCCGCCCGCCATCGACCACGCGTCGAAGCCGGCCTGGCGGAACGCCTGCGCGGCCATCAGCGAGCGCGAGCCCACGTGGCAGTGGAAGATCACCGGCCGGTCGCGGTCGATCGTCTCGACCTCGGCAGGCAGCCTCGACAGCTCGATGTGGCGGGTGCCCGCGATGCGCCCGGCGTCGCGCTCGTAGCCCTCGCGGACGTCGATGACCTGCGCGCTCCCGTCCGCCAGGGCGGTCGCGGTGTGCTCGGCCGTGACCTCGATCTCGGGGTTGAAGGCCGCTGTCATCCCCTCAAGCTAGCGCGCACCCGCGGCGGCGGGCACGTCGCGCGCGACCACGTCGAGCGACTCGCCGATCACCGCGGCCGCATGGTCGATCTCCTCGCGCGTGATGACGAGCGGCGGGGAGAGCGCGAGGGCGTCGGCCAGGGCGCGGACGAGCACGCCGCGCTCGCGAGCGGCGGCGAACACGCGCTGCACGAGGTCGGGCGCCTCCGCCAGCGCCTCCGGCTTAAACGCGACGGCCCCGAGCGCCCCGACGCCCGCGCGGATCTCGCCGATGAGCGGATGGTCCGCGAGGCCGCCGAGCGCCGCGACGAGCTCCTGCTCGATCGCAAGGCCCCGGTCCAGCAGCCCCTCGCCCTCCATGATGTCGAGGTTCGCCATGGCCGCAGCGCACACCGTCGGGTGGCCCGCGTACGTCGGCCCGTGGCGGAACCACGCGCCCTCGTCCCAGAACGGCGCCGCGACCTTCGCCGACACGACCACGCCACCGAGCGGGAGGTAGCCGCTCGTGATGCCCTTGGCGAACGTCAGCAGGTCGGGCCGTACGCCGAAGCGCTCCGCGCCGAACCAGGTGCCGAGCCGCCCGAACGCCGCGATGACGGAGTCGCAGACGAAGAGCACGCCGGTGCGCGCGCACAGCTCGGCCACGCCCTCGACGTAACCGGGCACCGGCTGGATGACCCCGCCCGCGCCGATCACCGGCTCGACGAACACGGCCGCCACGCGCCCGGCGCCCAGCCGCTCGATCTCGGCTTCGAGCGCGGCGACGGAATCGTGGGGCACGACCGAGGTGTCGGGGTCGAGCGGCCCGACCCCCTCGGCGTTCGCCGGGATCCCGCCGATCGACGTGCCGAGGCCGTGGGTTCCGTGATAGCCCTGCGCGCGCGAGATCAGGTGGGTGCGGTCGGGTTGGCCGACGACCGAGAAGTAGCGGCGCGCGAGCTTCGCCGCCGTGTCGATCGCGTCACCGCCGCCGGAGACGAGGAAGATCCGCGGGTCGTCGAGGGGCGCGATGGCGGCCAGGCGCTCGGTCAGCTCCAGCGCCGGACGGTTCGCGAACGCGCCGAACGTGTGGTACGTGGCGAGCTCGCGCATCTGCGCGTGCACGGCATCGGCGATCTCGGTACGGCCGTGGCCGATGTTCACGCACCACAGGCTCGCGGTGCCGTCGAGGTAGCGGTTGCCGGCGTCGTCCCATACGTAGGAGCCGTCGCCGCGGACGATGACCAGCTCGTTGCCGCGGACGGCGTGCATATCGGCAAAGGCGTGCCACAGGCGGGTGTCTTCGGGCATGCAGGAGACGCTAGCCGACGCGGCGATGCTCGACATTCTCGCCGTGCGCGACGAGCACGTCGGTGACCAGGCGCGCGGGGAAGAGCCCGTGATCGACGACACCGGGCGTCGAGTCGAGGCGCGCCGCAAGCTCGGCGGGGTCGTCGAACGGCGCCTGGAAGTCCGCGATGACGCCGCCGTCTGGCGACGGCGGCGCGCCGTCGCGCACCCGCGCGTCGCGAAGCAGCGCGAGCGTCGCGCGCAGGCCGAAGGGCAGCAGCTCGAGCGGCACCGGCGGGCCCAGGGCGTCGACGGGCTTGTTCGACGATGCGATGACGACGAAGCGCTCCGCAGCCGCGGCGACGATCTTCTCGCGCGTGTGCGCGCCGCCGCCGCCCTTGATGACCCAGCCGTCCGGCGCGATCTGGTCGGCGCCGTCGATCGCGATGTCGAGTCGCTCGAGCGTCTCGAAGGGCTCGACCGGCAGCCCGAGCTCGCGCGCCAGCGCCTCGGTGGCGACCGACGTCGCCACGCAGCGCAGCCCGCTCAGCCCGCGCTCGGCCAGCGCCGGCAGCAGCGGCCGCACGGTTGAGCCGGTGCCGAGGCCGACGCGCATGCCGTCCTCCACGAGCATCGCCGCCGCCCGCGCCGCGGCCCGTTTCTCGTCCTCGATGCTCACGGAAAGTGCAGTTTGCCGCACCAACGGCAGGTGGGATCATCAGCGCATGGGCGCTGGCCGCCGCTCTGCCGCCGCCGTCGTCGTCGCCGCCCTTGCGGTGCCCGCGATGCTGGGATGCGGTGGGTCGAACAAGAGCGCCACGACGTCGGGCCCCGCCGCGCAGAACGACCCCGGGCCGATCCCGCAGCACAGCGACCTCGAGCTGCCGCCGGGCGTTCCCGACCGGCCGACGGGTCCCGCGGATGGCGCGTCGCGGCGCGTGATCAATGGCTGGTTGCGCGCGCTGCGCCACGGCGACGTCGAGCGCGCGGCGCACTACTTCGCGCTTCCGAGCAAGTTCCAGAACGCCACGCCCGTGCTCACCGTCAACAACGAGAGCGAGCGCATCGCCGTGAACCTCTCGCTGCCCTGCGGCGCCAAGGCCGTCGACATGGGCGGCGCGGGCGCGTACACGATTGTCACCTTCAAGCTCACGAAGCGACCCGGCGCCGACTGCGGGACCGGCGTGGGCGGCACCGCGCGGGGCGCGATTCGCGTCGCGCACGGGAAGATCACCGAGTGGTACCGCCTGCCCGACCAGCCGGGCGGCCAACAGCAGGCGCCGCCCCCTGCATCCGGGCCCGCGGCGTGACGGTCGTCGCCGCGCTCAACGACGTCCACGGCAACCTGCCCGCGCTCGAGGCCGTCCTCGCGGACCCGGCCTTCGCGCGCGCGGACATGGTGGTCGTCGGCGGAGACGTCGCCGCGGGGCCGCTGCCGGCCGCGGTCCTCGACCGTCTCCAGGCGCTCGACCTCCCGGTCCGCTGGGTCCAGGGCAACGCCGATCGCGAGGTCGTCGACGCCTTCGACCGCGGCGACACCGACGCTTCCGCGCACCCCGACGACGTCGCCGCACGCGCCGACGCGTTCACCGCGGGCCGCATCACGCCCGCCCACCGCGACCTCCTCGCGAGCTTCGAGGAGCTCGTCCGCGTCGACGGCACGCTCTACTGCCACGGCTCGCCGCGCAGCGACGAGGAGATGATCACCGCGCTGACGCCGCCCGAGCGCCTGGGGCCGATGCTCGCCGGCGTCGACGAGCGCCTCGTCGTGTGCGGACACACCCATCACCAGTTCGACCTGCGCGCCCGCGGACGGCGTGTCGTCAACGCGGGCAGCGTGGGCATGCCGTACGAGGGGAGCGCCGGGGCGTACTGGCTGCTCGTGGCGGACGGCGAGCCCGAGCCGCAGCGGACGACCTACGACATCGACGCCGCCGCGGCCGTCATCCGCGCGAGCGGCTTCCCGGACGCCGAGGACGTCGTCAGGGAGAGCATGGTCGAGCCGGTCGCCGCCGACGAGGTGGCCCGTTTCTTCGAGGACCGCGCGACATCCGGCTGACACCGGATTGCTGATTGTTTGTCATCTGACACGCCGGGGGGATTCGGGACGGCGTCGGGGAAGCAGGATGCCGCCCGATCCTTTGCCCCTGAGATCGGGAACAAGGCTGGGGCACGGACGCCCTGGCCGGCTCAACCCCAGAAGAGGTTGAAGAGCCCGAACTGGCGCTCGGGGTGCCACGCGACCGGCGGGCCGAAACGCATCCGCTCGCCCGCGTTGGCAGCACGGAAACCCCAGCGGCGCAGGTTCGCCGTCGCGGCGGCGTTCGCGTCCGGCACGACCAGGGTCGCGGGCGCCGGGCCGCCCGCCGCCGCGGCCATGAGCGCAACGCCGGCCTCGTCGTCGCCCGCGCAGATCGCCACGCCGGCGCCGTACGGCGCCTTGGCCGCCCACCCGACGAGGGTCCCGCCGCGCTCGGCGGCCATGCCGGTCAGCGGGTGCAGCGCCGCGATGAGGTTGCCCCGGTCCTCGCCCGTCGCGGCCGCATCGAGGCCGGCGACGCCGTCGCGGTCGTCCTCGCGCAGGCGGCGGATCTGCACCGAGCTCGACGCGACGCCCGCGTTGCCGCGCCACGCGGTGGCCGCGCCCTCGATGACGAAACCCAGCCGCTCGTAGAGCGGACGGCCCATGTCGGTCGCGAAGAGGAAGACGGTGTTGGCGCCGCGGTTGCGCAGGCGCGCGACTGCCGCCTCGGTCAGCGCGCGCCCGAGCCCGTGACGGCGCGCCTCGGGCGCGACCCCGAGCGCCCCGATCCAGCCCGTGGCGCCGAACGACACGCAGCAGACGGCGCCGGCGGCCGTGCCGCCGCCGTCCTCGACGACAAGGACGTCGCCGTGGGGGCTGGTGCGCGGGAAGGCGACCAGGCGCGAGACGGTCGGGCCGAAGGCCGCGCGCGACAGCAGGTCGGCGATCGCGCCGGCTTCATCGTCGCGTGCATCCCGCACCGCGGCCACCATGGGCCGCCAAAGCTAGACGACAGGCGCGCCAGGGGCGCTTACGCCTCAGACCATGGGATCGCGATCCACGTAGCGGTCCCGGTAGCCGGGATCGCGGTACGCGGTCCGCCGGGCGTTGGCGTACATGAACAGGCCGATGAGCAGGCCGGCGATCCCCGCGATCATGAGGATCAGGCCGATCGTGGCGAGGTTTACGCCCGAGATCGAGTCGGTGACCGCGTAGCGCAGGATCGCGCCCACGGCGATGAGAAAGAGACTGCCTCCTACGGTCATGCCGGTGGCGTTTCCCGATTGCGCCGGGTGCTACGCCCTACGATGGGTGGATGAGCGCCACGCTGACCGACGTCTACGACCTGCCCCAAGAACACAAGGACTTTCGGGACACCATCCGACAGGTCGTCGACGACAAGGTCCGCCCGCGCGCTGCCGAAATCGACGCCACCGGCGAGTACCCGTGGGACGTCCGCAAGCTCTTCGGCGAGCAGGACATCCTGGCGCTCCCATTCGACGAGCAGTACGGCGGCACCGGCACCGGCACGCTCATGCTCCAGATCGCGGTCGAGGAGATCGCCAAGGCGTGCGCGTCGAGCGCGCTCATCCTGATGATCCAGGAGCTCGGCACGCTGCCCATCCAGCTCTTCGGTTCCGACGAGCTCAAGGACCGGCTCCTGCCCAAGTGCGCGACCGGCGAGTGGTCGCCCGCGTTCGCGCTCAGCGAGCCCGAGGCGGGGTCGGACCCGGCGTCGATGCGCACGACCGCGGTGCGCGACGGCGATTCCTGGGTCATCAACGGCGCCAAGAACTGGATCACGAACTCCGGCATCGCCGACTTCTACGTGGTGTTCGCGGTGACCGACCGCGAGAACCGCCGCATGAGCGCGTTCGTGGTCGAGAAGGACCGCGAGGGCTTTTCGGTCGGCAAGCTCGAGCACAAGCTCGGGATCAAGGGCTCGCCGACCGGCTCGCCGATCTTCGAGGACGTCCGCGTGCCGTCCGAGAACCTCATTGGCACCGAGGGCAAAGGCCTGTCGGTCGCGCTCGCGACGCTCGAGCGCACGCGCCTCGGCGCCGCGGCGCAGGCCGTCGGCATCGCGCAGGGCGCGACCGACTACGCGAACGAGTACGCGAAGGAGCGCATCGCCTTCGGCAAGCCGATCAACGAGCTGCAGGCGATCCAGTTCAAGCTCGCCGACATGGAGACCCGCACCGCCGCCGCGCGCGAGCTGCTCTACAAGGCCTGCGCGATGGCTGATCGCAACGAGCCCGGCCTCGGCAAGCACACCTCGATGGCCAAGCTCTTCGCGTCGGACACCGCGATGTGGGTCACCGTCGAGGCCATCCAGGTGCTTGGCGGATACGGCTACGTGACGGAGTATCCGGTCGAGCGGATGATGCGCGACGCGAAGATCACCCAGATCTACGAAGGCACCAACGAGATCCAGCGCGTGGTGATCGCGCGGGCGATGAGGGGTCAGTGAACCGTCCGGTGGATCCCGCACACGTCTCCCGGGCGCAGCCGGCGCCCGGCGCCGTCCTCGGACTCGCCTTTGCCACCGGCAAAGGCTTCGTCCTGCGTCCTTGCCGGGCATCCGCCTGCATCCCGGGATACGTGCACGCGACCCACCGGACGGTCCACTGATGTCGGCGTCCGGCCGCCGCATCGCGTTCGCCGCCGTCGTCGCGCTGTGCGCGGGGCTGACGGCGGTCGTGGTGCTGGAGGGGTTCAGCCCGGACCCAGCCGTGAAGGCGATCGAGACGCTCGCGATCGCCGGCGTGGTCATCGCGGTGCTGTTCGGCGGGGCGATGACGATCGGGCTGCGCCTGGCCGACTGGCGCGAGCCGGCTTCAGAGGAGGACTTCGAGCAGGTCGTCCTGCGGGCCGAGCGCCTGGCGCGGGAGGGCGTAGCCGCCGAGCCCGAGGAGCACGATTTCCTCGATCTCGACCCGTACGACGACGACGACTTCGAGGAGCTCGTGCGCGACGCGCTCGACGAGCTGCCCGACCTGCTGCGCAACCTCGTCGAGAACCACAACGTCGCGGTGGTCATCTCCGACGGCGGCCGGCGCCGGCGCGCCTACGGCCTGTACCACGGCGACGGCGCGACCCGCGACGACGTGCCCGACCGCATCGTCATCTACCGCGACACGCTGCGGCGCGACTTCGGCCATGATCCCGACCTGCTGCGCGAGCAGGTCACCGTCACGGTCCGCCACGAGCTGGCCCACCACATCGGCTTCGACGAGCTCGGCGTCCGCGACCTCGGGCTGTAGCCCACATGATGATCGTCATGACACCCCACGCCACGGAGGCGGAGATCGAGGCCGTCCGTGCGCGGCTGGCCACGACCGGGGTGCACGTCGTCGTCATGCCGGGCGAGCTGACCACGGCGATCGGCGCGATCGGGGATCCGGAGGGCGTGCGCGAGCTCGGCCTTGAGGGGATGTCGGGCGTCGACCGGGTCGTGCCGATCTCGCGGCCGTACAAGCTGGCCTCGACCGAGCTCTACCACGAAGGGCCCACGGTCCTGAACATCGACGGCCGCAGGGTGGGGGGCGGCGACACGTTCTGCCTGGTCGCCGGGCCGTGCACGGTCGAGTCGCGCGAGCAGACGATGACCGTCGCCCGGGCGGTGCGTGCCGCGGGCGGCTCGATGCTGCGCGGCGGCGCGTTCAAGCCGCGCACGTCGCCGTTCGCGTTCAAGGGGCTCGGCCGGGAGGCCCTCCAGATCCTCGCCGAGGCGCGCGCGGAGACCGGCCTTCCGGTGGTCACCGAGCTGCTCGACACGCAGCACGCGGACGCCATCGCCGAGCACGCCGACGTCGTCCAGATCGGCGCGCGCAACATGCAGAACTACGCGCTGCTCGAGGTGGCGGGCAAGCTCGGCAAGCCGGTGCTGCTCAAGCGCGGCCTGAGCTCGTCGCTGGAGGAGCTGCTGCAGGCGGCGGACTACATCCTCAAGGAGGGCAACGAGAGCGTCGTGCTCTGCGAGCGCGGGATCCGCACGTTCGAGACCGCGACGCGGTTCACGCTCGACCTCGGCGCGGTGCCCTGGCTGAAGCTCCACACGCACCTGCCGGTGATCGTCGACCCCTCGCACGCGGCCGGCGACCGGCGGCTCGTCGAACCCCTGTCGCGGGCCGCCGCGGCGGTCGGCGCGGACGGCATCATCGTCGAGGTCCACCAGGATCCCGACGCCGCGCTGTGCGACGGCCCGCAGGCGCTGCACGCCAGCCACTTCGCCGAATACGCGCGCGACGTCGCCGCGCACGCGGCGCTGCTGGGCAAGCGCCTGGCATGAGCCTGCAGGAGTGGTTCGGGCTCGACGACCGCGTCGCCGTGGTCACCGGTGGCACCGGCGCGCTCGGCTCGGCGATGGCTGCGGGGCTGGCGGCGGCGGGCGCGCGTGTCGCGATCCTGTCGCGTCACCCGGACGACGCGGGCGATCACCTTGCGCTGGCCGCCGACGTCCTGCGCCGCGATGAGGTCGAAGCCGCGCGCGATCGCGTGCTCGCCGAGTGGGGGCGGGTCGACATCCTCGTCAACGCCGCGGGCGGCAACGTCCCGGGCGCGACGCTCGACGCGGGCGGGAGCGTCTTCGACCTTCCCGAGGACGCGTTCCGCGACGTCGTCGACCTCAACCTCGTCGGCACGCTGCTCCCGACGCAGGTCTTCGGCGCGGCGATGGACGGGGAGGGCGCGATCGTCAACGTGTCCTCGATGGCGTCGGCCCGCGCGATCACGCGCGTGATCGGCTACGGCGCCGCGAAGGCCGCCGTCGAGAACGTGACGCGCTGGCTCGCGGTCGAGCTCGCACCGGGCATCCGCGTCAACGCGATCGCCCCGGGCTTCTTCATCGGCGAGCAGAACCGCGCGCTGCTGCTGGAACCCGACGGCACGCTCACCGCCCGTGGGCGGGCGATCATCGAGCGCACCCCGGCGGGGCGCTTCGGCGAGGCCGACGAACTCGTCGGCACGCTGGTCTGGCTCTGCAGCCCGGCCGCACGGTTCGTGACGGGCACCGTCGTCGCCGTCGACGGCGGCTTCGGCGCATTCAGCGGCGTCTGAACGCCGCCGTTCGTTTATGATTGCGGTCCCCCCGTGGAGTGCGACCGCCGGGGGAGCGAGCCCCGTGGAGTGCGACCGCCGGGGGAATCGAGTCTTGAAAGGACCGTCATATGCCTGAAGCCGTCATCGTCGACGCCGTGCGCACGCCGATCGGGCGCGCGTTCAAGGGGTCGCTCAAGGACTTCCGCGCCGACGAGCTCGCCGCCGTGCCGCTCAAGGCGCTCATCGAGCGCAACCCGGAGGTCGACTTCGCCCAGACGACGGACGTGATGATGGGCGCCGCGTCCGGGTTCGCCGAGCAGGCCTACAACGTCGGGCGCAACGCCACGCTGCTGGCCGGGATCGACCATCACGTGCCCGCCTGCACCGTCAACCGCTTCTGCGCCTCCTCGTTGCAGACGCTGCGCATGGCCTTCCACGCCGTCAAGGCCGGCGAGGGCGATCAATACGTCGCCGCCGGCGTTGAGTCGGTGTCGCGTGCCGGCCTCGGGGCGGGCATGGCGGACGAGTTCAAGAACGGCACGCTCGACGGCTCGGAGGGCTCGCTCTTCGACGTCTACATCCCGATGGGGATGACGGCCGAGAACGTCGCCGAGCGCTGCAGCGTCACGCGCGAGCAGCAGGACGAGTGGGCGGTCGTGTCGCAGAACCGCGCCGTCGACGCGGTGCAGAGCGGCCACTTCGACCGCGAGATCGTGCCGGTGGTGCTCGAGGACGGCACCGAGGTCAGCAAGGACGACGGGCCCCGGCCGGGGACCACGATGGAGGTGCTGGCGAACCTCAAGCCGGTGTTCAAGCCCGACGGCACGGTGACCGCCGGAAACGCGTGCCCGCTCAACGACGGTGCCGCCGCGGTGCTCGTGATGAGCGAGGAGCGGGCGAAGGAGCTCGGGCTCAAGCCGCGCGCGCGGATCATCGCCTCGACGGTCGCGGCGATCCGGCCGGAGATCATGGGCCTCGGCCCGATCCCCGCCATCCAGGCGCTGCTCAAGCAGGCCGGGATGACGATGGACGACATCGACGTCGTCGAGATCAACGAGGCGTTCGCGGCGCAGATCGTCCCGTGCAAGGACGACCTCGGCATCGACGACGAGAAGCTCAACCCGTTCGGCGGCGCGATCGCGCTCGGCCATCCGTTCGGCATGACCGGCGCGCGGATCATGACCACGCTGCTCAACGACCTCGAGACGCTCGACAAGACCTACGGGATCGAGTCGATGTGCGTCGCCGGGGGCATGGGCCAGGCGATGCTCGTCGAGCGCCTGAACTAACAGGTCGACCGGTCCATGGCGGGCACGCGCGGGACACCGGCCTGGGTCGCCGTCGAGGGCGCGGCCAACGTCCGCGACCTCGGCGGCCTGGCCCTGCGCGACGGCGGTGCCACGGCGTCGCGCGTGCTCCTGCGGGCGGACAACCTGCAGGGCCTCACCGAGCACGACGTCGCGCTCCTCGTCGATGGTCTCGGCGTGGGCGTGATCGTCGATCTGCGGACCGAAGCCGAGATCCACCTCGAGGGCCCGGGCCCGCTCGTGCTGGACGGTCGCGTCGCGATCCGCGAGCGCTCGCTCCTGCCCAAGGCCGGAGCGCGCACCGACGCGGCGATCCTTCCCTGGCAGGGGCGGCGGCTCGAGAACGATCCAGGGGAGACGCCGCGGGTGCGCGCGTACCTGGGCTACCTGCGCGACCGCCCCGACTCGGTCGTGGCGGCGCTGCGCGACATCGCGTACGCGGACGCCGGCGTGGTCGTGCACTGCGCAGCGGGCAAGGACCGGACGGGCGTCGTCTGCGCGCTCGCGCTCGAGGCGGTGGGGGTCAGGCGCGACGCCGTCATCGAGGACTACGTGGCCACCGGCGACCGGCTCGATGCCCTGCTGGCACGACTGCGCGCCTCGACGACCTACGCGGCCGACCTGCACGGCCGCCCCGCGGAGTCGCACCTGCCGCATCCCGAGACGATGGCGCGCCTGCTCGCCGTGCTCGACGAGCGCCACGGTGGCGCACGCGGTTGGCTGTCGGACCATGGCTTCGATGCCGGCGAGGTCGAGGCCTTGCGGCGGCGGCTTGCTCAGTGAGGCGCGGTCGTTGGAAGGAAGCGCCCCTACAGGGCGTCTAAGGGGCCATGAGGGAAGTCCGGTCCCTCATCGTCCTCTGCGCAGTGCTCGTGCTGGCGGCGCCCGCCCGCGCGGCCGATAAGCCGATCGCGTTCGCGAACTACTCGTACACGCCGTCCGATACGACGATCCGGACGGGCGATACGGCCACGTTCAGCGGCAGCTTCCCGGACCATCCACTCGTCTGGGACGGCGGTGGCTTCGCGACGACGAACGCTGGTACCTCGAAGACGTTCAGCTTCACGCAGCCGGGCACGTATGCCTACCACTGCCAGCTTCACGCGCAGAGCCAGAACATGGTGGGCGTGCTGCGCGTGGTGGCCGACCAGCACCCGGCGCGCGTCTCGTTCTCGGTCGCGCCGGCCCAGCCGAGCGCAGGCCAGCCGGTCACTTTCACCTACACCGGCGACCCTGACCCCGACGGCACGCTGGTCCGCTGGGAGTGGGACCTGGACGGCGACGGGACGTTCGAGACCGCCACGCCCGCCGGCGCCGCGACGACCACCTACGCCAGGCCGGCCACGGTTACCGTGCAGATGCGCGCCGTCGACGACAGCAACGAAGCCTCCGCCGTCGCCGCACAGGCGGTGACGATCGCGCCTGCAGGCGGCTCGGCCGGGGCGGGCGGTGGTGCCTCCGGGGGGAGAGACACCACCGCCCCGCGCGCCACGCTCGTCAAGCTCCGCGGCCTGAGGCTGACCTTCCGCGCCTCGGAGCGAGCGAGCGCGACCGCGACCCTGCGGGCGCGAGGGAAGACCGTCGCCCGCGGCTCGGCCAAGGCGAAGAGCGGCACGATCTCGATCCGCCTGCGCCTGACAAAGGCCGGCCGTTCGCTGTTGCCCCACGGGCGCAGGGTGCGCGCGAAGCTCACGCTCACCCTGCGCGACGCGGGGGGCAACCGCGCGACCATCACCCGGCAGGTGAGGGTGCGACGACCCTAGGCCGGTCTGCCGGCACCGGCGCGGTCTCGGCCTCTTCGGTGACGTAGTCGTGCTGCCGGATGAGCACCAGCGCCAGGGCCGCGGCGGCGAAGACGACGATCGCGCCCACGAGCAGGATCTCGTTGAGCCCGTCGACGAAGCCCGTCCGTGCGGCGTGCGCAACCGCCGCCTGTGCGGCGGCAGGCGTGCCCGCGATGGCGCCCGATGCGCCGCCGCCGGCCACGGCATCGGCGATCGCGTGCGCGTGCCCGGCGACCGGCGTACCCGCCAGCGAGCTGGTGACGGTGTCGCGCACCGTCGTCGCGAAGATCGAGCCCAGCGCGGCGATCCCGGTCGCCGTGCCCACCTGGCGCAGCGTCGAGTTGATCCCCGAGGCCATGCCCGCGCGCGCCGGCTCGACGACGCCGACCGCGGTCGACGCGAGCGGGACGTTCACGAGCCCCGCGCCGGCCCCGGCGACGATCATGCCGGGCAGCAGGTGCGTCCAGTCAGACGACGCCGACAGGCCGCGCATGAGCAGCAGGCCGACGCCGACGAGCACGAACCCGGGCGCGATGAGGAACCGCGTCGGGACGTGCGAAGACAGCCGGCCGGCGAGCCCGGCCGTGAAGAAGATCGCACCGGTCAGCGCCAGCAGTCGCACGCCGGTCTCGACCGCCGAGTAGCCGAGCACGTTCTGCAGATAGAGGACGAGGAACGTCAGCAGCGCGAAGAGGCCGCCGTTGATCGCGAACGCCGACGTCAGGCCGCCGACGAACGTCGGCTTGCGCAGCAGCGAGAAGTCGAACATCGGCGAGCGCTGGAGGAGCTCGACCACGACGAACGCGGCGAGCAGCACGCCGGCCGCGACCAGCGAGCCGACGACCAGCGTCGAGCCCCACCCGTGCGTGTTGCTCTCGATCAGCCCGTAGATGAGGGCGAAGAGCGCGGCGCTGAAGGTCACGAACCCGAGCACGTCGGGGCGCTTGGCGCGCGGGTCGCGCGACTCGTCGACCCGCAGCAGGATCGCGGCGATCGTCGCGATGCCGATGGGGATGTTGACGATGAAGATCCAGCGCCAGGACAGGCCGCTGACGATGACGCCGCCAAGCACCGGCCCCACCGCGACGGCGATGCCGGTGACCGCGCCGAACACGCCGAATGCGATGCCGCGGTCCTTGCCGCGGAAGGCGTTGGCGATCAGGGCGAGCGAGGTGGCGAACATGACGGCACCGCCGATGCCCTGGAAGGCGCGCGACAGGATGAGGAACAGCGAGCTGTCGGCCGTGGCGCACAACAGCGATCCGGCCGTGAAGACGGCCACGCCGATCGCGAAGACGCGTCGGCGGCCGAGAAGATCTGCGAGGGAGCCGGCCGTGAGGAGCAGGGCGGCGAGGGAGAGGGCGTAAGCATTGATGACCCACTGGAGGTCGGACAGGGACGCGTTCATCGCGTGCTCGATATCCGGCAGGGCCACGTTGACGATGGTGATGTCCAGCAACAGCATGAAGACGCCGGCCGAAACGGCCGTTAGCGTCCACCACTTCCGATCCATTTTTGTGCCTCCTTCGTATGTCAGCTTGAGGCTCAACTCAGTAAATCATTAGGTAAGCTGATTATCAAGAGCAGATGCCAATCGAGCCGTACGACACCGACCAGATCGCACGCGGGGCCCGCGACGGGCCGCCCGTGGTGCCCGCGCTGGCCGGCTACACCGGCCACCTGCTGCGCGCCGCGTTCGTCGCTGCGCAGGACTACGCGCGCGACGAGCTGCCCGGCGACACGCAGCCGCGCGAGTTCGGCATGCTCGCCATCCTCGCCGGCACCGGCCCGCTGTCCCAGCAGCAGCTCGGCGAGCTGCTCGACGTCAATCGCACGGTCATGGTCCACGTCGCCGATCGCCTCGAGGCCGCCGGCCTGCTCGAGCGCCGCCGCAACCCGGCGGACAGGCGCTCCTACGCGCTGCAGCCGACAGCGGAGGGGCTCGCGTGGCTCGCGCGCATCGCGCCCGCGATCAAGCAGGCCGAGGCCGGCTTCACGGCGCCGCTGGAGGAGGGCGGACGCGAGCGCCTCAATGCGCTGCTGCGCAGGCTGCTCGAGGGCCTCGGCCACGAACCACCCGCGCCGGTGGCCGACCGGACCGGATACCTGCTCGCGGCCACGCACCAGCGCATCCGCGACCGCTTCGAGGGGGCGCTCGACCCACTCGGGCTCGACCCGCGCCAGTTCGGGGCGCTGGCCACGATCGTCGCGGCTGCGCCGTGCACCCAGCAACTCGTCGCGCAGCAGCTCGGCGTCACCGGCCCGGTCGTGGTGCAGATCGTCGACGAGCTCGAGGCCGCGGGCCTCGTCGAGCGCCGGCGCAACCCGGCCGACCGCCGGTCCTACGCCCTGCAGCCCACGGCGAAGGGCCGCGCGACGCTGCGCCGGACGCAGGCCATCGCCGACGCGCTCGGGGCCGAGATCGCCGAGCCGCTCGGTGCCGACGGCGACGAGGAGCTCAAGGAGCTCCTGCGCAAGCTGCTGCGCCTCTAGCGGGGCGCCATCCGCAGCGCGCCGTCGAGCCGGATGACCTCGCCGTTGAGCATCCGGTTCTCGACGATGTGCGCCGCGAGCTGCGCGTACTCGGCGGCGAGGCCGAGCCGACGGGGGAAGGGGATCGACGCGGCGAGCGACTCGCGCGCCTCCGGCGGCAGGCCCATGAGCAGCGGGGTGTCGAACAGGCCGGGAGCGATGGTGACGACGCGAACGCCCGCGGACGCGAGGTCGCGCGCGGCGGGGAGCGTCATGCCGACGACGCCGCCCTTCGAGGCGCTGTAGGCGACCTGGCCGATCTGCCCATCGTAGGCGGCGATCGACGCGGTGTTCACGCACACCCCGCGCTCGCCGTCCTCGAGCGGGTCGTTGCCGAGCATCGCGCCGGCCGCGAGGCGCAGCACGTTGAACGTGCCGATGAGGTTGATCGCGATGATCGTCGCGAAGGGTTCCAGCGGGTGCGTGCCCCTCGAGCCCGCCACGCGCTGCGCCCACCCGGTGCCCGCGCAGCAGACGCTGATGCGCAGCCCGCCGTCGGCCTGCGCGGCCGCGTCGACCGCAGCCTGCACCTGGTCCTCGTCGCGCACGTCGCAGGCGACGAAGTCGAGGCCGAGCTCGTCGGCAAGCGCCTCACCCTTCTCGGCGTTGATGTCGGCGATCGTCACCGCGGCGCCCTCCGCGTGCAGCCGCCGCACGGTCGCCTCGCCGAGCCCAGACGCCCCTCCGGCGACCAGCGCCCCACTGCCCTCGATGTTCATGCGGCGGGACCCTAGCGGCGAGCGCTCAGCGACAGCGCGAAGAGATCGTCGGGATCGGTCATGAGCCCGCGCAGGTCCAGACCGCCGGCGGCGAGGTCGCCGCGCAGGCGCTCGGGCGTGAACTTGGCGCTGATCTCCGTGCGTAGCTCCTCGCGCGGCGCGAACACGACGTCGAGCCCGATCTTGGCGATGCTCACGTGCATGTGCCGCTGCGCGCGCAGGCGCATCTCGACCCACTCGCGCTCGCGGTCGAAGAACGCGACGTGGTCGAAGGCCTCGACGTCGAAGTCGGCGTCGAGCTCGCGGTTGATCACGCGCAGCACGTTGCGGTTGAAGTCGGCGGTGACGCCGGCGCGGTCGTCGTAGGCGGCCTCGAGGATCCGGGGATCCTTCACGAGGTCGGTGCCGAGCAGCAGGCGATCGATGCCGGGGCGCAGCAGCTTGGCCACCGTGCGCAGGAAACGCCGGCGGGAGCCGGGCGTGAAGTTGCCGATCGTGCCGCCGAGGAAGGCAACGATCCGCGGCCCGTCTTCGGGCGGCGGGATGTGGTTCAGATGTCGTTCGAAGTCGCCGACGATCCCGTGGACCTGCAGTCCGGGGAACTCGTCGACGAGCGTGTCGGCGCACTCGAGGACCATCGCCTCGGTGACGTCGACCGGGACGTAGCGGCGCAGCGTGCCGGCCTCGGCCATCGCGCGCAGCAGCAGCCGCGTCTTGGCCGCGGTCCCCGAGCCGAGCTCGACGAGCTCGGCCGCGCCGGTGGCCGCGACGATGTCGGCGCTGCGCTCCGCGAGGATCAGGCGCTCGCAGCGCGTGGGGTAGTACTCGGGCAGGTCGCAGATCCGGTCGAAGAGCTCGGCCCCCACCTCGTCGTAGAAGTGCTTGGGCGGAATCTCCTTGAAGGGCCGCGTCAGGCCGTCGAGCACGTCGTCGGCCAGCGCGCGCTCTTCGCCGGCCCCTACGAAGGACTCGACGAGGATGGCGTCGGTGCTGAGCAGCGCCTGCATCAGTTCTCCTCGATGTCGCTGGCAAGCCGAACGCCGGCGAAGATCTGCCGGCGCTGGGGGAGGTCCCAGTTGCGGAAGGTCACGGTGGCCACGCGTGGGGCGGTCGCCCACGAGCCACCGCGCAGCACTCGGTACTGGCTACCGAAGAAGACCTCGGAGTATTCGGGATACGGATAGGCGACGAAGCCGGGGTACCCGCGGAACCACGACGTCGTCCACTCCCAGGCCTGACCGACGCCCCGAAGCGGTTCGCTCGTCCTCTGGGTCCAGGTCGCCGCCTTCTCCCACTCTGCCTCGGTGGGGAGCCGGGCTCCGCGCGAGCGGGCGAAGGCGTCGGCCTCGAACCAGGAGACGTGACACACCGGAGCGTCCGGATGCCCCGCCTCTGCGTCTGGACAGTGCGTGATGTCGTAGTCCTCCTTCCACGCCCAGCCCTCGTCGCTCCACCATTCGCGGCGCTGATAGCCGCCGCCTTCGGTGAAGTGCAGCCACGTCGCGTTCGTGACCGGCCGGCGCGCGATGCGGAAGGGCTCGACCACCACGACGTGGCACGGACGCTCGTTGTCGTAGGCGAACGCCCCGTTCGCGGCGCCCATGAGGAACTCGCCGCCGGGGACCGTCACCCACTCGTCGGCGCCGTCGAGGGGATGAAGCGCCGGCTCGCCAGGCGGCAGCAGGCCGCCCAGGCGCATCGCCTGGCGCATCGTCTCGGTGTGCTGGAGCTCGTGGCGCAGCACCATCTCGTGCAGCATCGGGTCGGCGCCCTGCGCTTCGATCGCCGCGAGAGTGCGGTCTCGCACCTGCGCCATGTAGGCGCGCGAGCCGTCGCTGTCGAGCAGCTCGATATCGCCTCGCACGGTGCGCGGCGTCTCGAACGCGTCGTAGCGCGCGGCGAGGTCGTCATGCAGCAGCGGCTCGCCGGCGTAGCGGTGGACGAGCCAGAGGTCCTCGTACGCGGCGATGTGCGCGAGGTCCCAGACGAGCGGGCTCATGATCGGGTCGATCTGGCGCTCGAGCGTGGCGTCGTCGAGGTGCGCGACGAGCGCGAGGGTGCGCTCGCGGGTCTGCGAGAGGGCTTCGAGGAGAGAGGCTGGCATCGCAGAGGTGTACCCCTCAATCCAGCGTACCCCCCAGCCCTTTCCACACAGTGGGGTTAGCCCCACATCCAACACGCCAGCGTCCCGGATGGTGGGGCGCACCCCGCGGCGCGACCCTGCTTGGCATGCACTCGAACACTTTCGCTGCGCGTGCAGGGCGATGGAGCGCCAAGCATCGCAAGAAGGCGATCTGGGGCTGGCTCGCCTTCGTGGCCGTCGCCTTCGTGATCGGCAACGTGGTCGGGATGAAGAAGCCCGGCAACCAGAACGACTACATCGGTCAGTCGGGCAAGGCGGAGCGACTGCTCGACGACCACTATCCAAAGCAGGCCGAGGAGAACGTCCTCGTCCAGGCGCCCAAGGGGGGCTCGGCGAACGACCCAGCCGTCCACAAGGCGGTCGATGGTGTGATCGCCGCGGTGCGGACGAAGCCGGGCGTTGCCCAGATCAAGTCGCCGTACACGCAGGGCAACGAGGATCAGCGCGCCAAGGACGGCCGGTCGGTCATCGTGCGCTTCAAGGTCCGGGGCGACGACGACCTGACCAGCAAGCGCATCAGCCCGATCGTCGACGCGGTGCACAACGTGAAGTCCGCGAACCCGGGCGTGTTCGTCGGCGAGTTCGGCGATGCGAGCGCCAACAAGGCGATCTCGCAGTCGTTCAGTGACGACTTCAAGAAGGCCGAGACCCTCTCGCTGCCGATCACGTTGCTCATCCTCGTGGTCGCCTTCGGCGCGCTCGCCGCGGCCGGGGTGCCGCTGCTGCTCGGCCTGACCGCCGTGATGGCGACGCTCGGTCTCGTGGCGATCCCGAGCCACTTCCTCCCGATGGACGACACCGTCAGCTCGGTCGTCCTGCTCATCGGGCTGGCGGTCGGCGTGGACTACACGCTGTTCTACCTACGCCGCGAGCGCGAGGAGAAACGACGCGGCGCCGGCAAGCTGGAAGCCGTCCACACGGCGGCGGCGACGTCCGGCCGGGCCGTGCTGGTCTCCGGCTTCACCGTCATGGTCGCCATGGCCGGCATGTTCTTCGCCGGCGGGCGGACGTTCACGGCGCTCGGTGTCGGCTCGATCATGGTCGTGGCCGTCGCGATGATCGGCTCGGTCACCGTCGTGCCGGCCGTGCTGGCCTGGCTGGGCGATCGCGTCGACAAGGGGCGGATCCCGTTCCTGCACCGCCTGCGGCGCGACGACGGCGAGAGCCGCGTCTGGAACTGGGTGCTGGGCAAGTCGCTCAAGCGCCCGCTGCTGGCGGCGACCGCGTCCGCCGGTCTCCTCATCGTGCTCGCCCTACCGGCGTTCGGCATGCACACCGTGCTCACCGGCACCGACGACCTTCCGCGCAAGCTCGAGGTCATGAAGGTCTACGACCGCATGCAGGCCGCGTTCCCCGGCGGGCAGGTCCCGGGTGTCGTGGTCATCGAGGCCAAGGACGTCACGACGCCGCAGATTGCCGCCGCGACGAAGCAACTCGGCAACAAGGCGTTCGCGACGGGCACGATGAACGGGCCGCTGACGGTCGAAGTCAGCCCGGACAAGCACGTGGCGACGATCGCTGTCCCCATGCACGGCGACGGGACCGACCAGGCGTCCGCCAATGCGCTTACCGCGCTGCGCGGCGGCATCGTCGACCAGACCGTCGGCTCCGCGCCCGGGGTCGAGCACGCCTACGTGACGGGAATGGCCGCGGGGACGAAGGACTTCAATGACCTCGTGAAGTCACACGCGCCGATCGTGTTCGCGTTCGTGCTGTCGCTCGCGTTCCTGCTGTTGCTGGTGACGTTCCGCTCGATCGTGATCCCGATCACGGCGATCGTGCTCAACCTGCTGTCGGTCGGCGCCGCCTACGGCGTGCTGACCTGGATCTTCCAGAAGGGCCACTTCGAGTCGGTGCTGGGCTATCAGTCCAACGGCGGCGTCGTGAGCTGGCTGCCGCTGTTCCTGTTCGTCGTCTTGTTCGGACTGTCGATGGACTACCACGTGTTCATCCTCAGCCGGATCCGCGAGGCGTTCGATCGCGGCATGAGCACCGAGGACGCGGTGGCGCACGGCGTCAGGGTCACCGCCGGGACCGTGACGAGCGCCGCGATCGTGATGGTCGCCGTGTTTGCGATCTTCGCGACGCTCAGCTCGCTTGACTTCAAGCAGACGGGCGTCGGCCTGTCGGTCGCGATCCTGCTCGACGCCACGATCGTGCGCGGCGTGCTGCTGCCGTCGACGATGAAGCTCCTCGGCAAGTGGAACTGGTACCTGCCCAAGCGCCTGGAATGGCTGCCGCGGTTCAGCCACGAGCCGTACGCGGAGCCGGCCAAGGCCTGACCTCCCCCCATGAGCGGCCCATGGCGCTACCTTGAGCGCCATGGGCCTGCTCGTGTACCTCGTCGTTCTTGCTCTCTCGGGCCTCATCGTCGGCGCGCTGGCGCGGTTGGCGCTCCCGGGGCCCGACCCGATGAGCATCTGGATGACGATCCTCATCGGCCTCGCCGGCTCGTTCATCGGCGGCCTGGTCACATTGGCGATCACCGGCGGGCGCAGCGCCGGTGGGATCGTCGTGTCCGTCGCGGTGTCGACGTTGATCGTCTACCTCATCCGCCGCAGCCGCGGCGGGAGCATCACGGATCCCGGTCTCGGCCCGAGGCGCTAGTCAGGGTCGCAACGCGCCGCCGCCCGTCCAGGCGGCGAGCTTGTACAGCGTCCCGCGCGAGTGGACCATGCCCGCGAGCACGCAGGTGTGGCCGTTGCGCACGAAGGTGACGACGTCGCGGTCGCCGTCGCGATAGCCGCGCATCTCCAGGCCATCGACGACGCGGCGCTCGGCCGATCGCGGCGGGATGAGCGGCTTGCCGCTGACGACCGTGTAGCCGATCCGGTGGTGCGTGTGGCGGTAGAAGACGGTGTGCGCGGTGCGTCCGCCGCCGAGGTCGTCGGTGCGCTCGCCCGCGGTGAACCAGTTGAACTGCTCGTACCAGTACGGGTAGGTGACGCCCTCGAACCGCTCGCGCAGCAGCGACGGGCGGCGCAGATCGTGCACGGGCGACGGCCCCGTGGGCTGGCGGGCGGACAGCTGTGCCGCGCTCGCGAGCGTCGGTCCCCCGGGCGTGCTACCACCGATGGTGAGGACGAGCACCGCGGCGAAGGCCGCCAGCGCGGCGGCGGCGACGACGGCGATCCTGCGCGCAGGGCTCGGGCGCGGTCGAGACTCGCGCTGCAGCGCCGCGATCCGCGCGTGCAGACGCGGCGGCGTGGCCGGCCCTCCGCCGGCCAGCAGCCCCTGTATCCGTTGCTGACGATCACTCCTCAGCTGTGCTTCCAGGCTCATGCGGCAGCTCCCTCCAACTGCTCGGCAACGCGCTCGCGGGCGCGGTAGAGCCGGCTCATGATGGTTCCCTCGCGCACCCGCAGCGCCCGGGCCGCCTCGCGGTACGACAGCCCCGCCACATCGACGGCGACGATCGTCTCCCTCAGCGGATCGGACAGCTCGCGAATGGCGGCGTATGCGGCGCTGACCTCGAGCGCGGTGATCCCGGGGTCGGCACCGTGGTCGACGATCCAATCGACCTCCTCGCGCAACTCGACCGTGCGTGCCCGGGCATCCTCCGAGCGGCGCATCGCGATCCACGTGTTGCGCAGGGCGCGCAGCAGGTAGGCGAGGTCGCCGTCGCGGCGTATGAACCGCGGCCGGCGCAGGACGCGCGCATACGTCTCCTGCACCAGGTCCTCGGCGTCATGCCGTGAGCCGCACAGCGCGTATGCCGCGCGGAACAGCCTGTCGCCGTGGTCCGGGAGGCGCTCGGCCTCCAGCAGTCGCCCCCCACGGCGCGCGAATCGGCGCGCTTCAACCTGCCTGCTGGCCCCGCCCATCGGGTCGAGTGTGGAGCGCGGGCGCGCCCGATTCCAGGGCGCCGATCGACCGCGAACACGTGACGAAATTCGATGGAATAACTTCGCGCGAGCTGCGTCTAACTTTGGTTCCAGGTCCGCAGGACCCGGGTGTCGCGCTCGTAGCCGAGCACCGAGATCGTCCCGGTGGCAAGGAACAAACGCGCGCCGAACGACGGCGGCTGCTCCACCCAACGGGCGCCGAGCACGCGCAGGTAATGGCCGTGGGCGACGAGGGCGACGGCGCCCTCGATCCCGTCGACCTCGGCAATGATGCGATCGGCGCGCGCGCCGACGTCGGCGGGCATCTCCCCGCCGGGAGCCCCGTCGCGCCACAGGTACCAGTCGGGCCGGGTCTCGCGGATCTCCGGCGTCGTGATGCCCTCGTACTCGCCGTAGTCCCATTCCCTGAGGTCGTCGCGCACGCCGGTGCACTCGAGGCCGGCGAGCTGGGCGGTCACCTGCGCGCGCGACATCGGCGAGCACAGGACCGCCGCGAAGCTGTGCCCCTCCAACCGCGGGCGCAGTGCCTCTGCGACCGCGACGCCGTGGTCCGTGAGCGAGATGTCGGTGGTGCTCGTGTGCTTGCCGGTCCGCGACCACTCGGTCTCGGCGTGGCGCAGCAGCCAGACCTCGTCAGCCATCGAGCGCTCCCGCGTCGGCGATGACCTCGAGCTTGTCCCTGTCAAGCAGCGAGGCGGGCAGGTTCGGATCGGGCCCGGCCAGCACGCGCGCGAGGACGGGTGCCTTCTCGGCGCCGGTCGCAGCGAGCACGATGCGGTGCGAGGCGTTGAGCTTCGGCAGCGTGAGCGTCACGCGGTCGGGTGGCGGCTTGCGCGAGTCGTGCACCGGCAGGCAGATGCCCTCCGCAGTCACCTGCGGGAAGCCGGGGAACAGCGACGCGGTGTGGCCGTCGGGGCCCATGCCGTTGAGCGCGACGTCGAGCGTGATCTCGAGAAGCTCCTCGGAGTACGCCTCGGCGGCCTCCTCGCACCCGAGGTGCGTGGGGACGGGGTGCCAGGTCGCCTCGGGGGCGATGAGGTGCTCGGTCGCCGCCCGGTGGTTCGACTCCGGGTC
>DATFRW010000080.1:0-7691 GCA_035262945.1 Solirubrobacteraceae bacterium
GTTCTGGACACCAGCGGCGCCCGTCTCGCCCTGCTCGCCCTTCAGCGCAGCAAGGAAGGCAGCCTCATTGGCACCGGGGTGGCTCTGCGACCAGATGACGAAGGCCGAGAGACCGTCCTTGCCCTGGATCCCCTGGTTACCCTGCGGGCCACGCGCACCGGTCTCGCCAGCCGCGCCGGTGGCGCCGGTAGCACCCATGGCGCCGGTCGCACCCGTCGCACCGCGCGCAAGACTGTTCTCGGAACGGGCCTTGAGCGCGGCCTGAACCTTCTTGTCGAAGTCCTGCGCGTGGAGCGAGAGGTTCTTGACGTCGGCCGACGTGAGCGAACCGTTCTTCACGTCCTTGCCGGTAATGAAGTGCTTCGCGGCGGCGCCGGCAGTCGGCACGCCAATGGCGAAGGCTGCTGTCGCTGCAATAGCAACGGCCTTCCTGTTACTGATTTGCATAAAAGCCAATTTCCTATGATCGAGTGGAATGAGTGTTGCCCAACCACGGCCGGCGACGGCAGCATGAAACGCACCACTGCTATGTGGTCGCTCAAGCCACCGCCGGCCTTGGCTGGCAGCGTGTTACTTTTGCGCCGCGGTGCGCTCAGGCAGATCGGTGTGAAACCGACGCAGAGTCACTCGGGGTCGCACGCGCGGGCGTTGTACTCGATCATCGATCGGCCGCCCAGGCGTCCATTGTCTGGGGTCCATCTCCTGTCTTGTGCTCCGTCACATCACGCGCGAGTGCGCGCTGCGACCCGCGCTGAGCGGCCGAGTCGGGTGGTGGTCGTCGGTCGCGCAGCGCTTGAGTCGCATGGTCCGACTGTGGACCAATGACGGGTTCATCGGCATGTCAGCGTTCTGACTTGAGGACAAATTGCAGCGCCCTGTGAGCGGGCGCGGGTGCCGCGGCCGCAACGATGCTCCGAGCCGCCGCACCCGGTGTCGAGCACCACGATTGGGAAGGGTGCCTCAGACCGCGAGGTTCAGCGGCGGAAGCGCGACCGGACCCGACGGCGGGTACGGCAGCGCGCGCTGCGGCGGTGCGGCCTCCTCGGCCGCCACCTCAGCCGCCAGCGCCGCGGCGACGTCGCCCGCGACGAGGTCGAGCAGGCCGTCGTCGGCCTCCTCCGGCGTCGAGGGCGCGTCGACCGCCTGGCGCAGGAAGGCGTCGATCGCCGGCTTGAGCGCGAGCGCGCGATCGACCAGCGGGTCCGAGCCGCGCTCGTAGGCGCCGATCGCGATGAGGTCGCGTTTGTCATGCCACGCGGCCAGCAGTGCGCGCACCTCCTGCGCGGCCGCCACCACGTCGGGTGCGGAGATCTCGCCGACCAGCCGCGAGACCGACTGCAGCACGTCGATCGCCGGGTAATGGCCCGCGTGCGCAAGCTCGCGCGTGAGGACGACGTGACCGTCGAGGATCGAGCGCACCGCGTCGGCGATCGGCTCGTTCATGTCGTCGCCGTCGACCAGCACGGTGTAGAGGCCGGTGATCGAGCCCCGCGCCGCGGTGCCCGAGCGCTCGAGCAGCTTCGGCAGCAGGGCGAAGACGCTCGGCGTGTACCCGCGCGTGGCGGGCGGCTCGCCGATGGCCAGCCCGACCTCGCGCTGTGCCATGGCGAAACGCGTCACCGAGTCCATCATCAGCAGGACGTCGTGGCCGCGGTCGCGGAAGTGCTCGGCGATCGAGGTCGCCGTGAGCGCCGCCTTGATGCGGACCAGCGCCGGCTGGTCGGACGTCGCGACGACGACCACCGAGCGCGCGATCGCGTCGCCGAGGTCGCGCTCGATGAACTCCCGCACCTCGCGGCCGCGCTCGCCGACCAGGCAGATCACGTTGATGTCCGCAGTCGTCGAGCGGGCGATCATGCCCAGCAGCGAGGACTTGCCGACGCCGGAGCCGGCGAAGATCCCCAGGCGCTGGCCGCGCCCGCACGGGACCATGCCGTCCAGCGTGCGCACGCCGAGCCCGACGCGCTCGCGGATCCGCGGGCGCTCGAGCGGGTCGGGCGGCGCGCCGTCGGCGGAGCGCACGCGGCCGACGCCAAGCTCCTCGCCCTGATCGAGCGGGCGGCCGAGGCCGTCGAGCACGCGGCCCAGCAACTCGTCGCCGACGGGTACGCGCACGGGCTCGCCGGTCGCGGTGACGACGTTCCCCGGCCCGATGCCGTGCAACTCGCCGAGCGGCATGAGCAGCGTGCGGCGCGAGCGAAAGCCGACGACCTCCGCGGGCACCGGGGCGCGACCGCGGCCGGCGGCGATCTCGCACACCTCGCCGACCTCGGCCTCGAGGCCGGTGGCCTCGACGATCAGCCCGATGAGGTCGCTGACACGCCCATGGCGGCGATGCAGGTCGGCGCGCGCGATCGTGGCGGCGAGCCGCTGCAGATCAGCCACGTGACCCCGAAGGCGGGACCCGCCTCGCCTCGGCCACGTGGCCGGGCTCGGCACCCGCCAGGGCAAGCTCATGCTCGAGCACCTCGCGCGCCCGGGCGAGCTTGGTCTCGAGCGAGGCGTCGACCTCGCCCTGGGCCGTGCGGACGATTGCGCCGCCAGGTCGGACGCGCCGCTCGGCCTGTACCTCGCAGTGCTCGATGCCCCCGAGCTCGCCGACCAGCCGGCCGACGTGCTTGCGCACGATCTCGAGGTCATCGGGGTTGACGAAGATCAGCACGCGGTCGCGCTCGACGAGCCGCCGCAGCGCGCCCCGGACGACCTCGACGACCAGCTCGCGATCGACGGCCAGCGCCGCGCCGAGCGCCTGTTCGGCGATGCGCAGCGCGAGGTCGACGGCGTCGGCTTCGATGGAGGCAGCGGCCTCGGCGCGCAGCGCCTGGAACTCGGCGGTCGCGGCGGCAAAGGCGCTCGCGGGGCCTTCGAGGCCGCCCTGCGCCTCGGCGATGCCGGCGGCGAAGCCCTCCTCGTATGCGGCGGCGCGCACGTCCTCGACGTCGACCCCGCCGGACCGCGGTGCGTCGGGGACCGGCACGGCCTCCAAGGGCGCGAGCTCGAACGGACCGTAAGCGCTCATCAGACGACTTCCTCCTCGTCCTCGGCCCCGCGCCGGAGCACCAGCGCGCCCGCGTCCTCGAGGCGGCGGACGGCCGCGACGATCTTGCCCTGCGCCTCCTCGACGACGGCCTTGCGCTGCGGCGGCGACGCCTCCATGTCCTCCCGCAGCATCTCGGCGCCGCGCTGGGACATGTTGCCCAGGACCTTGTCGACCACGACCTGATCGACGCCGCGCAGGGCGAGCTGCAGCTCCTTCTGGTCGACCTCGCGCAGCACGAGCTGGAGGTCGCGGTCCTCGAGGATGACAAGGTCCTCGAACGTGAACAGCCGCGAGCGGATCTCGTCGGCCAGCTGCTGGTCGCGGTCGCCGATCGCGCCGACGACGTTGCGCTCGGTCGAGCGGCCCGCGCGATTGAGGATCTCGGCGAGCGCATCGACGCCGCCCGCGGCGGCGAACTCCTGGGCGACGACGTTGGCGAGCTTCTGGCGCAGGCCCTGCTCGATGTCGCGGATGACGTCGGGGTTCGTCTCGCTCATCGTCGCGATCCGCAGCGCGACCTCGGCCTGGAGCTCGGGGGGGAGCTCGGCGAGCACGCGGGCGGCGAGCGACGAATGCACGCTGGCGACGACCAGCGCGATCGTCTGCGGCGACTCGTCCTTCAGGAACGCGCACACCTGCTCGGGCGGCGTGCGGCGCAGGAACTCGAACGGGCGCGTCTCGGTCTTCGTGGTGAGCGTCCCCATGATCTCCTCCGCCCGCTCCGGGCCGAGGAGGTGCTCGAGGACCTCGCGCGCGTACTCCGGGCCGCCGACGCCGAGCATGTCGCGCGCCTGCAGCCGCTCGGCGACCTCGGACAGCACCGCGGCGCTCGTCTCTGGCCGCACGCGCCACAGCGCGGCGACCTCGGCCGACAGCGACTCGACCTCGCGCTCGGAGAGGTGCTGCAGGATGTTCGCGGCCTTCTCGGTCCCGAGGCTGATCAGCACCACGGCGGCCTTCTGGCGGCCGCTGAGACGATCGCCCTGCGGGCGGTCGAGCGTCGTGTCCATTACGGCGTGTCCTCCGCGATCCAGGCGCGCAGCTGCTGCGCGACGCGCTCGGGCTGCTCGGCGACGAGCGACTCGACGTTCTGCTGGCGCGGCTCGAGCTGCGCGGCCGGCGTGCTCACCTGGCGCTCGAGCTCGGCGAGCGGGCGCGGGCCCTCGATCTCGGTCAGCCACGTCGGCATCTGCAGCGGCTCCTGCTCGCGCCGGCGCAGCGCGCGGGTCACGAAGAAGAGGAAGAGGATGCTCGCCAGGCCGATGCCCACGTACTTGAGCGGGGAGACGAACGCGGGCGGCACGGGCAGGCCCGCGGGACCGGCGGCCTTCGGCGGCTTGGCGAAGACGACGGTGCTCGACGTGATGGTGTCGCCGCGCTTGGCGTTGATGCCGGCCGCGGCGGCGACCGCGTCCTTGAGCGCCGTCGCCTGCGCCGCGGGCACCGACTTGTCGACCATGAGCGCGACGTTGAGCTTGTTCACCGCGCCGGGGGCGACCTTCGTGCGCGTGACGGTCTTGTCGACGCCGTAGTCGGTCGTGCCGGTGCTGCGCTTGTAGTTGGACTTCCCGCCGCCCGACGTCGCGTTCTGCGCGTAGGTCGGCAGGTTGGCCGCCGCGCCGGCGGCGCCGCCGGAGCTGCCGCCGCTGCCGGTCAGCGTCTCGGTCTCCTCGGTGGAGTGCAGCGGCGTGCCCTTCTTGGCGTACTGGAGCTTCTCCTGCGTCGACTGGTCGACGTTGAGGTCGGCGTGGACCTGGACCTGCGCCTTGTCCGGGCCGACGGTGCGGGCGATGAGCGCGCCGAGCGAGGCCTGCATCGCGCTCGCGTAGCGCGCCTCGGCGGCCGGCTTCGACGCCGTTCCGGCGCCGTCGGTGCCGTCGCCCTGCGGCCACAGCATCGTGCCCGACGAGTCGGTGATCGTGACGTTCTCGGGCTTGAGGTCCTGGACGCTCGACGACACGAGCGATGCGATGCCACGCACCGCGGCCGGATCGATCGTGGAGGACTCCGCGGTCAGCAGCACCGCAGCGGTGGCGGGCTGCTTCTCGTCGGCGAAGACGTCGTCCTTTGGCAGCGTGAGCTGCACCTGGGCGCCGGAGAGGCCGTCGATCCGCCCGATGGTCTGGGCGATCTGGCCCTCGAGCGCGCGTTGGTAGGCGACCTGCTGCTGGAAGGTGGAGGCGCCGAGCTTCTGCTTGTCGAGCAGCTCGTAGCCGGGCTGCGTGTTGCCGGAGGCAAGGCCCTGGCCGGCGAGCGCGACGCGCGCCTTGGACTCCTGCCCGGACACCACCGCGATCGCGGTGCCGTTGTTCTCGAGCTTGTACTGAACGCCCGCCTGGTCGAGCGCGGCGGTGATCTTGCCGGTCTTGGCGGGGTCGATCCCGGCCTGCAGCGTCGCGTAGCTTGGCGCGGAGGCCAGGCGGAAGAGCAGGTAGGCGAGGACGACGATCGCGAGGGCGCTGACGCCGAGCACGAGCTTGCCGCGGGTTGACATGGCCTGCAGAGCGTTCATCGCCTAGACCTGCGTGTGGAAGACGTCGTTGACGGCCTCGACGGCCTTGGTGCGCAGCGTCGAGGCGAGCTGCATCGACAGCTGCGCGCGCTCGACGGCCATCACGACCGCCTCGGGGTCGGACGCCTGGCCGGTTGCGAGCGCCTGCGAGGCCTTGGCCGCTTCGTCCTGGGCGCCCTCGAGCTTGCCGAGCTGGTCGGCGAGCATCGAGCCGAAGCCGGTGCCGCCGCTGGGCTGGATGGGATTCCCACCCGCCCCGGCGCCCTCGACGGCCCATTCGCCGCCGGAGGTCGCGAAGCTGGGATCGATCGGAACGGTCACTTGAGGAGGTCGAGGGTGCGGGCGAACATCGCCTTGGTGGTCTGCATGGCGGTGACGTTGGCCTCGTAGGCGCGCGATGCGCCGATGAGGTCGGTCATCTCGGTCACCGTGTTGACGTTGGGCATCGTCACGTAGCCCTGGGCGTCGGCATCGGGGTGGCCGGGGTCGTAGACGCGCCGTGGCGGCGTCGGGTCCTCGACGATGCCGGCGACGCGCACGCCGCGCGCGGCCTGTAGCGACTCGGCGAACGAAGCCTGCGTGCCCGAGCCCGCCTCCTGAAGGACGACCTCCTTGCGGCGGTACGGGCCCTGGCCGTTGGCCGTGCGCGTGGACTGCGCGTTGGCGAGGTTCTCGGCGGTGACGTCCATCCGCAGGCGCTCCGCGGAGAGCGCGCTGCCGGAGGCGTCGAAGGCGTCGAAGAGGCCCATTACTTGGTCCCCATCGCCGACTGGAGGATGTCGATGCGGGCCTTCGAGATCTGGACGAGCGCCTCGTACTCCAGGCCGTTGCGGGCCTGAGTGGCGGACTCGACGTCGGGGTCGACGGTCGAGCCGTCGGGGCGGACCTGCGCGGTGGCGTCACGCTGGGGGGAGAACGTGGCGCCGCGCAGGCCTTCGCCACCGGACGCCATGGCGTTCTGCAGCGTCTGGTGGAAGTCCACGTCGACGCGCTGGTAGCCCGGCGTGTCGACGTTGGCGAGGTTCGCGGCGATCGCCTGCTGGCGCGCCGCGGCGCCCTCGATGGCCTTCTCGAGGGCGAGTTGAGTGGTGTCGTAGAGCTCCACGGACAGGACGGATCGAGTGGGCGGGTGGCCATCCTTGGCCATGCCAGTCGTCCTCGTCCGTGAGGACACCCGGGTACATCGGCCGCGCCGGGCGCGGCTTGAGTCAGAGTGTCCGCGCGTAACCGCGCACGCCGGCGCGCCCGCGGTCGAGCTTCGCGAGCTCGGACCCGATCGCGTTGCGGCGGGCCATCAGCGCCGACGCGGTCGCGCGCTGCACCGCCAGCGCGCGGCGCAGCGGCTCGACGGCCTCGCTGGGCAGCGGGCTGGGCAGCGCGCCGAGCAGCGCCGCGCGCCGCTCGTACAGCGCCGGGAGTTCCTCGAAGCGGCCCTCGGCCACGGTGAGGGCCTCGGTGGCGGCGAGCCCCTCGAGGTCCTCCCACGCAGCACCAGCGCGCCGCAACTCGCCCGACGCGGCCGCGCTCCCGCCATGGTCGGCCCTCGCAGTCATGCCACCGCCGGCCGCTCGATGCCGGCCCACGCCCCGCGCAGTTCGGCCAGCAGCCCGGCGACCTGGCCGATCCGCACCGGATCGCGCTCGATGCGCGCCTCGATGAGGCGCGTCTTGCAGAAGACGTAGATGGCCTGCAGGCGCTCGGCGATCTCGCCCGCGTCCATGTCGAGCGTGGCGAGCAGCTCGTCGATGATCGCCTCCGCTCGCGAGAGCTTCTCCCAGGCCTGCAGCTGCGACCCCTCCGCGAGCGATCCCTCGGCCTGCCGGAGGAAGCGGCCGGCGCCGTCGTACAGCATCACGACGAGCTGCTCGGGCGAGGCGGTCATCACGCTGGCCTCGCGATAGGCCTGGGGGCGGGCGTAGAGGGTCACGCTCGATGTGATCGCCCACGCGCACGCGAGCTTGAGCGCCCGGGTCAGCTCTGCAGCTGCGCCAGCTGGCTCGCCAAATCCGACGCCTGCGACTGCGACTTCGACAGCGCGGTCTCGAGCGCGGTGAACTGCGCGCGCAGGTAGTCCTCCTTGCTCTGGAGGCGCTCGTCCATCCGCGCGAGCTGGTCCTTGATCGAACTGATCTCGCTGTC
>DATFRW010000081.1:0-26564 GCA_035262945.1 Solirubrobacteraceae bacterium
GAAGCGCAGGAAGTTCTCGCGCACCACGCCGGCCGGCCACGACCGCGCCCACGGCACATCGAGCTGGGCCGCGGCCGCACGCAATTCCCGCCCGCGCTGAGGCGCGCTGCGAGCGACATCGGTGACTCGGCGCTTCCAAGAGCGCTTGCGGCGGAACGGCAGCACCGCCGGGAGGTACCCCCCTACGTGACAGGCGTTACAGGCGCCCGAATCGACCGCTCACCCTCGCACGCGCGCGGGTACGACCGAGACATGACCAACGAGCCAATTCCCGAGCACACCGAGCATCCTGCAGAGCCGGAGCAGCCCGAGACCGGCTTCGACGAGGGACAGGGCGCCCGCGAGGCGTTCCCCGAGGACGAGCGCATCGGGCGCTTCAGCGAGGGCGAGGAGGAGCTACCGGACTCGCCCGAGAAGCACCGCCGCGGGCGCTTCAGCAAGGGCCAGGAGGAGCTTCCCGACGCGGACCCCGAGAAGCACCTCGAGCGGCGGTTCAGCGAGGGGCAGGACGAGCAGCCGCCGGGCGTGACGCCGTAGTCGTCGCCGCTGCCGCGAGACGCTGGGCTTGGCGCTCGGGCGTGATGCGCACGACGTCCCAGACCAGGCCCAGCTTCTCCATCGTCCAGATCAGCCAGGCCGACGGGTCGAGCTCCAGGCGCCCGAGGCCGTGCACGGCCGAGCGCGGGAACGCGTGGTGGTTGTGGTGCCAGGCCTCGCCGAAGCTCGGCAGCGCCAGCCACCAGACGTTGCGCGACTCGTCCTCGGTCGCGAAGCGCCGGCGGCCGACGAAGTGGCAGACCGAGTTGATCGAGAACGTGATGTGGTGCAGCACGAAGACGCGCACGAGGCCGCCCCACAGCAGGCCGGTGAGGAAGCCCGCGAACGAGCCGGTGATGAGCCAGCCGACGAAGGCCGGCAGCAGCAGCCCCAGGACGACCCACCCGACGAAGGCCTTGTCGATCACCCGCATGCCGCGGTCCTCGACGAGGTCGCGCGCGTACTTGGAGCGCTCGGCGCGGCCCTCCTCGGTCAGCAGCCAGCCGACGTGGGCGTGGAACAGGCCGCGGATCGCTCCGATGACGCCCTTGCCGGCGCCGACGTGCGGCGAATGCGGATCGCCCTCCTCGTCGGTGTGCGCGTGGTGCTTGCGGTGGTCGGCCACCCAGTTGATGACCGGCCCCTGGACCGACATCGAGCCGAGCGCCGCGAACACGTACTCCACCGGCTTGGACGTTCGGAACGCTCGGTGGGTCAGCATCCGGTGGAAGCCGATGGTCACGCCGAACCCCGTGAGCAGGTACATGACCGCGAGGAGCACGAGGTCGTGCACCCCGACCACCTCGTTCCAGAACACGACGATGGCCGCGACGATGACGATCGGAGGCAGGACAACTGCCACCAGGTTGACGATCTTCTCCGGGCGGGTCATGGGCTGAGGGTATGACACAGGTTCACCGGTTTTCTCGACACTCATGCATGTCGCGTGCCAATGAATCTGTAGCCTCGTGCCAAACCCATGGCCAGCGAGCTTCCTCCCGCGCTCGCCGCGGCGCTGCGGCCGACCCTGCCCGACCTCGCGCAGGAGATCATCGCCGCGATCGGCCGCGACGTCCCCGACTACGCGCGCCCGCTCGAGGGCCCGTTCGGCCGCGCGCTGCGGGTCGGCGTGGAGCGCGCGCTGGCGCGCTTCGTCGACGGGATCGAGGACCCGAGCGCCGGCGACGGCGGCGCGCGCGAGATCTACGTCGCGCTCGGCCGCGGCGAGATGCGGGCGGGCCGCAGCCTCGACGCGCTGCTGAGCGCCTACCGCATCGGCGCGCGCCTGGCGTGGGAGCGCTTCGTCGCCGCCGGCGAGGCCGCGGGCCACGAGCCGCGCACGCTCTACCGCCTCGCCAGCGCCATCTTCGACTACATCGACGGGATCAGCGCGGAGTCGGTCGAGGGCTTCACGCAGGAGCGCGCCGCGGCCGAGGGCGAGCGCCAGCGGCGCCGGCGCGCGCTGGCGCGGCTGCTGACGCGCGAGGACGTCGCCCTCGACGAGGTCCGCGACCTCGCCCGCGTCGCCGGCTGGTCGCGCCCTGCGACGGTCGCCGCGCTCGTCGTCGGCGACGCCACGGGCGAGGAGCCCGACGCGGACCGCGTCGCCTCGCGTCTTGGCGCCGGCACGATCGCGGTGGCCGAGGGGTCGCTGACCATCGCGTGGGTGCCCGACCCCGAGGCCCCGGGCCGGCGGACGCAGCTCGAGGCAGCCCTCGACGACGGGCCGGCCGCGCTCGGTCCCGCCGTCCCGCTCGAGCGCGCGCCGCTGAGCCTCGCGCGGGCGCGCGCCGCGCACGCGCTCGCGGCCGAGCACCGCGTCGACGGCGGCGCGCTCGTCGTCGCCGACGAGCACCTGTCGGCGCTGCTGCTGCACGGCGGCGACGCGGCGCTCGCGGCCGACCTGGCCGCCAGCGCGCTCGCGCCGCTCGCGGACCTCCGCGCGGGTGCGCGCACGCGACTGCGCGCGACGCTGCGCGCGTGGCTGGACCACCCCGGCCAGGTGACGCTGGTGGCGGGCGAGCTGCACGTGCACCCGCAGACCGTGCGCTACCGGGTCGCGCAGTTGCGCGAGCTGTTCGGCGAGCGCCTCGACGACCCCGAGGCGCGGTTCGAGCTCGCGCTCGCGCTACGCGCCGAGCCCGGCTAGGCGCGGGCTCCCACGGCGCGCTGCCCCCCAAGCGCGCGCGACCGTGGGAGCGCCCCCGCCTATCCCCAGTTGCGATCCCCGAGCTGCCCGCGCATCGAAGCGATCTCGGTGACCACGGCGGCGGTGTACGCCGCCTCGGTGGCCACGATCTCCTCGTTGAGGTCGGCCATGTAGGCCGGCTCGGATGCCAGCGGTGTCAGCCCTGCGAGGGCGCGCTCGCGGTGGAGCTCTTCGAGCCTCCGGCGGTTGTCCTGTACCGCATCCACGCAAACGGGGCGTTCATCGCGCGCGAACGGCGTTCCACGTGTTCCGTGTCCGGCGAACGGCGGAAACGGGTCACGACCGCGGCGAGGCCGGGCGGCAGGCGCCCGTCGGTCGACAGCCACGAGCCCGCGAGGATGAGCAGCAGCCCGGCGACGGCGCCCGCGCCCGGGCGCTCGCCGAGGACGGTGACACCGAGCGCGACAGCGACGACCGGCGCGACGTAGGTGATGACGAGCGCGCGGCCGGGCCCGACCTCGACGATGAGCGCGCCGAAGAAGACAAACGCCGCGGCGGTGCAGAAGAGCCCGAGCACCACCAGCGCGACGATCGCGGTCGCCGACGGCACCGCGGTGGGCGGGTCGACCGCCGCCAGCGGCGTGAGCACGATCGCCGCGATGACGAGGCTCGCCCCCATCGCGGCGCGCGGGTCGAGGTCGGCGAGCTTGCGCTTGAACACCATCGGGCCGGCCGCGTAGCCGACGGCGGCGAGCAGGATCGCACCGGCGCCGATGAGCTCGTCGCCGCGCCCGGCCACGTCGATCCCGACGAGCGCCACGACGCCGGCGAGGCCCAACAGCAGGCCGACGAGGCGCGAGCCGGTCGCGCGCTCCGCCGGGTCGAAGCGCAACGCCAGCAGCGCGACGATGAGCGGAACGGCCGCGATGATGATCGCCGCCAGGGACGAGGCGACGTGGCGCTCGCCGGCCGCGATGAGCGGGAACGGGATCGCGATCTCGAAGCAGGCGTAGACGAACAGCCAGCGCAGCCGTCCGCGCAGCGGACCGAGCACGCCCGCCCGCCAGGCAAGCAGCACCAGCACGGCCGCGCCGAGCGCGACGCGGACGAAGGCCAGGAACCCGGGCGGCACGCCGTCGTCGACGGCGACCTTGATGAAGAGGTACGGGATCCCCCAGAGGGTGGAGACCGCCGCGAAGGCCACCCAAGCGCGCGCGCTCATCGCGCGCACGTTACCGGTGGTTCGCTAACCCCAGTTCGGGCCGTCGAGATCGGCGCGCAGCTGCGCGATCTCGAGCACCGCCGACCCGACGTACGCGTGCTGCGTCGCGAGGATCTCCTCGTCGAGGTCCGCCATGTACCGCGGGTCGTTGCGCAGGGCGGTGTCCATGGCGAGCACCTTCTCGTGCTGGAGAAGCTGGAGGTGCTGCTTGATGTCGGTGGCGGTCTTGACTGGCATCTGATCGTTAGGGGTTGGAACTACCCGGATATTCGAGAGTTACGTTGGAGAGCGAAATCCGGTTCACATCCCTGACGACGTACGGCTGGCCCCACTCCTTCCTACCGGGCACTGTGGCGGTGGTCACACAGCGGATAGGCTGGCGCCCGCCTTGGACGTCCGCCTTGTCGAGCTGACCCGGCGATTCGCCGATGTCACCGCGGTCGACGCCGTCTCGCTGGACATCGACCGCGGCGAGTTCTTCACGCTGCTCGGACCGTCGGGGTCGGGCAAGACGACGACGCTGCGGCTGATCGCGGGCTTCGAGCAGCCCGACGCCGGGCGCGTCGAGCTCGGGGGCGCCGACGTGACCCGGCGCCCGCCCTACGCGCGCGATGTGAACACGGTCTTCCAGGACTACGCGCTGTTCCCGCACATGACCGTGCGCCAGAACGTCGAGTACGGCCTGCGCGTGCGCAAGGTGCCGCGAGCCGAGCGCAAGACGCGCGCCAAGGAGGCGCTGCGGATGGTGCGCCTGGAGGACCACGGCGCCCGCAAGCCGGCGCAGCTGTCGGGCGGACAGCGCCAGCGCGTCGCGTTGGCGCGAGCGATCGTCTGCCGCCCGCGGGTGCTGCTGCTCGACGAGCCGCTCGGCGCGCTGGATCTCAAGCTGCGCCAGGAGATGCAGGTCGAGCTCAAGCGCATCCAGGGCGAGGTCGGCATCACGTTCGTCTACGTGACGCACGATCAGGAGGAGGCGCTGACGATGAGCGATCGCCTTGCGGTGTTCAACGCCGGGCGCGTCGCACAGGTCGGGACGCCGGCGGAGGTGTACGAGCGTCCGGCCAACGAGTTCGTGGCGGGGTTTGTGGGCGTGTCGAACGTCGTCGAGCGCGACGGCCGGCGGTTCACGATCCGGCCGGAGAAGGTGCGGCTCCTCGACGGGAGCGAGGACGGCGACGGCCTTCACGTCGAGGCGGGCGTCGTGCGCGACGTCGCCTACATCGGGATGGTCACGCGGTACGCGGTGAAGCTCGACGCGGGCGGCGAGCTGCAGGTGGTGCGCCAGAACCTGGAGACGTCGTCGCAGCAGGCGCAGGAGCTGCGAGGACGGCCGGTCCGGGTCGCCTGGCACGAGGAGCAGACGTTCGCAATCGAGGAGGAGGACGAAGGATGAGCAAACGGACGACGTGGGCCGCGCTGGCCTGCGCGGCCCTGTTCGCAGCCGCGGGCTGCGGCGGCAGCGACAACGGAGGCGGCGGTACCGACGGCGGCGGCACGAAGGCCAGCGTCGGGTTCAAGGTGCCGAACGTCCCGATGCAGAAGACGCTCGGAGCCGGCGAGGGCAAGCTCAACATCATCGCCTGGGCCGGCTACGCCGAGGACGGCTCGACCGATCCGAAGGTCGACTGGGTGACGCCGTTCGAGAAGCAGACCGGCTGCCAGGTCAACGTCAAGATCGGCAACACCTCCGACGAGATGGTGACGCTGATGCGAACGGGCCAGTACGACGGCGTGTCCGCGTCGGGCGACGCGACGCTGCGGCTCATCGCCGGCGGCGACGTCGCGCCTGTGAACACGAACCTCGTCCCCAACTACGCCGACGTGTTCCCGGAGCTGAAGAACCAGGCGTTCAACTCCGTCAACGGGCAGATGTACGGCATCCCCCACGGCCGCGGGGCGAACCTGCTCATGTGGCGCTCGGACAAGGTGCCGGGCAACCTCGACTCGTGGAGCGCCGTGTTCGATCAGGGCTCCCAGTACAAGGGGCGCCTCACCGCCTACGACAACCCGATCTACATCGCCGACGCGGCGCTCTACCTCAAGGCGACCAAGCCCGAGCTGAAGATCACGAACCCCTACGAACTCGACGACAAGCAGTTCCAGGCGTCGGTCGACCTGCTCAAGCAGCAGCGCCAGAACATCGGCGAGTACTGGTCGGACTACACCAAGGAGCAGGCCGCGTTCACGAGCGGTGACTCGACCGTCGGCACGACCTGGCAGGTGATCGCCAACCTGCTCGAGGCCGACAAGGTCAAGGTCAAGACCGTGTTGCCGAAGGAGGGCGCGACCGGCTGGTCGGACACCTGGATGATCGCGTCCAAGGCCCAGCATCCCAACTGCATGTACAAGTGGATGGACTGGATCATCTCGCCGAAGGTCAACGCCGAGGTGGCGGAGTGGTTCGGCGAGGCCCCGTCGAACGCGAAGGCGTGCGCGGAGACCGCCAGCAAGGACCACTGCAAGATCTTCCACGCCGACGACGAGGCCTACTTCGACAAGGTCTCCTACTGGACCACGCCGCGCACGCAGTGCGGCGACGAGCGCGGCGACGTCTGCAAGGACTACGCCCAGTGGGTCCAGGCCTGGACCGAGATCAAGGGCTAGACGGCATTGCCGGCGCGACGGCGAGTGCACCTCGGGCTGCTGCTCAGCGGCCCGCTGGGCTGGCTCGCCGTCGCGTACCTCGGGTCGCTCGTCGTCCTGTTCATCTCGGCGTTCTGGCAGCTCGACGAGTTCAGCGGCGAGATCGTCAAGGAGCCGACGTTCGACAACTTCCGCCTGCTGTGGGAGAACGACGTCTACCGGACGATCGCGTTCCGCACGATCGGGATCGCCGGGCTGGTCACGGTGACCGACGCGATCCTGGCGTTCCCGATCGCGTTCTACATGGCACGGGTCGCCTCGCCGCGGGTGCGAGGGCTGCTCGTGGTCGGCGTGCTCATGCCGCTGTGGGCGTCGTACCTCGTGAAGGTCTACGCGTGGCGCGTGATCCTCAGCGAGGACGGGATCCTCAACTGGGCGCTCGGACCGCTCGGCATCCACGGCCCCGGATTCGGGTTCGTGGCCACCTGGCTGGTCTTCAGCTACCTCTGGCTGCCGTACATGATCCTGCCGGTCTACGCGGGCCTCGAGCGCATCCCGGACTCGATGATCGACGCGTCGGGCGACCTCGGCGGGCGCCCGGGCCTGACCTTCCGCCGCGTGATCTTTCCGCTCGCGTTCCCCGCGGTGGTGGCCGGCTCGATCTTCACGTTCTCGCTGACGCTCGGCGACTACATCACGCCGCAGCTCGTCTCGTCGACGCAGTTCATCGGCAACGTCGTCTACGCGAACGTCGGCGTGGCGAACAACCTCCCGCTCGCCGCGGCGTTCGCGACGGTGCCGGTCTTCGTGATGATCGTCTACCTGCTCGGCGCGCGGCGGCTGGGCGCGTTCGAGGCGCTCTGAGCGATGCAGTTGAGCGGCCCTTCGAAGTGGCTGCTGCGGCTCGGCACCGCGCTCACCCTCGCGTTCCTCTACATCCCGCTGCTCGTCATCGCGATCTACGCGTTCAACTCGACGCGGGTGCAGAAGTGGCCGCCGGTGGGGCTCACGTTCGACTGGTTCTCGCGGGCGCTGCACAACCCCGGGGTGCGCGAGGCGCTGTGGACGAGCGTGAAGGCGGGGCTCGGCGCGACGGCGGTCGCGCTCGTGCTCGGCACGATGGCTTCGATCGCCGTCGCACGCTTTCGCTTCTTCGGTCGCGAGGCGGTCTCGTTCCTCGTCGTGCTGCCGATCGCGCTGCCCGGCATCGTCACCGGGATGGCGCTGAACTCGACGTTCACGCAGGTGCTCGGCGTGTCGCTGGGACTGTGGACGATCGTCATCGGCCACGCGACGTTCTGCATCGTCGTGGTGTTCAACAACGTCGTCGCGCGGCTGCGGCGCACGTCGACCTCCTTCGAGGAGGCGTCGGCCGACCTCGGGGCGAACGCCATCCAGACGTTCCGCTACGTGCTCTTTCCGCTCCTGCGCTCGGCGCTCGTGGCGGGCGCGCTGCTGGCCTTCGCGCTGAGCTTCGACGAGATCATCGTCACGACGTTCACGGCGGGCCAGGAGGAGACCCTGCCGATCTGGATCTTCGCCAACCTCTCGCGTCCGCGGCAGCTGCCGATCGTCAACGTCGTCGCCGTCCTGGCCATCATCCTGTCGCTGATCCCGGTGTGGATCGCCCAGCGGATCACGGCCGATCCGGTCGCCGCGGGCGCGGCGCGGGCCGAGGCCGGCGGCGAAGCGGGCGCGTAGTAGGTTGCCTGACATGTCGATCGTCGTCACCGGAGCGTCGGGCCAGCTCGCCCGGCTCGTCGCGCACGAGCTGCTCGAGCGCATCGACCCGTCCGACCTCATCCTGGTCACGCGGACGCCGGACGCGCTCGGCGAATTCGCCGAACGCGGCGCGTCCGTGCGCCACGGCGACTTCGCCCAGCCCGAGTCCCTGCCGGAGGCGTTCGCGGGCGGCGAGCGCATGCTGCTCGTCAGCGCCGCGATCTTCGGCGCGCGCGTGCCCGAGCACTACGCGGCGATCGACGCCGCGGTCGCCGCCGGCCTGCGCTTCGCCGCCTACACGTCGATCGTCAACCCGTCGGACACCAACCCGGGCGCGGCCGCGGCCGATCACCGCGCCACCGAGGAGTACCTGCGCGTGAGCGGCCTCGAGTGGACGCTGCTGCGCAACTGCATCTACTCCGAGATGCAGGCGGCGCCCGCGGCCGGCGCGCTCGCCACCGGCCAGCTCATGACCAACCACGGAGACGGACGCACCGCGTACGTCTCGCGCGCCGACTGCGCCGCCGCCGCGGCGGCCGTGCTCACCGGCGAGGGCCACGAGGGCAAGGCCTACGACATCACCGGCCCGGAGGCGCTGAGCGCCCACGACCTCGCGGCCCTCTACGCCGAGATCGGCGGCAAGCCGGTCGAGGTCGTGTCGGTCGACGACGAAACCTGGGTCACGGCGATGGTCGAGCACGTCGGCCTGCCCGACCAGCTCGCCCGCCTGCTGTCGACGTTCGGCCTTGCCGCGCGGCAGTGGTACGCCGCGCCCGTCAGCGACGCGGTCGAGAAGCTCACCGGGCGCCCCCCGCGCACGACGCGCGAGGTGCTCGAGGCCGAGATCCCGGCGCTCGCGGGCTAAAGCTCCGGAACGGGCGGCTCGTTCGCGAGCACCCACTCGTCGGCGTCGCCGCGGCGCACCAGGCCGCGCTCGCGCAGCGAGCGCAGGGCGAGCGAGACGGTGGGCCGGCGCGCGCCCACGAGGCGGCCGAGCTGCTCCTGCGTGACCGGCAGGTGCAGCACGATCCCGTCGGCGCGGACATGGCCGCGACGATCGGCGAGGTGCCAGAGCAGGCGGTGCAGGCGATCCTCGACCCGCGGCAGATGGCTGAGCGCCAGCGCGATCGCGGTGCGCCGCGCGCGCTCGTGCGCCCGCTCCACCAGAGCGGCGGCGATCTGCGGGTACCGGGCGATCCGCTGCGCGAACGATGCGTCGAGCACGAGCAGGCGCGAGGGCTCGAGGATCTCCCAGCGCGGCTCGAGCCCGACGATCCGCTCCTCGGTGCCGTCGTCGACGCCGAGCAGGTCGCCCTCGGCCACAAGCTCGGCGCCGAGCGCCTCGGGGCTCTCCAGGTCGCGCATGAGCAGGCCGCGCAGCACGAGCAGGCCGTAGCCGCCGCGTATGCGCTCGGCGGCGGCGTCGGGGCTCCAGCGCCCGCGCGGCACCGACACGCAGCCGGCGACCGCGGCCGCCCTGGCCTCAGCCAGGTCGGGACCCGCGCGGCGCGCGAGCTCGCGATCGGCGTCCAGCAGCCGCACGGCCTGCACCGTGCTGTTTCCGCCGGACCGCGAGAAGCGTCTTGCGGTTGTTTCCGATTCCGAAACGAAGGTCACCCGTTGGCCCTTCCATCCCCGCGTAGGCATTCGAAGAAACCCAGCGTGCGACGATGGGTGGAAATGAGGGTCTTGGTGGTCGATGACGAGCCCGCCGTGCGGTCCGCGCTGCAGCGCGCGCTGGCGCTCGATCGCTACGAGGTCGAGCTCGCGGCCGACGGCGCCGAGGCGCTCGATCACATCGCCGCGTCGCCGCCGGACGCGATCGTGCTCGACGTCGCGATGCCCGGCATCGACGGCCTCGAGGTCTGCCGGCGGCTGCGCCGCGCGGGCGACCGCACACCGGTGCTCATGCTGACGGCACGCGACGCGATCGACGACCGCGTCGAGGGCCTCGACGCGGGTGCCGACGACTATCTGGTCAAGCCGTTTGCCTTGCGCGAGCTCCAGGCGCGGCTGCGGGCGCTGCTGCGGCGCACCGATCGCGGCCCCGAGCCGATGCGCTACGCGGACCTCGTGCTCGACCCGAGCGCGCACGAGGTGTGGCGCGGCGACCGGCGCGTCGACCTCTCGCGCACCGAGTTCTCGCTGCTGGAGCTGTTCATGCGCCATCCTCGTCAGGTGCTCACGCGCTCGCAGATCTTCGAGGCCGTCTGGGGTTACGACCTCGGCGCGACGTCGAACACGCTCGGCGTCTACATCGGCTACCTGCGGCGCAAGACCGAGGACGGCGGTGAGCCGCGCCTGGTGCACACCGTGCGAGGCGTGGGCTACGTGCTGCGCGAGGACTGACCCATGGCCTTGAGAGGGCGACTGACCCTCATGTCGGCGGTGATCGTCGGCGTCATCCTCGTGCTCGGGTCGCTCGTCGCCTACGCCGCGGTGCGCAATCAGCAGCTCGGCCAGGTCGACGACGCGCTGCGCGGCAACGTCGACTTCTACCAGCGTGTCGCCGCGCGCTTCGGCGGCGGCCCGCCGCCCTCGGGCCAGCCGGCCGACACCCCGCCGCCGAACCTCGGCGGCCCCGGCGCCTACGTCCAGGTGGTCGGCCCCAACGGCCGTGCGTACGACCTCGGGCCAGCGGGCGGGCTGCCGCTGCCGGTCACCCAGAAGGCGCTCAGGGTGGCCAACGGCCAGTCCGAAGGCGGCTTTGAAGAGGTGCGCATCGAGGGCGTCCACCTGAGGGTGCTCACGGCACCGCTCGGCGGTCTCGGTGCGGTGCAGGTGGCCCGCTCGCTGGCGGACGCCGATCGCGTGCTGCACCGCCTCCGGATCGTCCTCCTCGCCCTCGTGATCCTCGGGACCGCGCTGGCGGCGGTGGCCAGCCGGCTGGCCTCGAAGCGCGTCGTCGCACCGGTCACCCAGCTGACCGCGGCCGCGGAGCACATCGAGGTGACCGGCGACCTCGGACGGCGCATCGACGCCGGCGGCGACGACGAGGTCGGCCGCATGGCGACGCATTTCAACGCGATGCTCGCGCGGCTGCAGGCCTCGCAGGCCCAGCAGCGCCAGCTCGTCGCCGACGCGTCGCACGAGCTGCGCACGCCGGTGACCTCGCTGCGCACCAACGTCGAGGTCCTGCGCGATGCCCCGGCGATCGACGAGGCCGAGCGCCGCGCGATGCTCGACGACGTCGTCGAGCAGGCCGAGGAGCTCGGCAACCTCGTCGGCGACCTCATCGAGCTGGCCCGCGACGGCGAGGCCCCGGCGGCCACCGAGGACGTGCGGCTCGACGAGCTGGTCGACGAGGCGGTCGTGCGAGCCCAGCGGCACGCGCCCGGCGTCCGCTTCACGCTGCGCGCCGAGCCGAGCATCGTGGTCGGCGCACCCGACCGGCTCGGCCGCGCGGTCAACAACCTGCTCGACAACGCGGCACAGCACTCCGACCGGGTCGAGGTCACGGTCGGGAGGGACGGGACCGTCGCGGTCCGCGACCATGGGCCGGGGGTGCCGCACGAAGACGTCCCGCACCTCTTCGACCGCTTCTACCGCGGGGCGACCGCACGCGGCCGCCCCGGCTCGGGCCTCGGCCTGGCGATCGTGCGCCAGGTCGCCGAGGCCCATGGCGGCAGCGTGCGGATCGAGAGCCCCGAGGACGGCGGCGCGCGCTTCGTCCTGGCGTTGCCCGGCGCGCCCGCCTGACGCGTTCAGCCGGCCGCGCGCCAGCCGAAGCGGACGTCGGTCGGCATCGGGTTGCCGGTGCTCGTCGAGCCGATCGAGATCAGCGAGCCCTCCGGAATCGTCACGCTGCCGGTGCTCACGCATCCGGGATTGCCGGGCGGCACGGTGCAGCTCAGTGCCGTGTCCCGGTTGCCGATGCGCAGCGTGAACGTCCGCGTGTCGGTCAGGCCGACGGCGACGCTGAGCGTGATGGCAAGATCGCTCGCCTTCATCGGCGCGTTCGCCGTGAACGAGCTGACGTTGTTCTCGTTGGCGTTGGCCGCCAGCTGACCCGACGGGGCGAGGAACGACGTCCCGGCCGGCACGTTGACGCCCCGACCGAGCAGCATCCCGGAGGCCGGGCTGCCCGGTGCGCCCTGCGGTCCGGTGGCGCCCTGCGCGCCCTGAGGCCCTTGCGGGCCCGTCAGCCCCTGAAGGCCGCGCGGTCCCTGGAACCCGCGCGGGCCGCGCGGGCCGCGCTTGCCCTGCTTGACCTTCGTCTTCTTGGCCGCGGTGGTGGCATGGTCGCCGCCGACCTGGCTGGCGGCATAGCCCGTCCCGCCGAGCGCAACGAACAGCGCGATGAGGGCGATGACGAGCGCCGGCGACGGCGGCGCGAGCTTCTTCATGACCTGCTTCTCCTGGTCGAGGCCGACATGTCGGCACAGGAGACGCACGCGATCCGGATGTCTTCCCGACGCGCTCAGCCGAGTCCCTGCGCGAAGCCCTGGCGCCAGCTCGGGTAGTGCAGCTGCCAGCCGAGCTCGCGCTTGGCCTTCGCGTTCGAGGCGCCGCGCGCCTCGGTCATCATGAGCGTCGCCGCCCTACCGGCCGCGAGCCGCGCGACCCAGCGTGGGATACGCCTCGGGGGCTTTGCACCCAGCGCGTTCGCCAAGACCGGCAGCCACACGCGCAGGGCCGCGGGCTCGTCGTCGACGATGTAGTAGACACCGGGCTCGCCGTGGTCCACCGCGAGGACGGTCGCCGCTGCGGCGTCGTCGATGTGGACGTGCGAGATGACGCCGCCGCCGTCGCCGATGATGGGAAACCGGCGCTTGCGGATCGGCGCCGCCATCTGCGCGTCCGGCGCGAGGCTGATCGAGGTCCCGGGGCCGTAGAAGCCGCCGTAGCGGAGCGCGAGGCCCTCGCCCCACTCGATCGTCGTCACCGCCCGCTCGAGGTGGAGCAACCCCTGCTGCACCGTCCGCAGCGGCTCCGGGGGGTCGGGATCGAGGGGATCGGCCTCGGTCAGCACCGGCCCGCCCGTGCGGGCGTACCGGAAGGCCCCGAAGCTCTGCGCGACGAAGCGCCGTGCCCCCACGGCGTGGCCGGCCGCCAGGAGGTGGTCCGTCGCCTCGGTCCGCAGCCGGTTGGTCATGGTCGCCGCGGCGGAGCGCTCGGGGTGGCGCGCGTCGCGCAGGCTCACCGGCCCGGACAACGCCGTGAGCTCGTGCACGATCACCTCGGGCTCGGCGGACGCCACGGCCCGGGCGACCGCCTCCGGGTCGAGCGCATCGGCGACGACCGGGCGCGCTCCCAGGCTGCGCACGAGGTCCTGCTTCGATGGGCTCTTGGTCATCCCGACCACCTCATGGCCGTGCGCCACGAGTTGCGGGACGAGTTGCCTGCCGATGGCGCCCGTGGCGCCGGCCACGAAGATCTTCATCGCTGCTCCCTTCGTCTCATCCTCAAGACGAGCGAGCGGCACCGCCTGTGACAGTTATTGTTCGGGTCACCCGGCGAGGAGGGGTTGCGATGAGCGGCAGGCTCACGGTCCACGATCCGCGCGGCTACGCGCCGAAGGTTGAAGCCAAGCGTCTGGCGCAGTCGGTCGACACGCTGGACGGCCGGTCGCTGTACCTCGTGGACGGGAGGTTCAACGGCACGGGCCCGTTCATGGAGGAGGTGCAGGCGTGGCTCGGGCAGCACATGCCGAGCGTCAACACGCGCCTGATCCGCTGGCGCGAGCCGTTCGACGACGACCCCGAGGCATCGGAGGAGATCCGCGCGAACGGCGCTGCCGCGATCCTCGGCGTCGGCATATGAAGCACCTGCTCGCCGGCGGTCGTCGGCCACACCTTCTCGCTTGAAACGAACTACGGCGTCCCCACGGTCGCCGTCCACATGCAGCAGTTCGCCCGGCTCGCCGCGTCGGCGACGCGCGTCCGCGGCGTGCCGCGCCTGCGCAGCGCGTTCGTGCCCGGCACGCTCGCCGGCCGCACGCGCGACGAGTTGCGCGCGTTCGTCGAGGGCGACGATCCCGTCAGTGGCCGGCCGTTCATGGAGGGCGTCGTCGCGCAGCTGACGACGCCGCTCGACGGGGACGACGCGCAAGAGCTGACGTTCGAACGGGCGACCCCGCGGCTGCTCGAGCCGGACACGGAGGAGCACCTCGGGCGGCTGTTCGAGGAGAACCGCTGGACGGACTTCCTGCCGATCGTGCTCCCGAGCGAGGCGCGCGTCGAGGCGATGCTCGCGGGCACGAGCCGTGCGCCCGACGAGGTCGTCGGCGAGCTCAAGCCGACCGATTACCGCGAGCCCTGGCAGTTCACGGTCGAGAAGGTGGCGGTCAATGCGGTCATGGCCGGCGCGCGCCCCGAGTACCTCCCCGTGATCCTCGCGGTCGCCTCCGCGGGGGTCACCGCCCGCTCGAGCAGCACCTCGTCGATCGCCGGCGGCCTCGTGGTCAACGGCCCGATCCGCAACGAGATCGGGATGAACTCAGGCACGGGGGCGTTGGGGCCATACAACCACGCCAACGCCGCGATCGGCCGCGCCTACGGGCTGCTCTCCCAGAACCTGCAGGGCGGCTCGGTGCCGGGCGAGACCTTCGTCGGGAGCCTCGGCAACAACTTCACGTACGGGAACTTCACGTTCGCCGAGAACGAGGAGGCGAGCCCGTGGGAGCCGCTGCACGTGCAGCACGGCTTCGGCCGCAACGACAGCGCCGTCACGCCGATGTGGCCGATCTGGAACTACGTCGTGACGTGGGGAGTCCGGCCGACGTGGCGCGAGAAGCTGCTCGAGATGCTCGCCGCGCATGATCCGGGCGGCGGCATCTTCCTGATCGTCGACCCGTCCGCGGCGCGCATCTTCGCCGAGCGCGAGGGCTTCCCGACGAAGGAGTCCCTCGGCCAGTGGATCGTCGAGAACACGACGATGCGCGCCGGCGTCTGGTGGGACCACCATACGACCGAGCTCTACCTGCGTCCGCTCGCCGACCAGGGCATCGAGCCGTGGGCGACCCGCGCGAACACCGATCCGGACGAGCGGTTCCGGAAGTTCGAGCCCGGCGGGGTCGAGATCGCCGTCGTCGGCGGTGAGACGAACAACGCCTTCGCGGTCGCGAGCGGCCGCTATTGGAAGACCGTCTCGGTCGACGAGTGGCGGTGACGACGCGGGGCTAGGGTCTCCGCTCGCCCGGTCGGTTCGGTTTCTTGGCGGCGTCTACGGCTTGTTCGAGACGTGGTAACAGGCCACGTCGTACTGCGAGTTCGGGCTGTAGTGCGCGCCGCCCGTGCCTCCGTTCGTGCTGCCGAAGCCCGGCTCGTTGAACGGCGACCCCGGCGATGACGCCGAATTCCCGGGCGTCGTGCCGCCGCTCGTCAACTGGTCCTGGCAGCTCTGGCTCGGCGGGCCCGTTCCGCTGGGGTTCCCCCCACCGGCGAGGGCGACCGGCGTGCCAACGGCGGCGAAAGCGACCGCCGTTGCGATAACCGCACATATCTTGCGCACGAGGCGCTCCTTCATGTAGACCAGGAACGACCCCTGCTTGGCAGGACGCCGGCGCGGCCGCGATCCTTCCCCTTGCAGATGTCCGCGGCGGTGCGCCGGCGGCTACAGGATCCCGAGCCGGACCGCCGCCGTTGAGGCCTGCGCGCGGTTGCGAACCTCGAGCTTGCTCAGAATCGCCGAGACGTGGTGGTTGACGGTCTTCTCCGAGAGGAACAGCCGCGCCGCGATCTGCGCATTCGACGCGCCCTCGGCGAGGAGACGCAGGACGTCGAGCTGGCGCGGGGTGAGCCCGGCGGGGTTCGCGAGCGTCTTCCGGCGCGGCCCATGGCGGATGTTGCGGGCGCCGCGCTCGCGCAGCCGTCGCGCAACGATCTTGGCCGCCGACGCGGCACCGAGGGACTGGAGCGCGTCGAGGCTCACGCGCAGCGCGGCCTCGTCGTCCGCGGCGGCACCGGCCAGGGCCGCATCGTACGGGCAGCCGAGCTCCCTCCATGACTCCGCCGCGGCGAGCGGATCGCCGTCGAGCTCGGCGGCGAACGGAGGCGCCACGGGCGCGTCGAGCGTCGTCGCGATCCCTGCGCGATGGCGCCAGATCGCGATCGCGCCGAGCGCCCACGGCTGCCGGCGCGTCGCGAGCAGCGCGAGCGCGGGCTCGGTCTCGGCAGCGACCTGCTCTGGCTGCCCCTCGAGCCAGCGCGCCTCTGCCCGCGCGGCCGCGACCGGCAACAGGCGCTGCGCCTCGCGCATCCGTTCGGCGAGCGCGAGCGCCTCGTCGAGCGCCTCCCATGCATGCGGATCGCCCCGCCGCGCGCGCAGCAGGCCGAGCACGACCAGCGGAGTCAGCCGCGTGGGCGGCCCGACGCCGGGCCGATCGAGCACGCCCTCGGCGAGCTGGGCTGCCCGGTCCCAGTGCCCGCGCTCGAGCTCGGCCCAAGCTCTCCACCCGCACGTGTAGACCCAGATCGCGTCGAGGTCGCGGTCTTCGACGTAGGCCTCGAGCGCACGCACGTGTACGTCGGCCGAGGTCCACTCGCGGCGCAGCATGTGCGTGCAGGCGAGGTTCTGGCGGCTGCGCGCCGTCGCCTCTTCGAGGTCGTGCTCGAGCGCGAGCGCGAGGCCGCGTTCGGCCTTCTCGACTCCGCTCTCGATCCCCGCGTGGAGCTCCGCGAGACCGACGTAGTTGAGCGTCATCGACAGCAACTCGGGCTCGTCGAGTCGCTGGGCCAGAGCGATCGCGCGGGCGCCCCACTCCGTCGCCATCGGCAGGTCGTAGTCGACCGCCCCGTCGCCGCTCACGCGCGCGTACGCGCGGGCCAGCTCCGGGCCGGATGGCAGCTGCTCGAGGACCGCGATCGCCTTCCGGTCCAGGTCGCGCCCCTCTTCGGTGTCGCCGCGGTACCACACGTAGCGGCTGAGCGACAGCAGCAGCGCGCCCTCGCGCAGCCGGTCCCCGAGCGCTCGGACCGCCTCGAGCGCCGCGCGCCCGCGGGCGACCGCGTCGTCGAAGCGCCCGGTGAGATAACACGCGTGGGCGGCGCGCTCGAGGAGATCGGCGCGGGCTTGTGTGGAGAGCGCGTCCGCGTGATCAAGCGCCCGGTCGTAGTGCTGCGCCGCCTCGCGATGGGCTGACAGCGCGGTTGCGTGCGCGGCCGCCTCCGTCGCGTACTCGACGACCGCCGCGGCGTCCCCTGCCGCATGGGCGTGATGGGCCAGGCGGGCCGAATCGCCGCGGCCGGCAAGCGCCTGCAGCGCCGCTCGGTGCAGCGCGACGTATCGGTCCGGCGGCAGCGACTCCTCGATCGCCGCCCGCGCGATCTCGTGCCGAAACCGCACTGCAGTGTCCTCGGCGCGCAGCACACCGGAGGTGAGGCACCGCTCGAGGGCCGGCAGCTCCGGGCCCGCGATCGCCTCGAGCAGCCACACCTCCGCTCGTGGCCGGGCGACCGCGGTGGCGTCGAGCAGCCGGCGGGCCTGCGGATCCAGGCGGGCCGCGCGCGCGAGCACCGCATCGCGCACCGTCGCCGGCGTCTCGCCGCCCGCGCCCGCCGCCAGCAGCTCGGTGACGTAGAACGGATTGCCGCCCGTGCGCGCGTGCAGGTCATCGGCAGGGGCGCCCGCCAGCTCAGCCACCGCCGCGGGGGACAGCGGCTCCAGCCGGATGCGGCCGGTCCGTGGCAGCTCGCCCAGGACGATCCGCAGAGGATGGTCGCGCTCGAGCTCGTCGTCGCGGTAGGTCCCGACCACGAGCGCCTTGAATGCGCCGACACGCCGTCCGAGCATGCGCAGCGCGTCGAGCGTCGCCTCGTCCGCCCAGTGCAGGTCCTCGAGCACGATCAGATGCGGTCGGCGCAGCGCCGCGCGGAGCGCCGCCAGCAGCTCCGCCGGCGCCGGCCCGGCCTCCGACAGCTGCGCCGGCGTTCCGCCAAGTGCGGCCGCGATGTCGAGCAATGGCCCGAGCGGCCGCGGCGTGAACAGCGGCTCGCACGCGCCCTCGGCCACCGGCGTCGTCCGCTGCTGCGCCTGCAGCTCACGAACCAGCGACGTCTTTCCCACCCCTGCCTCACCGCTCACGAGCACCAGCCGGCCGCGACCTTCCCGGCACACGTCGTCCATGTGCTCCTGAAGGAGGTTGAGCGGTGCCACCCGCTCAAGCAGAGCCATGGTGGAGACGCTAGCGACGGGGTTAGGCTGACGCCATGAGGGATGAGCCCGTGCAGATCGCGGCCGTGGGCGCGACGCTCGTCGGTGATCGCTGGACCGGCGCCGGCCCAACGATCGTCCTGCTCCACGCGGGCGTGTGCGACCGGCGCTGCTGGCGCGAGGTCGGCGCGTTGCTCAGCGCGGCCGGACGAGACGTCGTCGCCTATGACCGGCGAGCGTTCGGCGACGTGCCCCCTGCGACCGCGCCCTTCCGGCACGTCGATGACTTGATTGCCGTCATCGACGCCGTGTCGCCGGATGCGCCGGCGTGGTTGGTGGGGAGCTCCATGGGCGGCGGCGTCGCGCTCGACGCCGCGCTCGAGGCGCCCGCGCGCATCGCCGGCCTCGTGCTCCTAGCCCCCACCATCAGTGGCGACGAGCTCGACGAGGAGGCCTACAGCGCGGCGACCGACGGGCTCGCGGACGCGATCGATGCCGCCTGGACCGCCGGCGAACTCGAAGAGTGCAACCGGCTCGAGATCCGGCTGTGGCTCGACGGGCCCGCCGCGCCGGAGGGACGCGTGAGCGGTCCACCGCGCGAGCTGGCACTCGACATGAACCGCATCGTGATCGCCAACGGCGAGCCCGACGCCGACGGCGCCAGCGGACTCGACGCCGCCGGCCGCCTGCACGAGATCGCGATGCCGACCGTCGTTGCCTGCGGCGAGCTCGACATCGCGATCAAGCTCCGGCGCAGCGCCGAGCTGGCCGACGCTCTTCCGAATGCCACCTACCGCAGCCTGCCCGGCCGCGCCCACCTGCCCTATCTGGAGGCCCCGGACGAGATCGCCGCGCTGATCATGGCGCCGTCTGGCGGCTAGGTCCCGCGCGATATCGGGGTGGCGCCGGGCGGCGAGCCCGCCCGGCGCCACGCCCACCGCCTAGCTGGCCGGGGACGATCGCGGCCCCGCCGAGGCGGGTGTCCCCTTCGGTTTGTGGACCTTCTCGCCTGCCCACACGACGCTCGTGTTGTAGGCCATGCGCACCGTCATGTCGGCGAACGCCTTCGACATGAACGTGAGCACGTTCGGGTCGTTGTTGTCGAGGTTGTCGCACCAGCGGAACGGGTTGTCGACGCAGCCGCCGTCGAAGCTCGGCACGTTGCCCTCGTAGTTGCCGAGGAACCCGCCGAAGAGGTCGACCTCCTCCTGGGTCTTGCAGCAGTCCTGCCCGGTCAGCAGCCCGCTGGCGGGAACGCCCGCCAACTGGAACTGCTCGGCGTCGGTGCCCTTCGGGGAGAAGAAGATGTGGTTCTTCCCGATGGAGTCGAAGTAGTTGACCCCCATGTCGCGGGCGAGCTTCGACGGCTCATACACCTGAGGCGGGAACGTCTCGCTGACCGTGCGCCCGAACAGGTCCACGGCCGCCGGGTCGAGGACGCCGATGGAGTAGTTCGGCGTCGACATGACGTCGGCGTCGAGGTCGTAGCGGATCTTCGCCAGCTCGTCCTGCGAGAGGTGGGTGACGTAGTAGTTCGAGCCCAGCTCGCCGAGCTCCTCGCCGCCGAACCAGATGAACCGCAGCTTGTTGAGCGGATGGGCCTTGCGCATCTGCTGCGCGACGTCGAGGATGGTGGCCGAGCCGGAGGCGTTGTCGAGCATGCCGGCGCCGAAGATGGCGTCGAGGTGCGCGTCGACGACCACCACGTGGTTCGGGTCGCCGCCCTTGGACTCCGCGATGACGTTCCAGTCGGTGCGGTTCGGGTCCTCGGTCACGTGGACGCTCAGGTTCATCACGGGCGGCGTCGCGGCCTGCACCTCGTTGTACAGGCTCTGGCCGATGTCGAACGAGGTGAACGCCACCGGGACGGTCGCCACGAACGGGTTGCCGTCCGCGTCCACCATGCTGCCGCTGAACGCGGCCTGGCGGCCGGGCTGGCCCTCGTTGAAGATGATCACGCCGGCAGCCCCGACGGCCTCGGCGTTGAGCACCTTCACGCCGAAGTTGCACGTGCCGCGCTGGACCAGGGCGATCTTGCCCGCGAACGAGCTGTTGAAGTCGCTCGGGTCGCACCCGCTCGCCGAGCTCGGAGCGGGTGTGGGCGGTATGACGGTGTGCCCGGCCACCGCGACCTGGGCGCCGGACGCGTCCCCGTTGCTGTTCCCCGGGTTCCAGTCATTGACCAGGCCGAAGCTCCGCGGGGTGGGAGACACCTCGCTGAAGGATGGCGTCCCGACGAACGATGTGTAATCGAACGTATACGGCTGGAGGCTCACGTCGTACCCGGCCTTGCGCATCGCGTCTGCGACGTAGTCGACCGACGCCTTGTAGCCCGGCTCGCCGGAGTTGCGCGACGGATGGCCGTCAGCGCCCGGATTGGCGTTGGCTATCGCCTGGAACGCCTTCATGTGGTTCCAGAGATCGTCCTGGGTGATGCACGGCACCAGCTTGCCCGCCGTGTCGTTGACCCGGTTCTCGCAGCCCGACGAGGCTGCGCCCGCGGTCGCCGGCACGGACAGTCCTACGAGAACGCACACCGACAACAAGCACCGCAGCAGCGAGAGCCGCGACGTCGATCGTCGTGCCATCAGACACCCTCCCGATAGTTGATGTACAGACCGCGGAGGAACACGGGAATCCGTGGTTCGAGCGCTCCGCGGGCTGGCCGGCGACCTCTCCTCCGCCGGTTTCGCGGCATCCTACTACCGGTCGAAGGGAGCTACGGGACGGCCGCGTGCGCGGCCTCGCTGACGAGGTCCGCGCCGTCGTAGCTGGTGAGGAAGCGCCCGGCCACCAGGCGGGCGGTGTCGCGCGCCACGGCCGACACGTACTGGCCGTGGTTGCGGTACAGCTGGTGCAGACGCGCGGACGTGAACGGCACCTCGTGGCCGACGATGAAGCAGAACCCCGGGCCGGCCGAGCTGCCGAACCACGTGCTCGTAGGGACGTCGACGTAGGGCGAGCGCAGACCGCCGGTCACGTTGCCGAACGCGTCGAGCACGGGCGCGCCGTTGTCGACCTGAATCGGGCTCGCACGCGGCGGCGCGATGTCGTTGCGGACCCAGTCGTCGAGGTTGCGCAGCGCAGCGTCGAAGAAGATACGGCTCGGGAAGCGGCTGCGCGGGACGTCGTTGCAGGACGACGGCGGGACAGCGCGCCCAGCCCTGATGATGTCCGCCGGAGCCGCAGAGAACTCGAGTTCGTCGGGAGTAGCGTGCGCCGCGCCCGCCATCTCGTAGTGGCGGAGGCGGTTGGCCGGGGTGTCGCTGTCGTCTTGGCGGGAATCGATGCCGAAGAGGTAGTCCGACTGGGACATGATCCGCATGACCGGCACGCCGACGTTGCTGAACTTCAACCGCGGGTCCGTGGCCGAGGGAGCGGCCTGGCACTGATTGAGCGGCACGCCGCCGACGAACGCGCCGCCGGCGACGGCGACGATGTACCCGTCGTAGATCGGCTTGCCGTCGGTCTGCACGACGCGGGGGTTGATCGCGTTGATGTAGTCGACGAGGTAGCCGCCGGTCTGCGAGTAGCCGAAGCCGTAGGCGTGCGTGACGCGGTTGGCGAGCGGGTTGGAGTTTGCGCCGCTGCGCAGCCACGCGCCGACCTGACTGTAGATATCCCAGATCAGGCCGTCCTCGGTGGCGCGGGAGCGGAGATCGGGCGGGTCGACGACGGTCTGGATGTCCGTGCAGTTGCGCGGGTCGCTCAGGGGAAGCGGGTTCGCAAACGACAGCGACCCGTAGCGCGCGGGATCGAACGTCTTCAGCGCCACGACGTCGATCGGCTTGGCTGTGATCCCGACCCACGCATCGCCGTTGCGCACGATCTGCCGGTGCGCCATCGCCCAGCCGATGTTGAGGTCGTAGAGGTTCGACGGGTTGAGCATCTCGACGACGACGTTGCCGCTGAAGTGCTTGCCCGGCGCCGGGCGGCGGATGAGGACGCGCGTGGTGTACGGCGCGTCGGCGGTGCGGATCGTGGCCGGTCCGCTGGTAGGCCAGTCGTAGACGTTGGCCTTGCCGCTGACGAGGTACTCGTCCTCGACATAGCCGACCTTCGACAGGTCTTCCGGCACCCCCTCGTGGTCAGCGGCTCCGAAGGGATAGGAGGTCGCGCTGACCGGGAGCGGCCCGGTGACCTGTGGTAGCGGCGTCGCCGCCGCCGCACCCGGGAGAGCGAGAGCAGCCCCGATGACGATCCCCGCGAACGTCCACCGACCACGCATGCCCGTACCTCCCTACGTCGTGACCCGGAGCGGCGGATGCTATGAGCGCGTTCGGCTATGTCAAACCGCGTTCAGAAATTGCGCAAGTCCAGCCCCGCACCCACGATGGTCTCGACATCGATGCCGTGGTGGCGGTAGAGGTCGGTGATGTCGCCCGACTGGCCGAACTGTGACACGCCGAGGCATGCGATGGGGGCTCCGTGCACCCCGGCGAGGAAAGCCAGCGTGTGCGGATGTCCGTCGAGGACGGTGACGAGCGGGCGCGCGACCGGGAACAGGCGCTCGAGGATCGCGTGCGGGCCGTCGTGCAGGCCCGCGCGCGCCTGCAGCGCGCGGAAGACGAGATCGGGGCTCGTGAGACAGACGACCTCGGCGTCGAGCTCGTCCGCCGCCGCGAGCGCCTCGGGGACGAGCGCGCCGACCGCGACGATGGTCACGGCGTCGCCCTCGCGCAGGCGGTAGCCGCCGGCGAGCATGTCGCGGCGCCGCTGCTCGCGCGCGGCCTCGTCGTCGGGCACCGCCGCGAGCGCCTGGTCGACCGGCCGCGTCGAGAGCCGGAAGTACGCGGAGCTGCCGCCCGGGCGCCCGAGCTGTCCGAGCGCGTCGAGGAACGCCCATTCGAAGTCCTGGGTGAAGGCCGGCTCCCAGGCCACGCAGCCCGGCTGCTCGATGCCGATCGACGGCGTCACGACCGACTGGTGTGCCCCGCCCTCCGGTCCGAGCGTGACGCCCGACGGCGTCCCGACGAGGATCGACTGCCCGCCGGCATAGATGCCGAACGACCACGGCTCGTGCGCGCGGGTGACGAACGGGTCGTAGATCGTCCCGACCGGCATCAGCGCGCGCCCGTCGCGGCTCCAGGTCGCGCCGAGCTCGCCGAGCAGGCCGACGAGGTTGACCTCGGCAATCCCGAGCTCGATATGGCGGCCGTGGTCGGACTCGCGCCAGCGGACGAGCGTGTCGGAGTCGTCGGCGAACCAGTCGATCCGGTCGCCGATGCTCCAGATGCCCGACCGGTTGATCCAGCCGCCGAGGTTCGTCGAGGACGCAACGTCGGGCGAAACGGTGACGACGTGCTCGGCGACCTCCGGCGCCTCGTGGCTGAGGTCGACGAAGAAGCGCCCGAGCGCCTGCTGCGTCGAGGCGACGCCGCTGTGGCGGCGCGACAGCCGCGCCGGGACGGGCGGCGGCTCGTGGCGGTCCGCCGGCGGGCGCTGGAGGCGCTCGGCCACCGCGGCGCAGAGCGCCGCCTCCGGCGAGCCCTCCGGGAAGCCGCGCCACGGGTGGTCGACCGCGGCACCGAGCTGCTCGGCGAGGTCGGCGAGTTGCTCGTCGTTGAGCAGCGCCGAGTGGTTGGACGGGTGCCCTTCGGTCGGCAGCGCCCAGCCCTTGATGGTGTAGGCGAAGACGACCGACGGCCGGTCGCGGACGGCGTCGGTGGCCCGGTAGGCCTCGAGCAGCGCCTGCAGGTCGTGGCCGCCGAGGTCGCGGAAGGCGGCGAGCAGCGAGCGGGCGTCGAGATCGGCGATGAGCCGCGCGATCGCCTGGTCGCCGCCCGGCAGGCGCTCGCGCAGCTCGCCGTCGTCGGCGCGCAGCAGCCGCTGGTACTCCTCGTTGCCCATCGCGTCGATGCGGTCGCGCAGCGCCTCGCCGCCGTCGCGCTCGAACAGCGCGCGCAGGCGGCGCCCGTACTTCACGGTCTCGGTGTGCCAGCCGGCCGACTCGAACATCGAGCGCAGCCGGCCGGCCGCGATGTCGGGCACGACGCGGTCGAGCGACTGGCGGTTGAGATCGACGACCCACAACACCTCGCCGAGGCGCGCGACCATCGGGTCGGCCACCGCCTCCCAGACCGCGCCCTCGTCGAGCTCGGCGTCGCCGAGCAGCGCGATCTGGCGCCCGCCGCGCGGCACCTCGAAGTGCCCCGCGACGTAGCGGTGGGCGAGCGCGCCCCAGATCGTCGCGGTCGCGCCGATGCCCACGCTGCCGGTCGAGTAGTCGACCGGGTCGGGGTCCTTGGTGCGGCTCGGATAGGACTGCAGCCCGCCGTAGTCGCGCAGGCGCGGCAGATAGCCCGCGTCGAGCCGTCCGAGCAGGTAGTTGATCGCGTGCAGCACCGGCGACGCGTGCGGCTTGACCGACACCCGGTCGGGCGCCTCGAGGTGGGCGAACCACAGCGCGGTCATCAGCGAGACCATCGACGCGCTCGACGCCTGATGGCCGCCGACCTTGATCCCGCTGGGGTTGGGGCGGACGCGGTTGGCGTGGTGGACGATCGCCGTCGCGAGCCAGAGCACGCGGCGCTGCACGGCGTCGAGGACGTCGAGATCGGCGGCATCCGCGCGTCCGGGTGCCTGCACCGTGCTCACCGGCCCAGCTTCGCACAGCGGGGGCGCCGGTACGCTGTTGTGCATGCAACGGTCCGGTGCCTCGTCGGTCGATCGCGAGCTGCGCGGCGGGCGCTTCATGCGCCAGAGGAGCCGCTTCACCGATCGGGTGACGGCGGACGGCTCGACCGCCTATCGCGCCGAGCCGGGGCGCTACCACCTCTACGTCGCGCGGGCGTGCCCGTGGTCGCAGCGCACGCTCATCGTCCGCCACCTCAAGGGCCTCGAGGACGTCATCGGCGTCTCCTACGCGCACCCGTTCCGCGACGAGCGCGGCTGGGCGTTCAGCGGTCCGGACGACGCCGCCGGTCACGGCACGGATGCCAACACCGGAACGCATGTGCCCGGCAGGAAGCCAACCGGCGGGGGCTTCACGGACGACCTCCACGGCTGGGAGTTCCTCTCCGAGGCCTATAGGGCCAGCGACGCGAACTTCCGCGGGCGCATCACCGTGCCGGTCCTCTGGGACCGCGAGACCGGCCGCATCGTCAACAACGACTCGGCGCACATCGTGCGGATGCTCAACAGCGCCTGGGACGAATGGGGTGACGCCTCGGTCGACCTCTACCCCGAGCCGCTGCGCGCCGAGATCGACGCGACCAACGAGTGGGTCTACGACCAGTTCAACAACGGCGTCTACCGGGCCGGCTTCGCCACGTCGCAGGCGGCCTACGACGACGCGTTCGCCGACGTCTTCTCCGCGCTCGAGCGGCTCGAAGCGATCCTCGCGGAGCGCCGGTACCTCACCGGCGACGCGCTCACCGAGGCCGACTGGCGCGCGTGGGTCACGCTGCTGCGCTTCGACCCCGTCTACTACACGCACTTCCGCCTCAACGGGCGGCGGATCGCCGACCAGCCGAACCTCTGGGGCTACACGCGCGAGCTCTACCAGCTCCCGGGCATCGCCGAGACGACGTCGATCGACGAGATCAAGACCCACTACTACACGACGCACGACCAGCTGAACCCGAAGCGGATCATCCCCCGCGGTCCGCTGGACTGGGACCTCACCGCGCCCCACGGGCGCACTACTCCACGCGGGTGAACCAGGTGACGACCATCGGCTCGTCGTCGGTGAGGCGCCACCCCGGCTCGCCGAGCAGCAGCGCGACCTCTTCGCGGCAGCTGTCGTAGAAGGCGCGCTGCGTCGCGCGCCAGTCCTCGACCGACGCCCACTCGCCCTCCTGCGAGGCCTCGAGGGTCCGGTGGTCGATGTCGATGAACGAGACGACGGTCACACGGTCGACCTCGACCATCGCGCGCTTCGCACCGGTGGCGTCGAGCACGGGGATGCGCTGGCCCGGACGCGGCGGACCGCCCTCGAGGTCCCATTCGCGGGCGAGCGCCATCGACACGGTCTTGCGCTGGTCGAGCACCATCTCGAGCAGCCGCTCGCCCAGCCCGCCGTCGTCCGCGTGCCCAAACTCCAGGAACGGCTCGCGCGCGCTGCGCCACGGAGCGAGCGTGATCGACGCCTCGAGGCGCGTGCCCTTACCCGGCGGACTGTCGACGCGCAGCGTGCCGCCGACCGCGGTCACGCGATCGGCGAGACCGGCAAGCCCGCCGCCGGCATCGAGCGAGGCGCCGCCGCAGCCGTCGTCGCGCACCGCGACGAGCAGCCGCTGGCCGAGCAGGCGCACCTCG
>DATFRW010000082.1:0-8881 GCA_035262945.1 Solirubrobacteraceae bacterium
GAACCGCTGGACGGACTTCCTGCCGATCGTGATGCCGACCGAGGAGCGCGTCGCCGCGATGCTCGCCGGGACGAGCCGCAAGCCCGACGAGGTCGTCGGCCGCTTGCGGCCGACCGCGTTCCGCGAGTTCTGGGAGTTCACGGTCGAAAAGGTCGCCGTCAACGCGGTGATGGCGGGCGCCAAGCCCGAGTACCTGCCGGTGATCCTCGCCGCGATGGCGAGCGGGATGACCGCGCGGTCGAGCTCGACGACGTCGTTCGCCAGCATCGCCATGGTCAACGGCCCGATCCGCAACGAGATCGGGATGAACGGCGGCATCGGCGCCTTCGGCCCGTACAACCACGCCAACGCCACGATCGGCCGCGCCTACAGCATGGCCTCGCAGAATCTCCAGGGCGGCTCGACGCCCGGCGAGACCTACATGGGCTCGCAGGGCAACACGTATGCGTACAGCGCCTGCTTTCCCGAGAACGAGGAGCGCAGCCCGTGGACGCCGTTCCACGTCCAGCACGGCTTCGACGCGGACACGAGCACGATCACGCTGTTCATGGGCGGCTGGTACACGCAGTTCGGCACTATCCGCGACGACACGTGGCAGGACCGCTTCCGCGTCCAGATGCGGGCGAGCGACCCGTTCATCGGCCCGATTGTCGCGCTCGACCCACTGGCGGCCAACAAGCTCGTGGACTACGGCTTCGACACGCGCGAGAAGCTCGTCGAGTGGCTCGCCGAGAACTCCGTGCGCCCGGCGCGCGAGTACTGGGACAACCAGTGGATGCAGACGCTCGTCAAGCCGTGGGCGGTGCTCGGGCAGGAGCCCTTCGCCACCAACCTGAAGGCGTCGGAGGACGACGAGATCCAGACCTGGCAGCCGGAGAGCATCAACGTCGTCGTCGTCGGCGGCGAGACCGGCGGGACCTACAAGATGATCACGGGCGGGGTGCGCGACTCGATCGTCTCGATCGACGAGTGGCGCTGACTAGCGCTTGTCGTTCTGACCGACCACGTGCTGCTCGGCGATGCGCTGGCCGCCGAGCTTGCGGCTGACCGTCGCCGCCAGGTCGGGGGCCAGGCCGGCGACCTTCGTGCCCGCCCGCAGCCCGATCGGCGCGACGTCGACCTCGCCGCGGTCGCGCGTGATCGCCCGCACCACGGCCTCGGCGACCTCCTCCGGCGCGCTCGTGCCCACCCACGCCGGCACCTTGGCGCCCGAGTCGTGGAACAGGCCGGCGTCGCGGACGAAGCCGGGGAAGATGACGCTGACGCCGACCCCGGTGCCGCGCAGGTCCTCGCGTAGGCTCTGCCCGAACCCTCGGAGGCCGAACTTCGTCGCCGCGTAGACCGACGCGCGCGGCGGGCCGGACTTCCCCGCCAGCGAGGACATGAACACAAGATGGCCGCTCCCGCGCGCCACCATGCGCTCCGCGAGATGGCGGGCCAGCACGACCGGCGCGCGCAGGTTGACGGTGAGCGCCCGGTCGATCTCCTCGACGCTGAACGAGGTCAGCTTCCCGGAGGCGGGCAACCCAGCGTTGGCGACAAGGATGTCGACGTCGGCGCAGTCGTTGGCCAAGCGCTCGACGGCAGCGGGGTCGGTCATGTCGATCGCGATCGACCGCGCGCCGGTCTCATCGGCCAGCGCACCGAGCACGTCCTCGCGCCGTCCGGTGAGCACGAGCTTCGCGCCCTCCGTGCAGAGGCGCCGCGCGATGGCATGCCCGAGCCCACCGGTGGCACCGGTGAGCAGCACCGTCCGTCCCGCCAGGTTCACGGCGGGAACACTGCCACAGTGGCCGTGAAGCCGTGCAGGAACGAGTCGCCGCCGACCGGCCCGATCTCGCCGGCGGCGAAGAAGCCGGCCGCGGGCGCGCCGGCGAGCTCCTCGTCGAGCGTCTGCGCGTCGTGGTCGGGCATGCCGAACATCGCCTCGCCGCGGCCGTTGCAGCTGAACACGAGCGCGCCCGCGGGGGCGCCGCCGCCGAGCGCCTCGCGCCGCAGACCGAGGGCGGCGCGCAGGTCGCGGTCGGCCGACGCCGCATCGCGCGCGTGCAGCCGCACGACCGTCCCCTCGCGCACCGGAGCGCCGACGGTAAGCGTCCCGGCCTCGGGGTCCGCACCGATGACGCCGCGGACGAGGAAGTCGCCCTGCCGGTACTCGGGCTTCCCGCCGTCGATGACGATGCCGAGCAGCAGCCCGCTCGCGACGAGCACCTGCTCCTCGTGCCCGAGCGCCTCGATCGTGTCGCGCAGCTTCTCGAGCGCGGGACGCCCGGCCAGTTCGCGGATGACGTGGCCCTCGGCGGAGGTGACGGTCAGCTCGGGCCCAACGGGCGCCGCTCCCTGCGACACGCAGGGCAGGACCTCGACGCCGGAGAACGCCACGCCGACGGCGCCGTCGCTGCACAGGGCGTCCCCGAGGAACAGCGCGGCATCGCCGTCGAGCGTCCGCGCGCTGGCGATCCCGCCGAGCACCGGCACCCGCGGCGCCCGCTGGGCGAGCTCGGCGAGCACGAGGTCGGTGGGAAACGAGTAGGGGTCGGGGAGCAGGACGATGCCGGTGACGTCGTCGAGCCCTGGCAGTCCGCCGACCGCCATCGCGTCCGGCCCCTGGACGACGTCGAGGTGGAACGCCTCGGCCCTCCCGCCGTCCAGCGCGGCGGCCCACACGGCCACCGCGGTGCCGCGCTCGATCTCGCGCGCGTCGCCGAGCACGCCGCCGGCGCCGCAGCCCGCGAGCACGCCCGGAGCCAGCGCCTCGTGGACGCCTTCGAGCGTCGCCTCCGGCGCCGCCAGATGCGCGCCCGAGGCGAAGACGAAGGCGATGTCGGCACGGCGCCCCTCGAGCGCCGCGTGCGCCTCCTGACCGGCGTCGATCGCAGCGACGCGCGGGTCGGAGCCGGTCGACAGACCGCAGCCGATGCGCACGCTCACCCGGCTGACGATACTCCTGCCCGCATGTCGGCTAGCGCGCCTCACGTGCTCGCGATCTTCGGGCCGACCGGGATCGGCAAGACCGCGCTCGCCTTCGCGCTGGCGGAGCGGTTGCGCGCCCGGGGTGAGCGCCCGGTGGCCGTCTCGGCCGACGCGCTGCAGGTCTACCAGGGCCTCGAGACGCTCACCGGCGTGCCGACAGCGCAGGAGCAGGCACGGCTCGAGCACCGGCTGGTGTCGATCCTGCCGGTCGATGCGCGCTTCTCGGTCGGCGAGTACGCCGAGCTCGCGCACGCCGAGATCGATGCGCTGCTCGCCGAGGGCGCGCGGCCGGTCGTCGTCGGCGGCACCGGGCTGTACCTGCGCGCCGCGCTGGCCGAGCTCGACCTGCGCCCGCCGCCGTCCGACGAGCTGCGCGAGCGCTGGCAGGCCCAGCTCGAGCGCCGTGGCCCCGAGGCGCTGCACGCGGAGCTCGTGCGGCGGGCGCCGTGGGCGGCCGACCTCGTCGAGCCGCGCGACCGCAGCCGCATCGTCCGCTACCTCGAGCTCCAGGAGCTCGGCGAGCTCGAACCGCCCAGCGGGACCAACCAGCTCTGGACGGCCGAGACGCGCCATCCGACGCGACTCGTCGGCCTCGTGATGGACCGCGACGCGCTCTACGCGCGGATCGACGCGCGCGTCGACGCGATGATCGCCGCGGGCGCGGCGCGCGAGGTGCGCGCGGCCCACGCCGCCGGCGCTTCCGACACCGCGCGCAAGGCGCTCGGCTTCGACGAGCTGCTCGCCGGCGACGTCGAGGCGATGAAGCGCCGGACGCGCAACTTCGCGCGCCGCCAGCTGACGTGGATGCGCAAGCTGGCCGGGGTGGAGGTGGTCGACGTCACCGGCCGCGAACCGGCCGACGTCGCCGCCGAGCTCCTGCCGGGCTGACGGTAGCCTGACGGCACCCATGGCCAAGATCTTCGACGCGATCGACGCCCGCCTGGCGGCGTGGATCGCACGCCAGCGCATGTTCTTCGTCGCCACCGCCCCGAGCGGCGGCGGCCACGTCAACGCGTCGCCGAAGGGCCCGATCGAGACGCTGCGCGTGCTCGACGAGCACACCGTGGCCTACCTGGACCTCGTCGGCAGCGGAGCCGAGACGATCGCGCACCTGCGCGACAACGGCCGGATCGTGGTGATGTTCTGCGCCTTCGAGGGGCCGCCGCGCATCGTGCGCCTGCACGGCCGCGGCGAGGTGCTCGACGCCGACGCGATCGAGTTCCCCGAGGTGGGAGCGCTGCCCGAGCAGCACCGCACGATCATCCGCGTCGCCGTCGAGCGCATCGCGGACTCGTGCGGCTTCGGCGTGCCGCTCATGCGCTACGAGGGCGAGCGCCCGCAGTCGCGCGCCTGGGCCGAGACGAAGCTCGCCAAGGGCGGGGCGGAAGCGCTCGACGAGTACATGGCCGAGCACAACACCGTCAGCATCGACGGGCTGCCCGCGCTCAGGTAGGCGATGCGCTTCGAGAAGTGGCAGGCGCTGGCCAACGACTACGTGATCGTCGAGGCCGGCGAGCTCGGGGACGCGGAGCCGTCGCCGGAGCTCGTACGCGCGCTGTGCGACCGCCACATGGGGATCGGCGCGGACGGCGTGCTCGTCCTCGCGCCGCCCGACGAGCCCGGCTACGTCGCGCGCCTGCGCATCTTCAACCCCGACAGCTCGGAGGCCGAGCTCAGCGGCAACGGCGCGCGCCAGGCGATCCTCTATCTGCGCCGCGCGGGCTGGACCGACGCGCGCCAGTTCTCGATCCAGACCGCCGCCGGCGAGATCCGCCCGACGATCCTGTCCGACACGACCTGCCGTGTCGACATGGGCCGCGCCGTGCTCGGCCATGAGGGCGAGCTCCAGGGCTTCCGTTTCCGGCATGTCACGATCGGCAACCCGCAGACCGTCATCCGCGTCGCCGACGAGGACGCGCTCGAGGCGCTCGACCTCGCCGCCGTCGGCCCGCCGATCGAGTCCGATCCGCAGTTCCCGCGGCGCACGAACGTCTCGTGGTTCGCCGTCGTCGATCCCCACACCATCCGCGCGCGGATCTTCGAGCGCGGCGTCGGCGAGACCGCGTCGAGCGGGACCGGCGCCTCAGGCGCGGCGATCGTCCACGTGCTGCTCGGGGGCGAGTCGCCGGTCACCGTGCGCCTCGACGGCGGCGACCTCGAGGTCGACGTGGGGGACGACCTCCACGTCGACCTGACCGGCTGGGCCGTGCCCGTCTTCAGCGGCGAGCTAGACGCTGACCGCGTGCTCGCGCAGCGCGTCGGTCAGTGACGTCTTGCGGTCGGTCGACGCGCTGCGCTCGCCGATGATGAGCGCGCACGGGATGCGGTAGCTGCCCGCCGGGAACTCCTTCTTGCGCGTGCCGGGGATGACGATGGCGCGCGGCGGCACCTCGCCGCGCAGCTCGACCGGCTTCTTGGCGCGCACGTCGATGATCGGGGTCGAGCCGGTGAGCACGGTGTTGGCGCCGAGCACCGCCTCGCTGCCGACCCGCACGCCCTCGACGACGATGCAGCGCGAGCCGACGAACGCGCCGTCCTCGACGATCACCGGACTGGCCTGCAGCGGCTCGAGCACGCCGCCGATCCCGACGCCGCCGGAGAGGTGCACGTCGCTGCCGATCTGCGCGCACGAGCCGACGGTCGCCCACGTGTCGACCATCGTGCCCGAGCCCACCCAGGCGCCGACGTTGACGTAGGACGGCATGAGCACGGCTCCCGGCGCGATGTAGGCGCCCTGACGGACGGTCGCCGGCGGCACGACGCGCACGCCGAGCTCGGCCCACCCGCGCTTGAGCGGCATCTTGTCGTGGTACTCGTACGGCCCGACCTCGATGACCTCCATCCCGCGGGTGCGGAACGAGAGCAGGATCGCCTTCTTGGCCCACTCGTTGACGTTCCAGCCGGTGTCGCTCGGGCTGGCGACCCGCACCCTGCCGTCGTCGAGCAGGGCCAGCGCCTCCTCGACGCGAGCCGCGGCCTCCTCGCCGAGGTCGCTGGTGGGGCGCTCGTAGAGCTCCTCGATCTCGGCGGCGAGGGCGGTCAGGTCGGTCGTGGTCATGCACCCGATGCTAGGAGCTCGGCCGCCCGGCGGCAGTCCGCCACGGTGGGAACGAGCGCGACCCGGATGTGCCCCTCGCCGCCCGGGCCAAAGAACGTCCCGGGCGCGACCGCGATGCCGCGCTCCTCGAGCAGGCGCAGGGCGAAGGCCTCGGCGTCCTCGGCGCCCGGCGTGCGCAGCCACAGGAAGAACGACGCGTCGCCGCCCGATGGCTGGAGGCCCGCCCCGAGGAGCGCCGGCAGCAGCGCGTCGCGCTTGGCGCGGTAGCGCTCGCGGACCTCGACGACATGCTCGTCGTCGGTCCACGCCGCCGCCGCGGCTCGCTGGATGAACGTCTGCGGCGCGACGCCGACGTTGGGGCGGTAACGCTTGAGCGCCGCGACGATCTCCGGATCGCCGGCGGCGAAGCCGGAGCGATAGCCGGGCATCGCCGACCGCTTGGACAACGTGTTGAGCGCGAGCACGTTCGTGCGATCCGCGACCTGCAGCGCGCTCACCGGCGGCTCGCCCTCGAACCACAGCTCCGAGTAGGCCTCGTCCGACGCCAGCACGAACCCGTGCCCCCGCGCCAGCTCGGCCGCCCGCTCGTAGAGCTCGAGCGGCGCGGTGGCCCCGGTCGGGTTGTTGGGGAAGTTCAGCCACAGCAGCGCGACGCCGTCCCAGTCGACCGCATCGAGGTCGGGGCGCCAGCCCCGCTCGGGCGCCAACGGCACTTCGATGACCTCCGCGCCGGCGAACAGCGCGCCGCGCGAGGGCACCGGGTAGCTGGGCGTCGTCACCGCGACCCGCGCGCCCGGCCCGCCGATCACCTGCGCGAGGTTGAAGATGAGCTCCTTGGAGCCCATCGTCGGCACGATCGCGGAGTCCGGATCGACCGTCGCGCCGAACCGCCGCTGCAGCCAACCCGCGATCGCCTCGCGCAGCTCGGGCAGCCCCTCGCTCGACGGGTAGGTCGAGATCGGCTCGCTCTCCAACGCGCGGACGAGCGCCTCGCGGATGAAGGCGGGGGTCTCCTCGCGCGGCTCGCCGATGCCGAAGTCGATGATCTTGACACCGCGCGCCGCAACCGCCTGCTTGGCCTCGGTCAGGCGCACGAACGGATACGCGCGCATGCCGGCGAGGACCGGGCTCACGCGCATGCGAACGCCTCCAGCGTCTCGTACGACCGGACCAGCGCGTCGATGCGGATGTGCTCCTCGCGAGCGTGGGCCTGCCGCGGGTCGCCCGGGCCGAAGTTGACGGCATCGACGCCGGCCGCGGCGAACTCGGCCACCGGCGTCCACGCCTGCTTGGGCTCGATCGCGAGGTCGCCGGTGGCGATGAGCCGCTGCACGAGCGCGTTGTCGGTGGCGACCGGCGCACTTGGCGCGTTGCCGTCGATCTCCAGCGTGCCGTACGCCTCGCACAGCGCGCGCAGCCACGCTTCCGCCTCCTCCGGCGAGCGGCCGGGGGCATAGCGGTAGTTGACGGTCGCGACGGCCTCGGACGGGATGACGTTCCCCGCGATGCCGCCGGCGATCCGGGTGACCGACACGACCTCGGTGAAGCGCAGGCCGTCGAAGTCGCGCGGTGCAGGCTCGACGGCGGCGACGGCGCGGATCCCCTCGGCGGCGCGGTGGATCGCGTTGTCGGCCAGCCATGGCCGCGCCGAGTGGCCGGAGCGCCCGTGGAAGGTCCAGGTCGCGTTGATGTTGCCCAGGCAGCCGGCGTGGATCGCGTTGGCGGTCGGCTCCATCATCACCACGAGATCGGCCGAGCGCAGGCCCGGCTCGCGGGCGAGGAGCGGGCTCAGCGCGCTCGCGACGATCGGCAGCTCCTCGCGCCCGAAGAACACGTAGCCGAGGTCGACGGCGGCCGCCGGTCTGGCCAGCGCGAGCTCGATCATGACCGCGACGGCGCCCTTCATGTCGGCGGCGCCGACGCCGTGCACCGCCTCGCCGTCGCGGCGGCCGGGGCGGTTGCCCTGGGCGGGGACGGTGTCGAGGTGCCCGCCGAGCAGGACGAGCGGGCGCTCGGCGCGCTCGGTGACGCCCGCCAGCACGCAGGTGTCGCCCGCGTCGCGCACGTCGACGCCCCCGGCGCGCAGAACCTCGAGGACGTGCGCGGCCAGCGCGGTCTCGTCGCGCGACTCCGACGGGACGTCGACGAGCTCGAGGGTGCGATCGGCGAGGCGGTCGGCCAGGGGCACGGCCCGGCAGGCTATCCCGCCGGGCGGCTCCTACCGGCGCTGGACGAGGCCGTCGGCGACCGCGTAGAGGCGCGCCGGCGCCGGCTCGCCGGGCGCGGCGCGCTTGTTGGGAGTCGTGTCCGGCGGGCGCATCCGGCGCGGGATGAGGTCGCCGTGCTCGAGCGCAACCGCCTTGATCTTGCGTGCCGGTACGACCGGCACCTCGAGCTCGCGGGCGACCTCCAGCAGGCGCTCGCGCTTGGCGCCCCACGAGAACGGCAGCGCCAGCGCGACGACCATCGCATGCTGCGCCCGCAACCCGTGCGCATGGAGTTCGACGCGGCCCCAGAGCGCTACGGCGCCGCCGACGAGGTCGGGCGTCGCCGCCGATGCGGTCCGCGGCGGCGGCGCGTACCACGCGTAGTAGCCGCAGGTGCATTTGTTCTGCGGCGCGTCGTGCGCGTCCTTGCCCAGGCAGCGCGCGGTCTGGAGCCCGCGCACCCAGTGTTCGTTGGCGTGAAGCGACCACAGCCCGCCGTCGCGCAATCGCCACTGACGGAAGCCGATGATCGCGCGGATGAGGTCGGGAGCGGCGGCCTGCATGTCGGTCGACTCAGCGCGTCGGTGTGGACGGAGTGGTCGGCGACGCGGGCCGCGCGGGCTCGCGCGACGGCTCGGGGCGC
>DATFRW010000083.1:0-5363 GCA_035262945.1 Solirubrobacteraceae bacterium
GGGATCCTGCGCTCGAACACGAAGCGGTCGAGCTTCTCGGCCTCCTCGCGCGGGAGGCGGACGAAGAGCGCCGCCTCGTCGCGGCGCTTGCGCTGCTTTGCCATGGCGCCGAAGATATCACGTGGATATCTGGATATCCACGCCAGCCCCTTTTACGTGGCCGTTATCTGGGCCACACTACGTTGGCCGTGCCCATGCGCGTCCTCATCGCTGAAGACGAGCCTCGGCTCGCCGAGGCGCTTGCACGCGGCTTGCGCCGCAACGGCTTCGCCGTCGACATCGCGCTTGACGGCAGCCAGGCCCTGAAGCGCACCGCGGTCGTCGACTACGACGCCGTCGTGCTCGACCGCGACCTGCCGGCGGTCCACGGGGACGAGGTGTGCCGGCAGCTCGTCGACGCCGACCGCCCGCCGCGCATCCTCATGCTCACCGCGGCGGCCGACGTGCGCGCGCGCGTCGAGGGACTCAACCTCGGCGCCGACGACTACCTGACCAAGCCGTTCGCGTTCGCGGAGGTCGTCGCGCGCCTGCACGCGCTGCAGCGCCGCCACTCGGTGCCGCAGAAGCCCGTCCTTGAGCGGGCCGGCATTCGTCTCGACCCCGCGCGCCACGAGGTCACGCGCGAGGGCCGGCCGGTGACGCTGAGCCCGAAGGAGTTCGGGGTCCTGCACGTCCTGATGCGCGCCGAGGGCTCGGTCGTCAGCCCGGAGACCCTGCTCGAGCGCGTCTGGGACGAGCACGTCGACCCCTTCACCAACACGGTCCGCGTGACCGTGATGAACCTGCGCCGCAAGCTGGGCCGGCCGCCGGTGATAGAGACGGTCATCGGGACCGGCTACCGTCTCGCCTAGTGCGCTTGCCGCGCCCATCCATTCGCCTGCGGCTCACCGCCTGGTACGCGACGATCTTCATCGCGATGGGCGCCGTGCTGCTGGCGATCTCGTACGGCGTCGTGCGCCACGAGTTCCGCGACGAGCAGGGCAAGGTGCACGTCGAGGAGGTCACGACCGCGGTGCGCGGCGGGGCCCCGTCCTACCGCCTGAAGATCGCGCCCGGGCTCCCGACGGAGAACACGACCCAGGTGCGCACGCTGTCGCGCGAGGAGCGCGAGGCATACGTGCGCGCGCGCAACGCCTACGCCGCGCAGGTCCACGCCGCCAACGACCGCGCGTTGCGCCGGGTCCTGCTCGCGTTCGGCGGCGCGCTGCTGCTGGTGACCTTCGCCTCGGTCGCGGCGGGCTGGATCGTCGCCGGCCGGGCGCTGCGGCCGATCAGCCGCATCACGTCGACCGCGCGCTCGATCTCCGACCGCACGCTCGACGCGCGCATCGCCCTGCAGGGCCCGCGCGACGAGCTGCGCGAGCTGGCCGACACCTTCGACTCGATGCTCGAGCGGCTGGAGGCCGCCTTCGAGAGCCAGCGGAGGTTCGTCGCCAACGCCTCGCACGAGCTGCGCACGCCGCTGGCGATCGTGCGCACCGAGCTCGACGTCACCCTCGACGACCCCGACGCCGACGCCGGCGAGCTGCGCGCCATGGCGCATGTCGTGCAGGACGCCAACGAGCGCATGGAGCGCCTCATCGCGTCGCTGCTGGCGCTCGCGTCCAGCGAGGGCGGCATCGCGCAATCGCGCCCGGCCGACCTCGCGCAGATCGTCCGGCCCGCGCTGGAGCGCGAGGCGTTCAGCGACGGCACGCTGCAGCTCGAGGCCTCGCTCGCCCCGGCGCCGGTGCTCGGCGACCCGGTGCTGCTCGAGCGGCTGGCCGAGAACCTCGTCGAGAACGCGGTCCGCTACAACGCCGCGGTCGGCTGGGTCCGCGTGCGGACAGGCGTCCAGCGCGGCGAGGCCGTGCTCGAGGTCGCCAACCCTGGCGCCCGCATCGATCCCGCCGACGTCGAGGGTCTGCTCGAGCCGTTCCGGCGCCTGGAGTCGTCGCGGGCGCGGTCGACGGGCGGCTATGGCCTCGGTCTCGCCGTCGTGCGGGCGGTTGCCCAGGCGCACGGCGGTCGCGTCGCCGTGCTCGCCCGCCGCGAGGGCGGCCTCGAGGTGACGGTCTCGCTCCCGCTCGCCGCGGCCGACGCCGCCGAGCCGGTGGTCACCGCGCCCGCGCGGGCCTAGGCGTTACCTCAGTTTTACTCACGGAGGTTTTACGGCCCGTCCGGCAGGGTTGCGCTCGCCAACATCCCTGAGGGAGGGGAGGTCCAGGTGCACAGACGTCTTCTGCCGGCCGTGGTGGCCGCCGGCATCGTGCTGGGGATCGCTGCCTGCGGCAGCTCGGACTCCGGCAACACAGCGACCGGGCAGAAGTCCGGTCAAGCGGGCACGCCGTTCACCGGCGCAACGCCCGGCCCGGGCAAGAAGGGCGGACACGTCACCGCGCTCGCCGCGGGTGACGTGGACTACGTCGACCCCGGGCAGGTCTATTACGCGTTCGGCTACATGATCCACTACGCGGTGAACCGCGGGTTGTACTCGTACGCCCCCGGCGACTCGCAGCAGCCGCACGCCGACATCGCCACAGGCCCGCCCGAGATCTCCGCGGACCAGAAGACCATCACGGTCAAGATGAAGCCCGGCATCAAGTTCGCGCCGCCGGTCAACCGCGAGGTGACCTCGAAGGACATCAAGTACGGGTTCGAGCGGGCGTTCAGCTCGCACGTGCCGTCGCCGTACGCCTCGGCGTACTTCGCGGACATCGAGGGCGCGCCCACGAAACCCGGCCCGATCCAGGACATCCCGGGCATCCAGACGCCCGACGACCACACGATCATCTTCAAGCTCAGCAAGCCGAGCGCGGTGCTCGTCTCGCAGGCTTTGGCGATGCCGATCTCCACGCCGGTGCCAGAGGAGTACGCGAAGAAGTTCGACGCCAAGACGCCGTCGACGTACGACCAGTACGTCGCCTTCACCGGCCCGTACATGTACAAGAACGACAGCTCCGGCAAGCTCACCGGCCGCGTGCCGGGCAAGGTGATCGAGCTGGTGCGCAATCCCAACTGGGATCCGAAGACCGACTACCGGCCCGCGTACCTGGACTCGATCACGATCCAGGAGGGCAACGACGACAGCGTCTCGTCCGGCCGGCGCATCCTCAACGGCCAGAGCCTGATCCAGGGCGACGGCACGACCGCGGCGCCGAACATCAAGCAGGCGCTCTCGCGCAACAAGGACCAGATCGCGTTCGTCCCGGGCGGCGGCTACCGGTTCATCTCGATGAACTCGAGCATCAAGCCGTTCGACAACCTCGACGTTCGCAAGGCCGTGGTCGCCGCATCCAACCGCGTGGCGCTGCAGCTGACCCGCGGCGGTGACGCGGCGGGCGAACTCGCCACGCACTTCCTGCCGTTCGACTTCCCCGGCTTCCAGGCGGCCGGCGGCGAGAAGGGCACCGGCGTCGACTTCCTCGCCAACCCGCGCGGGAACATGGCGCTCGCGAAGAAGTACATGCTCGCGGCCAAGAAGGAGGACCCGAGCCTGCCGATCGACGCGAACGGCATGTGGACCGGCTCCGATCAGCTGCTCATGGTCGCCTCCAACGCCGACCCGGGCAAGAAGACCGGTGAGGTCGCGCAGGCGCAGTTCGAGCAGCTCGGCTTCAAGATCAAGTTCCGGACCGTCCCGCAGGACACGCTCTACACGAAGTTCTGCAACGTGCCGGCGCAGAAGATCGCGATCTGCCCGAACGTCGGCTTCTTCAAGGACTTCAACGATCCGCAGGGCCTGCTCGACCCGGTGTTCAACGGCAAGAACATCCTGCCGCAGAACAACAGCAACTGGAGCCAGCTCAACGACCCCAAGGTCAACGCCGCGATCGCCGCGGCCTCGCAGCTGCCGATCGGCCCCGCGCGGAACAAGGCCTGGGGCGAGGTCGACCGGATGGCCACCGCATTGGCGCCGGGCATCCCGTTCCTGTGGGACAAGATCCCGCAGGTCGAGGCGTCCAACGTGCGCGGAGTCATCAACCAGTACTCCACGAGCTGGGACCTGAACTTCACGTCGCTGAAGTAGGGCTCCCCCGGCACGCGGAGCGCGTGCACTCGCCGGGCCCCGCCGCGAACCCTCCACTGCGCGGCGGGGCCTAAGGCGACGCGGGCACCGGCCGCGAGGATTAGCCTCAGGCCCATGGAGGTCGCCCTCCAGCTCCTGCCCGCGACGATCACGGGCATCCTCTACGCGCTGCGGGTCCACCATCTGGCGGGCACGGCGCGCGAGGTGCCGGCCTGGCGGCGGGCGTGCTTCTACGGCGGCCTGTGCCTGATCGTCGTGACCGTCACCTCGATGGGCTCGCTGGCGGACGAGCTCTTCTGGGCGCACATGGTCGAGCACCTCGTCATCGGCGACCTCGGGACGCTGCTGCTGGTGCTCGGGCTGACCGGGCCGGTCCTCGCGCCGGTGCTGCGCATCGGCTTCTTCGACCGGCTGCGCGTGCTCGCCCACCCGCTCGTCGCGTTCCCGCTGTGGGCGCTCAACCTCTACTTCTGGCACGTGCCGCTCTTCCACGAGGCGGCCGTCCGCAACGACGTCGTGCACGCGACGCAGCACTTCTGCTTCGTCGCGTTCGGCTTCAACATGTGGATGGCGCTGCTCGGCCCGCTGCCCAAGCCCGCCTGGTTCGGCAACCTCGCCCGCCTCTTCTACATCATCGCCGTGCGCATCACGGGCGCGATCCTCGGCAACGTCTTCGTGTTCGGCGGGCACGTGTTCTTCACCGTCTACGCGGCAGGCGAGCGGGCGCACGGCATCTCGCCGGGCGCCGACCAGAACGCGGCCGGCGCGGTGATGATGATCGAGGGCTCGCTGCTCACGCTGGTGCTGTTCGGGTGGCTGTTCGCGCGGACGGCGCGCGAGGGGGAGGAGCGCCAGGAGCTGCTCGACCTGGCGGCCGCGCGCGGGGTCGAGCTCAGCGAGGCGCGCGCCGCGCGGGCGGTGGCGGCCGGGCGGGGGGCCGAGCTCCGACGGCGCATAGAATCCGGCTCGTCGCCTACCGGGTCGCCAACCTGAACGAGATCGAGCCCGTCGCCATCGGCGAGCACACGTGGGTGCCGCTGCGGCGCGCGGTCGGCGCCACCGCGTTCGGGATCGCGGCGTGGACCGCGATGGACGCGGGCGACGCGCTCATCGAGCCGCACGACGAAACGACGACGGCCGCGGGCGCGCACGAGGAGCTCTACATCGTGCTCGACGGGCGCGCGACGTTCACCGTCGCCGGCGAGGAGATCGACGCGCCGGCGGGCACGTGCATCCTCGTCGAGGTCGGCACGCACCGCGCGGCGGTCGCGGCCGAGCCGGGGACGCGCATCCTCGCGATCGGCGGGCGCCCGGGCGCCGCGCTTCCGGTCTCGCCGTTCGAGTACTACTACGC
>DATFRW010000084.1:0-7110 GCA_035262945.1 Solirubrobacteraceae bacterium
CCGCCCAAGCGCTTCACCCCCTCATTGCCCGGCGACGCGGAGCCGCGAGCGCTGGGCCTCCAAGAACCCGCGCTCCGCCGCATTCTCCGTCAACCCAAGCGCTGCGTCATACGCCGCCACCGCCTCCTCCCCCCGCCCCACGCGCCGCAGCAAGTCCGCCCGCACCGCGTGGAACACGCGGTAGCCGTCGAGGTTCAGCTCCTCCACCAGCGCCAGCGCCGCCTCTGGCCCGTCGACCTCAGCCACCGCGACCGCGCGGTTCAACGCCACCACCGGCGTCGGGGTCAGCGCGAGCAGCTGGTCGTAGAGCGCCACGACCTGCCGCCAGTCGGTGTCCACTGCGTGCGCGGCATCCGAGTGCACCGCGTTGATCGCCGCCTGCAGCTGATACGACCCGGGCTGGTTGCGCTCCAGGCACCGGCGCACCAGCGCCTGTCCCTCCGCGATCAGCGCGCCGTCCCACAACGAGCGGTCCTGGTCGGCCAGCAGCACGAGCTCCGCATCCGGCCCCACGCGGGCCGGGTGTCGCGACTCGATCAGGAGCATCAGCGCGAGCAGGCCCATGACCTCCGGCTCGTCGGGCATGAGCTCGGCGAGCACCCGGCCCAGCCGGATGGCCTCGCGGCACAGATCAGTGCGGACGAGCTGGTCGCCCGAGCTCGCGGTGTAGCCCTCGTTGAACACGAGGTAGATCGTCGCGAGCACCGCGCCGAGCCGGCCCGGGAGGTCGGCCTCGGCCGGGACGCGGAACGGGATCCCGGCGTCGCGGATCTTGCCCTTGGCGCGGACGAGTCGCTGGGCCATCGTCGCCTCGGGCACGAGAAATGCGTGGGCGATCTCGGGCGTCGTCAGGCCGCCGACGAGCCGCAGCGTCAGCGCCACCTGCGCGCTCGGCGCCAGCGAGGGATGGCAACAGGTGAAGATCAGCCGCAGCCGGTCGTCGCGCACGACGCCCTCCTCCTGCTCGTCGTCGCCGCATGCGCGTGCGTGCAGCAGCGCGGCCTGGGCGTGGCGGTCCTCGCGCTTGGCCTCGCGCCGCAGCCGGTCGATCGCCCGGTTGCGGGCGGTGGTGATGATCCAGCCGGCCGGGCTCGGCGGCAGGCCCTCCGACGGCCAGCGCTGCACCGCGACCGTGAACGCGTCCTGCACCGCCTCCTCGGCGACGTCGATGTCGCCGAAGACGCGGACCAGCACCGCCACCGCGCGCCCGTATTCCTCCCGGAAGACACGCTCGACGTCCATCACTCGCCCTGGAAGGGGCGCACCTCCACCGGCAGCGTGGTGATCTCGGCCATCCTGCGCCCCCACCGCAGCGCGGCGTCGAGGTCGGGCGCGCGGACGATCGTAAAGCCGCCGAGGTGCTCCTTGCCCTCGGTGAACGGACCGTCGGTCATGACGACCTCGTCGCCTTTCGCCCGCAGCACCGTCGCCGTGCTCGGCGCGTGCAGGCCGCCGGCGAAGACCCAGGCGCCCGCGGCCTTCAGCTCGTCGTTGAGCGCGTTGAGCTCGCGCATGATCTCGTCGAGGACCTCTGGGGGCGGCGTCGGCCCGTCGGGCTGGTAGACGCTGAGCAGGTACTGCTTCATGACGCGGTCTCCGGTTCGTAGGTGACGATGAGGACGCCGGTCGTGGTCGGGGTGGCGTCGACGAGGCGAAACGTGGCGAGCGTGCCGTCGTCGGCGAACATCCGACGCCCCGATCCCAGCACGAGCGGGTGGATCGTGAGCACGAGCTCGTCGACGAGCCCGGCGCGCAGCAGCGCCCGCACGAGCTCGCCGCTGCCGAGGACGCCGAGATCCTCTTCTAGCGCCGCGACGGCGTCGACCGCGTTGCCGCGCAGCAGGACCGAGTTCTCCCACGGCAGCGGCTCCTCGAGCGTCTTCGAGGCCACGTACTTGCGTCGCTCGTTGAGCACCGGCGTGAACGGGTTGTCCGTCTGCTTCGGCCAGAACGACGCGAAGTCTTCATACGTCCGGCGTCCGAGCAGCAGCGCGCCTCCGCGCGCCATCCGCTCTGCCATGGCGCGGCCGAGGACGTCGTCGTAGTACGGCGCGGCCCAGCCGCCGTGCTCGAACCCGTCGCGGCGGTCCTCGTCGGGGCGCCCCGGCGCCTGCATGACGCCGTCGAGGGTGAGGTTGTTGATCACGGTGATATGGCTCATCTCACCCCCTATACGAACGGGCCCGAGCGGAATCGACACTGGTTAACCCCGGCCCCAGCGCGGGCATATCACGCGCGCAACCACCCGCTCCACTAGGAGGAGTCATGCGGCGATGGGTTCTCGCAGCAGTCGCGCTGGGCGCGCTCGGCGCGGTCAGCGCTGTGGCAGGGGTCGGCGGAGGCGACCGCGCCGCGCGAGCGGACCGCGGCCCGACGCTGACGCCGTTCCAGAACCGCCTGCTCTCCGGCGCCGCCCTGCGCGCCTTCGAGCAGCCCAAGCCGGCGACGGTCGCCCCGTTGCGCCAGCCCGACCAGCAACAACAGCAGCAGGGCGTCGGCCCCACGAACGCGACGGGCTGTCCGAACAACCGCGGCGCCAACATCCAGGTCAACCAGGACTGCCAGAACCTCACCGATCCCGATCTCGCGGGCCGCGGCGAAGCGCAGAACGAGACCGCGGTGGCGCAGGACCCCAACGATCCCTCCCATCTCGTCGTCTCGCAGAACGACTACCGGCGCGGGGACAGCTCCTGCTATACGGCGTACTCGACCAACGGCGGCAAGACCTGGGCCGATTCGGCGCAGCCGTTCAGCTTCACGCGCGGCGACGCGTTCGGCGGCCTGCCCCGCCAGTACTGGCAGGCCGGCGGCGATCCGACCGTCGCCTGGGACAGCAAGGGCAACGCCTACCAGACCTGCCTGGTCTTCCAGCGCGGGCCCGCGACGACCCAGAACCCCGACCTGTCGAGCGCCTTCTACCTGTTCCGCTCGACCGGGACCAACGGCGCGTCGTGGACCTTCCCCGGGCGCCCGGTCGCCGAGCTCAACGACCAGACGGGCGAGCGGCTGCTCGACAAGGAGTACATGACGATCGACAACCGCAAGGGCAGCCCGTTCCAGGACCGCATCTACGTCACCTGGACGCTCTTCGACGACGACGGCACCGCCTACATCTTCGGCGCCTACTCACGCGACTACGGGGAAACGTTCTCTACGCCGACGCTCGTGAGCGCCGACAGCGATGCCTGCCCTGACAACCTCGGCGTCCCCACGCCGCAGGGCCGCTGCAACGAGAATTCGTTCTCTCAGCCGTTCACGGGCCCGGACGGCGCGCTCTACGTCGTCTGGGAGAACTTCAACGTGACCGGCGAGGCCGCGCGCGGCGAAGGCGGCGACGAGGGCGGCGGCGGCGACAACGGCGCGAGCAACCAGGCCGTGCCGGCCGGCGTGGACAACGCGCAGCAGGTGCTGCTGGCGAAGTCGACCGACGGCGGGAACACGTTTTCCGCGCCCGTCCGGGTCTCGCTCGCCTACGAACTGCCCGACTGCGAGACCTACCAGGACGCGACCGCGGGCAGCGCGTGCGTGCCGGAGAAGGGCGAGACGCAGAACTCGATCTTCCGCGCCGCCAACTACCCGTCCGGCGCGGTGAACCCGAAGGACCCGCGCGAGGTGACGGTGAGCCTCGGCTCGTACATCAACCGCCACTCCAACGAGCGCAACGGCTGCGTGCCGCAGGGCTTCAACCCCGACACAGCCATCGCGCGCTACGACGGCGTCAAGCAGCCCGGCGCCTGTAACAACGACATCGTCATCAGCAGCTCGTCGAACGGCGGCAGGACGTTCACCGGCACGACCGGCGACGTGCGCCGTCTGCCCACGGTCAGCGACCGCAACGACCGCGCTGACCAGTTCTGGCAGTGGGCGGCGTACGACCCGAAGGGCCGCTTCGCGGTCTCCTACTACGACCGCGCGTACGGCAACGACGAGCAGACCGGGTTCTCCGACGTGAGCCTGGCGGGCTCGCGCGACGGCGAGGACTTCGCCACCGCGCGCGTGACCACCTCGTCGATGCCGCCGCCGTCGGAGTTCGCCGGTGGCTTCTACGGCGACTACAGCGCGCTGAGCGCCGGCGACGTCGCCCATCCGGTGTGGATGGACACGCGCGATCCGGAGCTGTTCGTCTGCCGCGACTCGGCAGGGCGGGTCACGCAGCCGCCGAGCCGCTGCACCGCGAGCGCCGCGAACGCGGCGGTCGCCAACGACCAGAACATCTACACCGCCTCGATGCAGATCCCGACTCCGTAAGCGATCGGACCGGAGGCGCCGCGCGGGCTACGCGCCGCGCGGCGCCCCGTCCAAACGGTCCGGGAGCCACAACCGCACGGTGGTCCCGTCGCCGGCGAGGATCTCTGCCCAGCCGCCATGCGCCTCGGCCACCGCGCGCACGATCGCCATCCCGAGGCCGGTGCCACCGCGCGTGCGGGCACCGTCGCCGCGCGCGAAGCGCTCGAAGGCGCGGCCGGCGACGTCGGGATCGAAGCCCGGCCCCTGGTCGGAGGTGTCGAACTCGACGCCGCCGGACGCGCCGCGGGCGCCGAGGACGATCTCGCCCTCGCCATAGCGCAGCGCGTTGTCGACGAGGTTCCCGAGCGCCTGGTTGAGGCGCAGCGCGTCGGCCGAGACGCGCAGCCCGTTGGGCACGTCGACCCGGACCGTGCGGCCGCGCTCGCGCGCGCGGTCCGCAAAGCGCTCGCGGACGCCGTCGAGGACGTCGCGGACGGGGAGCGATTCGCGCCGCACCGGCAGCTCGCCTTCGCCGGCCCGGGCGATGACGAGCAGGTCCTCGGCGAGCTGCGCGAGGTGGTCGCACTCCTCGATCGCGGCGACCAGCGACGCGCGGACAGCCGGGCCGTAGTCGCCGGTGCGCAGCGCCCCTTCGAGCTCGGTCTTCACGACGGCGACCGGGGTGCGCAGCTCGTGGCTGGCGTCGGCGACGAAGCGCCGCTCGCGGTCGAACGAGCGGCGCAACCGGTCGAGCATGTCGTTCAGCGTCTCGCCCAGGCGGCGGACCTCGTCGTGTGCGGCCGGCAGCGGCAGCCGCTCGTCCTCGTGGCTCAGCGAGACCTCGGCGGCGCGGCGGCGCATCGCCTCGATCGGCGCGAGCCCGGCCGACGCCAGCGCGTACCCGAGCAGCGACGCGAGCACGATCGCGACCGACCCGCCGACCAGGAACGACGTGATGAGCCCGTTGAGGGCGACGTTGCGGTCGTCGAGCGATTGGCCCACGACGACCACCGAAGCGACGGACGGCCCGCGCAGCGGCTGGGCGAGCACGCGCGTGGCGCCCTCGATGCCCGTGAGCGAGCGCTCGAGGGTGATCGGGCCGCGGGCGGCGCGCTGGAACTCGGAGGCGCTCAGCACCTGTTCACGCACGCCGCCGGTCGCGTCGACCACGCGGCCACCGGAGTCGAGGACCAGGTTGAAGCTCTCCTCGGCCTGGCCGCCGCCGGCGCCCGCCGACGGGAGGTGGCCACCGGCCTCCGACTTCGCGATCGCCGCGGCGCGCGTCTTCAGTCCGGCGTTGACGCTCTCGTCGAGATCGGCCTTGAGGTTCAGGTAGACGAACAAGGCGGCCCCGACCAGCACGAGCAGCATGGCCAGCGCGAACGCCGCGGTGAGCCGCAGACGGATCGGCAGGCGCTTCAGCACGCGCCGCCGTCCTTGCGCAGGCGGTAGCCCATGCCGCGCACGGTCTCGAGCGACTTCATCCCGAACGGCCTGTCGACCTTCTCGCGCAGGTAGCGCACGTACACCTCGACGACGTTCGAGCGCTGCTCGTAGCCGAGGTCCCAGGCGGCGTCGATGAGCTGGTTGTGGCTGAGCACCTGGCCGGGACGCCGCATGAAGGTCTCGAACAGGGCGAACTCGCGCGCCGACAGCTCGATCTCGCTGTCGCCGCGCCAGACCTGGCGGGTCGCGGGGTCGAGCTTGAGGTTGCCGACCTCGAGCACGGCCGGGCGCTCGACGGGCCCGCGCCGCACGAGCGCGCGTAGCCGCGCGAGCAGTTCGGCGAGCGAGAACGGCTTGGTGAGGTAGTCGTCCGCGCCGGCGTCGAGGCCCTTCACGCGGTCGTCCACGGCGTCGCGCGCAGTGAGCATGATGATCGGCACCCAGGCGCCGGTCGCGCGCATCCGCCGGCACGTCTCGAAGCCGTCCATCCCCGGCAGCATCACGTCGAGCACGACGACGTCGAAGATGCCCGTCCGCACGCGTCGCACGGCCTCGTCGCCGTCCATCGCGACGTCGGCCACGATCGCCTCGGCCTGCAGCCCGCGGCGCAGCGCGGCCGCCATGCGCACGTCGTCTTCGACAACGAGCACGTGCATGGCGCCAATCATGCCTCGCCGGATGAGAGCAGCGTGAGAGAGCGCTCTCATGCCCGTCTCATGGGGCGCACCTACAGTCGCCGCACTTCGCTGGGTGGTCGACGTTCCAAAGGGGGGACATCGTGAGACTGCGACGTGCTGGAAGGCGTGTCTCGCCATCGATGGTCGTGGCGATGCTCGCGCTGATGATCGCGCTCGGGGGCACGTCGTACGCGGCGGTGAAGCTGCCGAAGGGCAGCGTCGGCAGCCGCGAGCTGAAGAAGAACGCCGTGACCACCGCGAGCATCAAGAACAGCGCGGTGACCGGCGCGAAGGTCAAGGCCGACTCGCTCACGGGCGACGACATCAACGAGGCCACGCTCGCCCCGCCGCCGCTTGCGGCGGCGAGTACGCACGCGAACGGCGCCGCCGCGCTCGATCGCGTGACGTATCGGTCGGCGGGGGGCAGCGTCCCCCAGGCGGGCACCGACCCCGCCGGCAATCCCATCACCGCGACGGCGGCGATGTCCGTGGGCTGCGACCCCGGGCAGATCGCAACCGGCGGCGGGGTGAAGGTCGATGACCCCGGAAGCCAGGCCGTTCACGAGAGCTATCCGAACACGGCGAGGACCTGGACGGGAACCGTCGGCAACGACGACGAGAACGCCGGGCATAACTTCACCGTCTTCGTCGTCTGCATCCCCGCGGGCGCCGTCGGCTGAGGCGCGCCGGTGAGGCGGATCGGACAGCGACGCGGGGCGGCCATCGCGGTCGCCGCGATGATCCTGCTCGCGGTCGTCGG
>DATFRW010000085.1:0-3341 GCA_035262945.1 Solirubrobacteraceae bacterium
CTGCCGGGTGCCGGAGGCGCGCCCGAGATCGCCGCGTCGGCAAAGCGCGTGATCGTGCTGCTACGCCATTCGCTGCGCTCGTTCGTCAGCGAGGTCGACTTCGTGACCTCCGTCGGTCGCGAGCTCGACGGCGACAGCCGCGTGTCTGCGGTCATCACCGACCTCGGCGTCCTGCGCCCGTCGCCCGAAGACGGCGAGCTCGAGCTTGTCGCGCTGCACCCGGGCGTGGAGGTCGAGCGGGTCGTCGAGGCGACGGGCTGGCCGCTGCGCGTGCGCGAGCCGCTCGCGGTAACCGAGCCCGTGACCGAGCGCGAGCTCGCGGAGCTGCGGGCGCTGCGGCTGTCGGCGAACGGGGGCTAGTGGTCTGCCGCGGGGCGGCGGCTCCACCTGGCGAGCGTCGGCGTGCCCAACTCGGCGTTGCTTGGGGCTTTGAGCACCATATGGGTGCTTAAAGCCCCACGCGGCGTCGCTCGCTCCCGAGGACGACCGCCCGCGCGTGCGGCACCGCCAACCTCCTCACCCTCATTGCCCGCCCCTACAGCACGCCGCGGATCTCGGACTCGAACACCGCCACGTGCTCGGCCGCGATGCCGGCGGCGCGGTCCCCGTCGCCGTCGCCGATCGCCAGCAGCAGGTCGCGGTGCTCATGGACGCGGTCGAACAGGTGCGGCAACCGGTCGAGCACGAGGTACCAGATGCGCAGCGAGAGGTTCAGGTAGCGCTCGAGCGTCTCCTGCAGGTACGGGTTGGCCGCGCAGGCGTAGACGAAGCGGTGGATCGTCGCGTCGAGGCGCATCAGCGTGTCCGGGTCGCCGCTGGAGGCGTCGATCTCGGCGATGAGCGCGTCGAGCTCGGCGCGCTGTGCCGGGGTGAGGCGCTCGGCGGCCCGGCGCGCCGCGTGGCCCTCGAGCTGCACGCGGACGTCGGAGATCGCCGCGAGGTCGGTGATGTTGATCTCCGAGGCGAACGTCCCGCGGCGCGGGAAGACGGTGACGAGGCGCTCGAGCGCCAGGCGCTTGATCGCCTCGCGCACCGGCGTGCGCCCCATCTCGAGGTCACGCCCGAGCGCGTCCTCGTTGATCGGCGCGCCCGGCGGGATCACGAGCGTGACGATGCGGTCGCGCAGCTCGACGTAGGCGCGATCGGCGAGGAGCTCGCCCGCGACGTTGACGCTCATCCCGCCTCCACCTTCGTGTGGCGATAGAACGACGCCGTCGACGGCGGCGCGGGCGCGTTGCCGAGGATGAGGTCGGCCGCCTTCTCGGCGATCATCATCGTCGGCGCGTAGATGTTGGCGTTGGTGACGTAGGGCATCACCGAGGCGTCGACCACGCGCAGCCCCTCGAGACCGTGGACGCGCATCGTCGCGGGGTCGACGACCGCCATCTCGTCGACCCCCATGCGGCACGTGCACGACGGGTGCAGCGCTGTCTCGGCGTCGTGCGCCACCCAGGCGAGGATCTGCTCGTCGGTCTCGACGGCGGGGCCGGGCGACAGCTCGCCCCCGCTGAGCTCGGCGAGGGCCGGCTGGCCGAGGATGTCGCGCGCGCAGCGCACCGCCTCGACCCATTCGCGCCGGTCCTGCTCGGTCGAGAGGTAGTTGAAGCGCAGCTGCGGGTGCACGCGCGGGTCGGTCGAGGTGACGCGGACCGAGCCGCGGACGTCGGAGTTCATCGGGCCCACATGGACCTGGTACCCGTGGCCGCCGGCCGGCGACGAGCCGTCGTAGCGGATCGCCAGCGGGAGGAAGTGGAACATCAGGTTCGGGTACTCGACCTCCTCGTTGGAGCGCACGAAGCCGCCGGCCTCGAAGTGGTTGGTCGCACACGGCCCCTTGTGGGCGATGAGCCATTCCGCGCCCACGATCGGCCGGTTGCGCCAGCGCAGCGCGGGCTGCATCGACACCGGCTGCGTGCACGCGTGCTGGATGTAGACCTCGAGGTGGTCCTGCAGGTCCTCCCCCACGCCGGGCAGGTCCGCCACGACGTCGATCCCCAATGCCCGCAGTGGGTCGGCCGCGCCGACGCCCGAGAGCTGCAGCACCTGCGGCGAGTTGATGGCGCCGCCGCAGAGCACGACCTCGCCGGCGCGGATGACCTCGCCGCCCACCTCCACGCCGACGGCGCGCGTGCCCTCGAAGACGATGCGGCTTACGAGCTTCCGGCAGCGCACCTCGAGGTTCGGCCGCCCCGTGACCGGGTGCAGGTAGGCCCGCGCCGCGCTGAGGCGCCGGCCGCGGTAGATGTTGCGGTCGAAGTGCGCGAAGCCCTCCTGGCGATAGCCGTTGACGTCGTCGGTGAGTCCGTGGCCGGCCTGCTGGACAGCCGCGAAGAACGCCTCGTAGAGCGGCCCCTCCGCCGGCCCGCGCTCGAGCACCAGCGGCCCGTCGCCCCCGCGCCACTCGTCCGCGCCCGCCAGGCAGGTCTCCATCCGCCGGAAGTACGGGAGGCAGTGCGCGTAGCCCCAGTGCTCGAGGCCCGGCTCCCCCGCCCACTTCTCGAAGTCGAGCGGGTTGCCGCGCTGGAAGATCATCCCGTTGATCGAACTCGACCCGCCGAGGACCTTCCCGCGCGCGTGATAGACGCGCCGGCCGTCCATGTGCGGCTCTGGCTCGGACTCGTAGCGCCAGTCGTAGAAGCGGCTGCCGATTGGGAACGGCAGCGCGGCCGGCATGTGGATGAAGACGTCGAAGCGCCAATCGGCCCGTCCGGCCTCGAGGACGAGCACCCGCGTCGACGGGTCGGCGCTGAGCCGGTTGGCCAGCGCGCACCCAGCCGAGCCTCCGCCCACGATCACGAAGTCGTACACCCGCCGCACTCCTCTTCGGCAACTGGCCTGAAGACAGATATATTAGGGCCGCGATGGCCAGGCGGGCTGACGCGATCATCATCGGCGCCGGGGTCATCGGTGCCGCCACCGCGTTCGAGCTGGCCAAGCGCGGCTACCGCACGCTGAACATCGACAAGCTGCCGTCGGCCGGTTACGGCCCCACGAGCAACTCCTGCGCGATCGTCCGGGCGCACTACTCCTCGCGCGAGGGCGTGGCGATGGCCTACGAGGGCTTCTCCTACTGGCAGGACTGGGAGCGCTATCTCGGCGTCGTCGACGACATGGGGACCGCGAAGTACATGCAGTGCGGCACGGTCCTGCTCAAGAGCGCGACCGGCCACCACGACAAGGTCCTCGCCCATTACCGCGATCTCGGCGTCGAGTACGAGGAGTGGGACAACGCGACGCTGCGCGAGAAGGTGCCCGTCTACACAACCGACGCCTTCTATCCGCCCAAGCGCCCCGATGACCCGCGCTTCTGGGACGCGCCGTCGGGCGAGCTCGACGGCGCG
>DATFRW010000086.1:0-16134 GCA_035262945.1 Solirubrobacteraceae bacterium
CCGTGATCGCAAGAACGCCGGATCGGACGCTGAGCGGGGCGGCCGGGATCGGGATCGCGGTCGGCGTCTACGGCATCTCGTTCGGGGTCCTCGCGGTGGCCGCCGGCCTGAGCGCGGCGCAGGCGTGCGTGATGTCGATGCTGGTCTTCACCGGCGCGTCGCAGTTCGCCTTCGTCGGGGTGCTCGCGGGCGGCGGCGGTGCGGTCGCGGCGATGGGCCCCGCGGTCATGCTGGCCGTGCGCAACGCCGCCTATGGCCTGTCGCTCGCGCCGATCCTGGCGGGGCGGCTGCGCGAGCGCGCGCTCGCCGCACAACTCGTGATCGACGAGAGCACCGCGATGGCCCGCGCCCAGGACGACCCGCGCGCCGCGCGGCGCGCGTTCCTGGCCACCGGCGTCAGCGTGTGGTTGTGCTGGAACGCGGGAACGCTCGCGGGCGCCCTGCTCGGCAACGGGCTCGGTGACCCGCGCGCCCTCGGGCTCGATGCGATGTTCCCGGCGGCCTTCCTCGCGCTCCTGGCGCCGCAGCTCCGTCGTCCGGGCGCGCCCGTCGCCGCCGTCGCGGGAGCCGTGGTCGCCGTCGCGGCGCTGCCCTTCGCCCCCGCCGGCGTACCGGTCATCGCAGCGCTCGCGGGCGTCGTGCCCGGCGTGCTCGTCGCGCGAGGCGGCCGGGGATGAGCTGGACCGCGCTGCTGGCGCTGTGCGCCGCCTCGTACGCGCTGAAGGCGGTGGGGCCACTGCTTGCCGGCGGCCGTGAGCTCGGGCCGCAGGCCCGCCGCGCGCTCGACCTCGTCGCGGTGCCGCTGCTGGCGGCGCTCATCCTCGTGCAGACGCTCGGCGACGGTCACCGGCTCGGGATCGACGCGCGCGTGCCGGCGCTCGCCGTGGCCGCCGTGCTGGTCTGGCGGCGCGCGCCGTTCCTGGTCGTGGTGCTGGCGGCCGCCGGCACGGCGGCGCTGGTGCGCGCGCTCGCCTGACCGCTAGCGCGGCGATGGCGTCGTCGGGGTGCGCGTGGCGGACTCGGGCCGCGGCGACGGAACCGGTTGCGGTGTGCGAAGGGCGCCGAGCACGATCAGGCAAGCGACCGCGACGAGGGCCATGAGGATGAACCCGAGCGCGTAGCCGCCGGTGGCCGACTTGACGACGCCCATGACGAGCGGTGGGAAGAATCCGCCGAGACCGCCGGCGGCGCCGACGACGCCGGTGACCGAGCCGACGCGGTCCGGGAACCATTCGGGGACGAGCTTGAAGACGGCGCCGGTACCGAGGCCCAACGCGAGGGCCATCGTCAGGCAGGCGATCGTGAGCGGCACGATGTGCGTGTACGTGGCGGCGAGCACGAGGGCGAGCACGGCGACCGCGGAGAAGGAGACGAGGAGCACCCGTGCCGCACCGATGCGGTCGGAGAGCCAGCCGCCCGTGGGGCGGCCTACGACGGCCAGCAGTGCGAAGCCCGCCGCGCGGGCGCCCGCGTCGGTCTTGCTGAGGTCGTACACACCGGTGAGGAGCTTGGGCAGGTAGAGGAACAGGGCGACGAACCCGCCGAAGGCCAGGAAGTAGAAGAGCGTCAGCGCCCACGCGCGGCCGCTCACCTTGAAGATCGCGAGCGAGGCGAACATCCCCGGTGCCGGGCCGGCCGGCCGCTCGCGAACCGCGTCGCGCGCGAACACGAAGAAGACCGCGCACGCGGCCGCGACGAGCCCGGCGGCGACCCAGAAAGGCGCGGCCAGGCCGGCGTCCGCGATGTGGGGCGCCGTGAGCCCGGCGAGCACCGTGCCGCCCATGCCCACGCCGTAGATCCCCAGCGCGAAACCCTGGCGCGCCTGCGGGTACCAGCCGTTGACGAACGGGACGCCCACCGCGAACGATGCGCCGGCAAAGCCCAGCAGGAGCCCGAAGACCAGCAAGGCGGTCAGCGAGTCGTGCCAGATGGCGAGGGCGATCAGCGGCAGCGGCGTGTAGACCATGAGCGCGGTGAACACGCGCCGGCCGCCGTAGCGGTCGGTCAGCCATCCGAGCGGGATGCGCATGACCGACCCGAGCAGGACGGGGACCGCGACCATCGCCGATGTCTCGAAGTCCGAAAGGCCGAGGTGGTCCTGCAGATCTGGGCTCAGCGGGCCGAGCAGGCTCCACCCGTAGAAACAGACCGTGAAGGCGATGGTGGCGAGGGTGAGTTGACGGGTCGCGCTCATCGCGAGCGACCCGAGGCCGCGGGATAACGGCGCCGGTACAGGATGTACGGGCGGCCCAGGTACTGCAGCGGGATGCTCCACGCGTGCACGAGGCGGCTGAAGGGGAACAGGGCCCAGAAGGCCCACGCGATGATCGCGTGCACCTGGTAGACGGTCCGCGCGTCGAGGGCCGCGTCGACGTCGGGCTGCAGGATGAACAGCGACCGCCACCACCGCGACATCGACTCGCGATAGTCGAACGGCGACGAGGTCACCAGGTTGTTCGCGAAGGTCAGCCAGCAGCCCAGGCCGATGAGCACGACCAGCAGGAAGTAGACGAGCAGGTCGGTGCGCGACGTGCTGCGGCGCACGCGCACGTTGGTGGTGCGGCGGTAGACGAGGCCGACGAACCCGATTGCGCAGACGGCGCCCGCGAGGGCGCCCGCAATCGCGGAGAACCAGCGGTACGCGCTCTCCGAGATCCCGAGCGCCTCGGTGAACGACCTCGGGATCATCAGTCCGATCACGTGGCCGGCGATGGCGGCGAGGGCGCCGTAATGAAACGCGGGCCCGGCCCAGCCGAGGATCTTCTGCTCGAAGATCTGGGTCGACCCGCTGGTCCAGCCGAACTGGTCGGCGCGGTAGCGCCACCAGGTGCCGACGATGAACGTCGCGATGGCGGCGTACGGGAGGATCACCCACAGCAGGATCGCTCCGGCGCTGTTCATGGCCGCGCGCCGGTGGGCATCGCTTCGGGAGGCCCGTAGGGCTCGAGGCCGACCGCCTCGTCGGGCGGGCCCTCGCGCGCGAGCCGCGCGACCTCGGAGCGCTCGGACACACTCAGCGGCGCCAGGCAGGCCACGACGGCGTCGAGCACGTGCGCGTACGCGCTGTCGAGGTCGTGCAGCGAGAGCCTCAGCAGCTCGATCGCCGCTCGGTGCTCGCCGAGCACCGCCTCGCCGTAGCCGTCGGGCGCGAGCGCGGCGAAGGCGAGCATGACCGCGAGGTGGTCGGGCAGCTCGGGCGACTCCATCGGCAGCCCCGCGGCCCGGTAGAGCTTCTTCAGGCGCAGCAGCGCCATCCCGCGCTCGCGCGTGTCGCCGTGGCGGTAATAGGTGAGCGCCAGGGTGGCGCGGCGGCGCAGGTCGAAGATCGCGACATAGCCCGTCTCGCCCGGCCAGCCGGCGAGGAAGCGCTCGAGCGCCTCGCGTTGCGGGCCCGCCGGCAGGGCGGCGACGTCGGCCGTGATCGCCTCCCTCGCGCCCGGCCGCGGATAGCGCAGGGCGAACGACAGCAGCGCCCAGGGCGGCGGATCGGGCGCGCGACGTCTCATGGCCCCGGACGCTCGTCGCGGGTGAGGATGTCGATCAGGTGGAACTGCTCGCCGTCGTAGGGGACGTGCGGCGAGGACGTGTCGGGCCGGGGGTCGACGGCGCCGCAGTTGCCCGGCCCGCCCGCGAAGTCCAGGCCGCACGCGCCCTGCTCCTGCATGAGCCGCTCGCCGAGCTCGGCGTGGGCCTGCGGGATCACGTAGCGATCCTCGTAGTTGGCGATCGCCAGCAGCCGGTACATCCGCTCGAGCTCGGGTCCTGAGAGGCCGACGCGGGCGGGCAGCGCGTCGTCGACCTCGCCGAGCACCTCGCGCTTGCGCATGTACGAGCGCATCGCGGCCAGCCGGTGCAGCACTCCCCGCACCGCGTCGGTGTCGCCCGCCGTGAGCAGGTTGGCCAGGTACTCGAGCGGGATGCGCAGGTGGTCGATCGCGCCGAAGACGTCGTCGGGGTCGGCTTCGTAGCCGTCGGTCTCGAGCGTCGCCGCGACCGGCGACAGCGGCGGCACGTACCAGACCATCGGCAGCGTGCGGAACTCCGGATGCAGGGGGAGCGCGACGCCCCAGCGCATGGCGAGGTCGTAGACCGGCGACCGCCGCGCGGCCTCGATCCAGTCCTCGGGGATCCCGTCGCGGCGAGCCGCCTCGCGCGTGACCGGGTCCTCGGGATCGAGGAAGACGTCGCGCTGGGCGGCCAGCAGATCGTGGACGTCCGGCGTCGACGCGGCGGCCTGGACCCGGTCGGCGTCGTAGAGGACGAGCCCGATGTAGCGGATCCGCCCGACGCACGTCTCCGAGCAGATCGTCGGCTGGCCGATCTCGATCCGCGGGTAGCAGAGGGTGCACTTCTCGGCCTTGCCGGTGCGGTGGTTGAAGTAGACCTTCTTGTAAGGGCAGCCCGAGACGCAGTAGCGCCAGCCACGGCACTTGTTCTGGTCGACGAGGACGATGCCGTCCTCCTCGCGCTTGTACATCGCGCCCGAGGGGCACGAGGCGACGCAGGACGGGTTCAGGCAGTGCTCGCAGATCCGCGGGAGGAAGAACATGAACGCCTGCTCGTAGGTCAGCCGCACCTCCTCCTCCATCGCGCGCAGGTGCGGGTCCTTCGGCGCGGACTCCTGTCCGCCGGCCAGCCCTTCGTCCCAGTTGGGACCCCACTCGATGCTCATCTCGCGGCCGGTGAGCTGGGAGTGCGGCCGGGCGACGGGGTCGAGGTCGCCGAGCGGCGCCTCGACCAGCGTCTCGTAGTCGTAGGTGAACGGCTCGTAGTAATCGTCGATCGCAGGGAGGTCGGGGTTGGAGAAGATCGTCAGGAGCTTCTTGACGCGACCCCCGGCCTTCAGGCGCAGGCGGCCCTTGCGGTCGAGCTCCCAGCCGCCGTTCCAGCGCGCCTGGTCGGCCCATTGGCGCGGGTAGCCCTGCCCGGGCGCCGTCTCGACGTTGTTGAACCACACGTACTCGGTACCCGGCCGGTTGGTCCACACCTGCTTGCAGGTGACCGAGCAGGTGTGGCACCCGATGCACTTGTCGAGGTTCATCACCATCGCGACCTGGGCGCGGACGTGCATCAGTAGACGACCTCCTGGCTGCGTCTGCGCACAATGGTCACCGAGTCGCGGTTCGAGCCGGTCGGGCCGTAGTAGTTCGGTGCCCACGACAGCTGCGCGTAGCCGCCGATCATGTGCGTCGGCTTCATCGCGATCGTCGTCAGCGCGTTCTCGGTGCCGCCGCGGCGCCCGTCGATCTGCGAGCGCGGGGTGCCGATCTGGCGGTCCTTGGAGTGGTACATGAGACACACCCCCTCGGGCACGCGGTGCGAGACCACCGCGCGGGTCACGAGGATCCCGTTGCGGTTGTGCGCCTCGACCCAGTCGTTGTCGCGCACGCCGATCGTGTCGGCGTCCTGCGGGCTCAGCCACAGCCCCGAGCCGCCGCGGAACAGCGTGAGCATGTGCAGGTTGTCCTGGTACTCGGAGTGGATCGACCACTTCGAGTGCGGCGTCAGGTAGCGCAGCGTGACCTCCGGCGCGCCGTCCCCCTCGAGCGGACGGGCGCCGGCGAGCATAAGCCGGTGGTCGACCGGCGGGCGATAGGCGGGGAGCTGCTCGCCGAGCTCGCGCATCCACGCGTGGTCGAGGTACAGGTGCATGCGCCCCGACAGCGTGTGCCACGGCTTGTCGCGCTCGACGTTGATCGTGAAGGCGGCGTACGCGCGCCCCTCCTCGTCGATGCCCGACCACTCCGGCGACGTGATGACGCGGCGCGGCTGCACCTGGGTGTCCTGGAAGCTGACCCGCGTCTCCTCGGCCACCTCGGCGAGGTCGGCGAGGGGCACGCCGCAGCGCTCCTCCAGCGAGCGGAAGCCGGCGACCGCGATGCGGCCGTTGGTCACGCCCGACAGCGCGAGCATCGTCTCCGCGGCGTGCTCGGCGCGCTCGAGCCTCGGCCGCCCGTTCGGCGCACGGCCGTTGCGCGCCGCGAGCTGGTCGACCTCCCGGTCGGGGATCCAGGATGCGCTCTTGACGTTCGAGCCGAGCTGCTCGGCGAGCGGGCCGAGCGCCGCCCACTGCTCGGCGACCGCGCCATAGTCGCGCTCGACGACCGTCAGGCTCGGCATCGTCTTGCCCGGAACCGGCTCGCACTCCCCGGCGCGCCAGTCGCGCACCTCGCGCTGCGCGAGCTCGCCCGGGGTGTCGTGCAGCACCGGACTGGACACGATGTCGCGGCGGACGCCGAGGTGCTCGGCGGCAATCGCGGAGAAGGCGCGCGCGATCGCGCCGAACGTGTCCCAGTCGGTCCGCGCCTCCCACGGCGGTGGAACGGCCTGGTTGAACGAATGCACGAACGGGTGCATGTCGGTCATCGACAGGTCGTACTTCTCGTACCAGGTCGCGGCCGGCAGCACGATGTCCGAATACAGGCCGGTCGTGGTCATCCGGAAGTCGACGTTGACCAGCAGGTCGAGCTTGCCGTCCGGGATCTGGTCGCGCCAGCGCACCTCCGACGGCCGCTCGCCCTCGGGCAGCGGCTCGGCCAGCGGCCCGAAGTTGCTGGCGCCGAGGAGGTGGCGCAGGAAGTACTCCTGCCCCTTGCCCGACGAGCCGAGCAGGTTCGAACGCCAGACGAAGAACACGCGCGGGAAGTTCTCCGGCGCGCTCGGGTCCTCGACCGCGTAGCGCAGACGCCCGGCCTTGAGCTCATCGACGACGTGCGCGACCGGGTCCTCGGCCTCGCCGGCGACGTCGAGCGGGTTGCGGTTCCACTGGGGGAACGACGGCATCCAGCCCATGCGCACCGCCTTGGCGTGCGCGTCGATCGCCGTCTGTCCCTCGAACAGGCCTGCGCCGAGCGGCGACGCGAAGCGCTCCGGGCGCAGCCGGTCGTAGCGCCACTGCTCGGTGTGGGTGTAGAACCACGACGTCCCCTGCGCCTGTCGCGGCGGCCGCCGCCAGTCCAGGGCGAACGCGAGGGTCTGCCAGCCCGCGAAGGTGCGGATCTTCTCCTGGCCGACGTAGTGCGCCCAGCCGCCGCCGTTGATCCCGACGCAGCCGCACAGCAGCAGCAGCGCGATGAACGAGCGGTAGGTCTCGTCGGAGTGGAACCAGTGGTTCGTGCCGGCGCCCATGCAGATCATCGACCGCCCGCCGCTGACCTCGGCGTTGCGCGCGAACTCACGCGCGACCTTCACCGCCATGCGCCGGTCGACGCCCGTAATCGCCTCCTGCCACGCCGGCGTGTACGGCTGTTCGGCGTCGTCGTAGCCCGCGGGCCAGTCGCCCGGCAGCCCGTCCCGGGCGACGCCGTACGTGGCGAGCATGAGGTCGAGCACCGTCGTCACCAGCCGCCCCGCGACCCGGATCGCGGGGACGCCGCGGCGCATCGCGGCGCCGCCGGGACCGTCGCCGGTGTCGAAGCGCGGCAGCGCGACCTCGACCGCCTCCTCGTGGCGGCCGTGGAGCGTGAGCACCGGGTCGAGATCGCCGAGGCGCAGGTTCCAGCGGCCCTTGCCCTCGTCGCCGTAGCGGAACCCGACGGCGCCGTTGGGCACCGCGGGCGCGCCGGTGGCCGCGTCGACGAGCACCGGCTTCCAGTCGGCGTGCTCGCTCGTGTCACCGATGTCGCTCGCCATGAGGAAGCGCCCCGGCGTGTGCACGCCGTCGCGCTCGTCCAGCGCGACGAGCAGCGGCAGGTCGGTGAATCGCTTGGCGTAGTCGGCGAAGCGCGGCACCTGCCGGTCCGCCCAGCACTCCTTGAGCATCACGTGGCCCATCGCCATGGCCAGCGCGCCGTCGGTCCCCGGATGCGCGGGCAGCCAGTCGTCGGCGAACTTCACGTGGTCGGAGTAGTCCGGGGAGACGACGACGACCTTCTGGCCGCGGTAACGCGCCTCGGTCATGAAGTGCGCGTCGGGCGTGCGGGTGATCGGCAGGTTCGTGCCCCACACGATCAGGTAGCTCGCGTCCCACCAGTCGGCCGACTCGGGGACGTCGGTCTGGTCGCCGAACACCTGCGGCGAGGCGGGGGGCAGGTCGGCGTACCAGTCGTAGAACGTCGTCGTGTGTCCGCCGATCAGCGACAGGAAGCGCGTGCCCGCCGCGAAGGACACGGGCGACATCGCCGGGATCGGCGTGAAGCCGCCCACGCGGTCCGGGCCGTGCTCGCGGATCGCGTGCACGGTGGCGGCGGCGATCAGCTCGGTCGCCTCCTCCCAACTGCAGCGCACGAACCCGCCGCGCCCCCGTTCGCCGCGATACTCGCCGTCCGCCGCCACCTGGGCGAAGGCCGCGACCGGATCGCTCGCCGAGGCCTTCGCCGCGCGCCAGAGCTCGATGAGGCTCCCGCGCACGTACGGGTACTTCAGGCGGACGGGCGAGTACGTGTACCAGGAGAACGACGCGCCTCGCGGGCAGCCGCGCGGCTCGTGGTCGGGCCGGCCGGGGTCGGTCCGCGGGTAGTCGACGGCCTGGCTCTCCCAGGTGATGAGCCCGTCTTTGACGTACACGTTCCAGGAGCACGACCCGGTGCAGTTGACCCCGTGGGTCGAGCGGACGACCTTGTCGTGGCGCCAGCGATCGCGATAGGCCGACTCCCAGTTGCGGCTCTTCGCGATGAGCATGCTCCAGCCCTCCGCGTTCGCCTCGCCCTTGCGGAAGAACTCGTGCGCGGCGACCAGCCGCGCCTCCGCGTTCACGCGCGGTCGTTCGGCCACGGCTGGCTCTGCGTTGTCGGCCAAGTCCTCACACCGCTCTCGCCCGACGAGCCCCGGCAACGTACCATGCGTCAAGCCTTTTTCCTACCAAGGCGTTGAAAACTGTCCGGCATCGACCTTCCGCACCTGAACGGCGACGACGACCCGCTGCTCCAGCCCACGCGGCGTCGGCTCTTCGCGCTGCTCGGCGAGCTCGGCGGCTCGGCCTCCACCGACGAGCTCGCCCAGCGCCTCGCGCTGCATCCCAACGGTGTGCGCATCCACCTCCAGCGCATGCGTGACGCGGGACTGTTGGTGCATCGGCGCGTCGCCCAGCCGCGCGGCCGGCCGCGCGACGAATGGGCGATCGCCCCGGCCGCGCGGCCGGGCGGCGACGCGCCCCATGCATACGCCGCGCTCTCGCGCTGGCTCGCCCGCGCCATCCCGGCGACCCCCGGGCGCCTGCGCCGCGTCGAGGCCGTCGGCCGCGAGATCGGCCGAGAGCTCGGCTCGCGCTCGTCGGCAGCACCCGAACACGCGATCGCCGACGCGCTGGCGGCCCTCGGCTTCGAGCCGGAGCTCCGCGCTGGACCCGCGGGCGTCATGAGCTGCCGGCTGCGCAACTGCCCGTTCCGCGACTCGGTGCGAGAGAACCAGGACGTGGTCTGCACGCTGCACCGCGGCCTCACGCGCGGTCTGCTCGATCAGGTCGCTCCGGGGGCGAAGCTCACTCGGTTCGTCCCGCACGACCCCGACCGCGCCGGCTGCGAGATCGACATCGAAGGCCTGGCGCCGACAACCGGATGAGCCCGCCGCTCACGCGGTGGTCTTGTGGTAGTACGAGGCGTTGATCTCGATGTAGCGCTGCCACTCGGGCGGCACCCGATCCTCGGCCGTGATCGCGTCCACCGGGCACGCCTCCACGCACGCGTCGCAGTCGATGCACTCCTCCGGGTCGATGTAGAGCTGCTCGACCTCGTCGTACTCGGGCTCGTCCGGAGTCGGGTGGATGCAGTCCACCGGACAGACCTCGACGCAGGAGTTGTCCTTCGTGCCGATGCACGGCTCGTTGATCACGTAGGCCACGCGGCTTTCGCTCCCTTTTTTCCAGTAGAGCTAGGAAAACTATCACTGACCGCTGCGCGTGAGCCTGACGATCCCCGTCCCGAGGATCAGAGCGCAGAGCGCGAGGACCGCGTCCGCGGCGAGTGCGGCGGGCGGCAAGCCGGCGATCTCGGCGATCGCCAGGAGCGCCACGGCACCGACCATCACGTGCGGGATCCGCCGACGGACCGAGGGGACGAGCGGCCACGGCAGCGACGCCGCCGGCCGCCGGATCGACACCGGGAGCAGGTGCAGTAGCGAGCCCACGACGGTCATGCCGACCCATCCGGCGAGCAGCAGCGCCGCAAGCGCGCCGCGCACGCCGCCGGTGAACGGCTGCGACGGGTCAAGCGGCGCGAGGCTCGCGGCGAGCGGCAGCCCCACGCCCAGGCACAGCTGTCCGCCGAGCACGAGCCTCGCCGGGAGGCCGAGCGGGGGCCCCGGCGCCCGCGCGGTGCGCAGCACGTTCGCCAGCAGCATCAATGCGCCGGCGCTGACGCCGAGGAGTCCGATACCGGCGAGCGCTGCCGAGGCGAACAGGTAGCCCGTCGCGAGCGAGCTGACGCCCAGCGTCCAGCAGGCGAATGTCGGGCCCTCGAGGCGGGCGCGCGCCAGGCGCCGGCCCGACAGCGTGGGGAAGAAGGTGTGCAGGGAGCCGACGATCGCCGTGCCGAGCCAGCCGAGGACCGTGAGCGTGACGTGTGCCGACAGCAGATCGCCGGATGCCCACGACGCGCCGCGGGCGAGCTGCAGGCCGAGCACGCCGCCTGCTGCGAGGAACACGACGCAGGCGTAGTACCAGCGGATGCCCCACGTGGACCGTTGCAGCGAGCGGCGCTCCATCGCGCGAAGGTCGGCGGCAAACAGCCCGAGCGCTGTCGCGAGCAGTGCCGCGCCCGCGAACAGCGCGGGCCGGAATGTCGCGGCCATGCCGAGCACGACGAACGCTGTGCCCAGCAGCCACAGCACGCGCTGTGCGATCAGCGCGGCGCGCGCCGGCGGCGCGGTCGCCAGCAGCGCGGCCACGAAGGTCTGAGCGGCGCCCAGCACGAGCTGGGACACCCCGCCGATGAGCGCCAGGTGCAGGCTGGCCGTGCCGGCCCACGGCCAGCCCCACAGCCTGCCGGCCAGGGCCAGCGCGCCGGCTGCCACGAGCGAGGCGACCCCCGCGATCAGGAACCCGGTCGCCGGGCCGCGCTCGGCGCGCGGCACGGCAGCCCGTGCGTCCGCTTGCGGCATCGCACGCGAGCATGCCTCCGGGTCGGCGCCCCGGCACCGGCGATAGCCCGCGCTGTCGTTGCGGAGAACTACTGAAGCGCGCTTGACCGCGACATACCTAACCGTTATGGTGCATCCTACCTAACGGTTAGCGAGGTCGGATGTGCCGGACGCTGTAGGTGTGTCGATGAAGGAGCCCTCTCGTGGCTACCAGCTGCGCGTCGTGCAGGAGGTCTTGCTCGCGCTGCTGGCCACCGAGGCGTCTCACGGCTACCAGCTCCGGGCCCGGCTCGAGCTTGCGCTCGGCCCCCTCGCGGACGCGCTGAACGAGGGTCAGGTCTACGTGACGCTCAGCCGGCTCGAGAAGGCCGGCCTGGTGACGTCCGAGCGGGTCGGCCAGACCGATCGCCCGAATCGCAAGGTCTACGAGCTGACCGCGGCGGGGCGCGCTCGTGTCGTCGAGTGGTTGGCGGACACGAGCTGGCCGAAGCCCGCGCCCGCCGAGTTCCACCTGAAGCTCGTTGCGGCCGCGGCCGCGGGATTGGGCGACCCGGTGCGGCTCGTGGACATGCAGCGCCACGCCCTGCTGGCCGAGCTCGCCGCCGCCCAGCGCGCGGTGCTGGCCGAGCCGGACGGCTCGGTCCCGGGGCTGCTGCTGGAGGGCGTGGTGCTGAGGCTGCAAGCGGACCTGCGCTGGCTCGAGGCCTGCGCTCGCTACTGGAACACGACGAAGGGACGACGATGAGCGCCGACGAGTCGACGCTGCGCGCCGAGCCGGTTCTGCGCACGCGCGGGTTGGCCATGGACTACGGACAGGGCGCGGGGCGTGTGCACGCGCTCGACGGCGTCGAGCTCGACGTGAGCAACGGCGAGACGCTGGCGGTCATGGGGCCGAGCGGCTGCGGGAAGTCGACCCTGCTGCACCTGCTCGGCGGGCTGGAACGCCCCTCGGCAGGCGAGGTGTGGGTGGCCGGGCGGCGCATCGACCGGCTGAGCGAGAAGGCGCTGGCCCGGCTGCGGCGCCACGCGATCGGCTTCGTCTTCCAGGCCTTCCACCTGATGGAGGAGCTCACCGCCGTGGAGAACATCGAGCTCCCGGCGTTGCTGGCCGGTCGCTCGCCGGGGGCCGCTCGACGCCGGGCGTCGGAGCTGCTCGAGCAGGTCGGGCTCACCGATCGCGCCGCGCACCTGCCGTCGGCGCTGTCGGGCGGCCAGCGGCAGCGGGTCGCCATCGCCCGGGCGCTCAGCAACGAGCCGCTCGTCGTTCTCGCGGACGAACCCACGGGCAACCTCGACAGCGGCGCGACGCTCGACGTGCTCCGCCTCCTGGACGGCCTGCGCGCGGCGGGTCAGACGCTGCTGATCGTCACGCACGACGAGCGCATCGCGGCCACGGCCGATCGGCTCATCACGATGCGCGACGGCGCCTTCGTCGAGGAGACCAGGCTCACCCGCGGCACGACCGGGTCGCTCGGCGATCTCGTCGGACTCGAGCGCTGAACGATGGGTCGTGCTCTCCTCGTCGGCCGTCTCGCCGCCCGCGACCTGCGCCGCCGCCCGGGGGAGGCGCTGCTCCTCCTGCTCGCGATCGCGGCAGCGACCACCGTGCTGACCCTCGGGCTCGTCCTGCGCGGGGTCCTCGACAAGCCCTTTGAGAGCACCAGGGCGGCGACCTCCGGACCAGATGTGGTCGCCGCGGGCCCCTTCGCCGACCCCACCAAGGTGAGGGCACTCACGGGGGCTCCCGGCGTGGTCGCTCACAGCGGTCCGTACCCGGTCGTCCCGGCGCTCTTGGAGGCCAAGGGCCACACCGTGGTGGCCCAGACCGAGGGCCGCGACACCGCGGCGGCGGCCGTCGACCAGCCCAAGCCGATCAAGGGCGGCTGGGTGCGCGCCGGCGGCGTGGTGCTCGAGGCCGCGTTCGCCCAAGCGCTCGGCGTCGGCCCGGGTGATCGGGTCACCATGAAGGCGCTCGAGGCCAGTCCGAGAAAAGGCGGACCGCCGTCGTTGCGCACGCGCGGCCCGGGCCGGTCGCTTCGCGTCGCCGGGGTCGCGGTCACCGCCGCGACGCCCCCGTACCCCCAGGCGGCGTGTCTCGCGAACCTCTGCCAGGGCGACGCGGACACGGGGCTGGCGTGGCTGACACGTGCCGACGCGCTCGCGCTGGCCCCTGACAAGAACGACGTCCTCACCGTCCTGAACCTGAAACTGAAAGACCCGGCGACGGCGCCGGCGTTCGCCGCCGAGCGCAATCCGCCCCGCGACGCACCGGTGAGCGGCTCCGGGCCGCCTCCGACGATCCTCCAGCCCTGGCAGGAGATTCGAGACGGGAGCGCCGACATCGTCAGGAACCAGCGGCGCGCCCTGCTGACGGGCGCCTGGCTGCTTGCGCTGCTCGCGGTGGCGAGCGTCGCGGTCCTCGTCGGAGGCCGGATGGCCGATCAGATCCGCCGCGTCGGGCTGCTCAAGGCGGTGGGCGGCACACCCGCACTGGTCGCCGCCGTGCTCCTCGCCGAGTACGTCGTGGTGGCGCTCTTGGCGGCGGCGGCGGGGCTCGTTGTCGGCCGGCTCACGGCCCCGTTGCTCACCGACGCCAGCGCCGGACTGCTCGGCAGCGCCGGCGCCCGGACCGTCACGCCCGCCACCGCCGCAATCGTGACCGCGGTCGCGCTCGCGGTCGCGGTCGCCGCGACCTTCGTTCCCGCCGTCCGCGCATCCCGTACGAGCACGGTCCTGGCGCTCGCCGACGCGGCGCGCCCGCCACGACGGAGCGGCAGGTTGATCGCGATCTCGGCTCGGCTACCCGTCGCGCTGCTCCTCGGGCTGCGGGTGGCCGCCCGCCGGCCACGACGCGTCGTCCTCGCGATCGCCAGCATCGCGATCACGGTCAGCGGGCTCGTCGCAGCGCTATCGGCGCACGCCGACCTCGACGGCTCCAACGGTGTTCGGGCCGAGCGGCTGAACGACGTGCTGCTGGTGATCACGATCACGCTGGTCGCCCTCGCGGCGGTCAACGCGATCTTCGTCAGCTGGGCGACCGCGCTCGACACGAAGCATGCGTCGGCGCTGTCTCGTGCGCTCGGGGCAACGCCGCAGCAGGTCAGCATGGGACTCTCGACGGCCCAGGTGCTGCCGGCGCTCGCCGGCGCCATTCTGGGGATCCCGGGTGGCCTCGCGCTCATCGCGCTCGTCGACCCCGACAAGACGACGATGCCGCCGTTGTGGCAGCTCCTCGCCGTCGTCCCGGCCACCGTCATCGTGGTCGCTGTCCTCACGGCGATACCGGCCCGCGCCGGCGCTCGGCGTCCCGTCGCCGAGATCCTCCAATCCGAGCTCGCGTGATGCGCGCGTTCAGCGGTCGCGATGCCGCTCGCCGTGGAACTCGACGACGCGCGTCAGCAGGCGCTGGAGCTCGCGGCGCTCCTTCGGCGACAGCGGCGCGAGCAGGTCGTCCTGCGCCGCCTCGGCGCGGGCGTCGAGCTGCTTGAGCTCCGCGACGCCCGCCGGCGTGATCTGCACGACGTTCCGGCGGCGATCGGCCTCGTCGCGAGCGCGCGTCACCAGTCCCGCGCCCTCGAGGTCGTTCAGCACGGCGACCATGTCGCTGCGATCGATCGACAACCGGCGTCCCAACTCGGCCTGGCTCGCCGGCCCGTCCTCGTCGAGCGTGACGAGCACCGTGAAGTGGTGACGGCGGACGCCGGCCGCCGCGAAGCCTTCGCTGACAAGACGATTGGCGTGAAGCGTCGCCTGGTTGATCAGCCAGCTGGGGAGGCGCCACAGGCGGCGTGGCGCCCAGGCTTCGTTCTCAGGCACGCGCGGAGCCTAGACTCAAGGACCGTTGGTGGCACCCACGATCTGATATCGTTGGGGACACCAATGATGACTCTTCAACAGCTCCTCGACCACCATGAGATCGTCGACCTCGTCAGCCGCCTCGGCCTGTGGCTCGACGACAAGCGCTGGGACGATGCGTCCGCGATCCTGACCGCGGACGCGACCGCCAAGACCCTCGGCGGCACCGTTCAAGGGCGCGATGCGCTCGTCGAACAGGCCCGCCGCAACCACCCGGACGGCACCGGGACCCAGCACGTGATCACGAACTGCGTGGTCGATCTCCAGGGCGACCGCGCAGAGGTCCGCGCGAACCTGATCGTCTCCTTCTTCTCCGCGACCGAGATCGGTGAGCCCGCGCGACAGATCGGCGAGCGGTACCGTTTCGACGCCGTGCGGACCGATGTGGGGTGGCGACTGGCCGGCGTCCGCGCGCTGCCGATGTGGCTGGATGGCGCCCTGCCCGGTGACTGACATAATTCCCAGCCAGATTTCTGGTGTGTCGGCGACCTGACAGGCCTCGTGACACGCGCTCCGACGAGGAGTAGAAGAGCCCCACTCTCACTGTACAAAAGCCTGTGCAGAGCGAGTCCGTCACCGTGAGATGACGGTGAGGTGTTGTGGTGGGTCGAGCCTGTGCTGTTCGCTTGCGCGGACAGCGGCGATGGTCGCTGTCCGCGTTTTTCTTGTCACTTCCTTTGCTGTTCGGTCGGCGCTGCCCGCTTCAACAGTGAACTCACTTGACAGGAGAGTCTCATGCGGAAGCGCACCACGCCGGGCAACGGCGCCACGGGCGGCGGAACCTCACGCCGTGATTTCCTGAAGTCGAGCGGTGGGGTGGCGGCCGCCGCGGCCGTGCCCGCGGCGCTGTCGGGCGCGACGGCCGGCGCGGCCGCGGCGAGCGGGCGCGACAAGCCGGACGTCACGGTCCACGACTCCAAGCGCAAGGTGCTGACCGGGGGCATCGTCCTCACGCTCGAGGGCACCGACTACGAGAAGGCAGACGTCGTGGTCGAGGGCAAGAAGATCGTGGCGATCGGCCCGAACGCCGGCCGCAGTGCGAGCGGGCAGCGCATCGACTGCAGCGGCATGATCGTCATGCCGGGGTTCATCAGCACGCACAACCACCAGTACGAGGCGATCCAGCGGAGCATGATCCCGGACGGCCTCATCGTGTTCCCCGGCGACGCCGATCAGCAGCAGACGTCGACGACGAATGCCGTCTACGAGGCCTACACCACCGTCGTGCAGAACATCTGGACGGCTGGGCGGATCGGATCGGCGACC
>DATFRW010000087.1:0-2271 GCA_035262945.1 Solirubrobacteraceae bacterium
GAGGTCGGGCGCGGCGCGCGGCTGATGATGCTCTTCGTCGAGCCCGACGGCGATGGCCCGCGGCTGGTCGCGCATCTGGCGGTCCGCGGCGGCGGACTGCTGCGCCTCGAGGTGTCACTCGGCGAGCGGGCGTCCTATCCGGCGCTGACGCCGAACGTCCCGGCGGCGCACTGGTACGAGCGCGAGATCCACGACCTGCATGCCATCGAGCCCGAGGGGCACCCCCGCCTCGAGCCGCTCGTGCGCCACTGGGACCGCACCCCCCTCAACGGCGAACCCGAGCACCGCGGCTACAAGCGCCTCGCGGGCTCGGGCGTGTTCCTCATCCCCTACGGGCCGGTGCGCTCTGGGGTCTTCGAGTCCGTGCAGTACCTCGTACAGACCAGCGGCGAAGACGTCGCGTACTGCGCGCAGCGGCTGTTCTTCAAGCGCCGCGGCGCCGAGCGCCGGATCGTCGAGGTGCCGCTCGAGCGGGCGGTGCTCGTCGCCGAGCGCGTGTCGGGGACGTCGTCGGTCGCGCACGCGCTGGCCTGCTCGCAGGCGCTCGAGGCGCTGGCGGAGACGCCCGCGCCGCGGCGCGCGGCCGCGGTCCGCAGTGTGCTTGCCGAGCTCGAGCGCCTCTACAACCACACCGAGGCGATCGTGCGCGAGTGCGAGGACGCCTCGCTGAGCGTCGCCCAGGCCAGCTTCGCCGCGCTCAAGGAGCAGCTGCACCGCCTGATGTGGACGCTGACCGGCAACCGCTTCGGGCGCGGCGCGGTCGTCCCCGGCGGCGTCGCGGTCGACCTCGACGCGGGGATGCTCGCCGCGCTCGGTGATCGCCTGTCTCAGTGGCGCTCGGTCTTTCGAGGCGACCTCGCCGCGCTGCGTAAGACCGACTCGTTCCTGGACCGCATCGTCAGCGCCGGCCCCCTGTCGCTGAACGATGCGCGCGATTTCGGCTGCGTCGGGCCCGTCGCCCGCGGCTCGGGCGTCGACCTCGACGCGCGCCGCGATCTTCCCTACGCGGCCTACGGCGCCACGGACTTCGCCGTCGCCGTGGAACGCGACGGCGACGCGATGGCCCGCATGGACGTGCGCTTCGCCGAGATCGAGAGCTCGCTGACGATCATCGACCAGCTGCGGCGGAGCATGCCAAGCGGCCCGACGCGCGTGGCGCTGGGCCCGCTGCGCCGCGAGCACGCGGTCGGGTGGGCGGAGTCCGCGCGCGGCGAGACGCTCTACCACCTGCGCGCCGCCGACGAGCGCCGCCTCGCGTTCTGCAAGCTGCGGGCGGCGTCGTTTGCCAACTTCGGCATCTTCAACCGGGTCTTCGACGGTCAGGTCCTCACGGACTTCGGGTTCATCGAGCACAGCCTCGGCCTGTCACCGGCGGGGTGCGACGCATGATGGGATGGTTCGTCAAGGGCCTGCGCGGCCGGCGCCTGACCACCCGCTATCCCCGCGCACCGGAGCCGCCCCCGGCCGCACACCGGGGCCGGGCGCTGCTCGATCCATCGCGCTGCAACCCGCAGGACGGCGCGCCGTGCACCGAGGCCTGCCTGCCGCGGGCGCTGCGCCTGGACGAGCACGGCGCCCTGGAGCTCGACGCGGCCCGCTGCATCGCATGCGGCCTGTGCGTCGCGGCCTGCCCCGAGGGCGCCCTCACCATGGACGCCGATGCGGAGCTCGCGGTCTTCGACCGCGCCTCGCTGATCGTACGGGCGAAGGGACGGTCATGAGCGCGCTCCCCCGGCCGCTGCGCCGCTCGATCCACATCCGCCACGTCGACGCCGGCTCCGACGGCGCGATCGAGCACGAGATCGCGGCGCTGCTCAGCCCGTACTACGACATGCACCGGCTCGGGTTCTTCCTCACCGCCTCGCCCCGGCACGCGGACGTGCTGCTCGTCACCGGGCCGGTGACGCGGCCGATGGTCGAGCCCCTCCAGGTCACCTACGAGGCGATGCCGGACCCGCGGATCGTCGTTGCGGCGGGCACCGACGCGTGCAGCGGCGGGATCTGGGACGGCCCCGAGGTGCTGGGCGGTGTCGACCGGGTTCTGCCCGTCGACGTCTACATCCCTGGCGACCCGCCACCGCCGATCGCGCTGCTGCATGGGCTGCTGCTGGCGGCGGGTCGCATCGAGCCCGCACCGCCGCCGCGGCTCCCGGAGGGACTCCGATGAGCGCCGCCGCGGGCGCGCTGTTGATCGCCGGGAGTGCCGGCCTCGTCGCGAGCGCGATACTGGCGCTGGCGGTCGCGGGTGTGCTGCGCGCCAAGCGGGTGGCG
>DATFRW010000088.1:0-6808 GCA_035262945.1 Solirubrobacteraceae bacterium
AACGACGGATCACACGGACCTGTTCAGGGTCTTGCAGGGCAGCCCCAGCTTCCGCTGGTAGCCGAACGCGAGTGCACGTGCCCCGAGCCAAGCGCTCGGGGCACGGTCGCTCAAGCGCCGCGCCTCGCGGCCGATGAGCGCAGTTATGACAAGCGCGTGGCGCTCGACGAAGCGGTTCGCCCGGCGCGGCCTGTTCGCGTGCATGGTGCTCGGGGCGCTCGGGCTCGGTGCCGCGGTGGCCGCCGCGGCGCTTCCAGGATCGCCGTCCGCGGCCATTCCGAGCGCGGGCGGCACGGGCGCGACGGAGGCCCCGTTGCCGCAGGCCCATCCGCAGGCCGTCGAGCCCGAGGCGGGCATCGCCGCCGAAGACGAGCCCGACGACACGACGTCGCAGTCGTCCTCCGCTGCCGACGCCGGCGCGCCCGACGACGCGCAGATCCGCCGCGAGCTTGGCGAGCTCAAGTCGCTCGCGACGCGGGCGGAGCTGCCGGTCGGCGCCACGGGGCGGGTGCTCGCCGACGGCCGCGCCGTCGCTCCGCGCGACGCGCCGGTGATCGTCCGCGACGTCATCCGCGCCGGCAACGTCATCGCCAAGACCCCCTACCTGTGGGGTGGCGGCCACGGCGGCTGGTCGTCGGTCGGCTACGACTGCTCGGGCTCGGCGTCGTTCGCGCTGGCGGGCGCCGGCCTGCTCGACGCGCCGCTCGTCTCGGGCGACCTCGCCCGCTGGGGCGCGTCGGGCCCCGGGCGCTGGATCACGATCTACGCCAACGCCGGCCACGTGTTCATGGTCGTCGCCGGGCTGCGCTTCGACACCGGCGCGCTGAGCGGGTCGGGCACGCGCTGGCAGCCGACCGGTCGCAGCACGGCGGGCTTCGCCGCCCGCCACCCAGAGGGCCTCTGAGGGGTCAGACCCCTTGAGTGGCGGCGACTGAAGGGGTCAGACCCCTTGAGTGGCGGCGACTGAAGGGGTCTGACCCCTTGCGAGGTCGAGCAGCAGGCGCGCGCCCCAGCCCGAGCCGCCCTTCGCCGCGTAGACGCGGCCGGTGTCGTGCGCGGTCCCGGCCATGTCGACGTGGGCCCACGGCACGTCGCCGACGAACCGCCTCAGGAACGCCGCGCCCTGGATCGGATGCGCGAGGCGCCCCGCGGAGTTGACGATGTCGGCGAAGCGGCCCTTGATCTGCTCGTCGTACTCGGGGTGCAGCGGCATCCGCCACACGAGCTCGCCGGCCGCCTCGCCCGCCGCGGTCACCGCTGCAGCCAGGTCCTCGTCGGTCGCGAACAGGCCCGCGTAGGTCGAGCCGAGCGCGGTGACGATCCCGCCCGTGAGCGACGCGATGTCGACGATCCGGTCGGCGCCCTGCTCGACCGCATAGGCAAGGCAGTCGCACAGGACGAGCCGGCCCTCGGCGTCGGCGTTGTTCATCTCGATGGTCACTCCGGTCTTCGCGCGCAGGATGTCGCCGGGCTTCATCGCCCAGGGGCCGATGGTGTTCTCGGTCGCGCCGAGGATCGCGAGCACGCGCACCGGCAGCCCGAGCGCGGCGATCGCGTGCAGCGCGCCCAGGACCGCGGCGCCGCCGGCCATGTCGAACTTCTGCTCGGGCATCGAGGCCTTCGGCTTGATCGACAGGCCGCCGGTGTCGTAGGTCACCGCCTTCCCGACGAGCGCGAGCAGCGGCCCGCCGCCGCCGCCGTCATAGCGCGCGACGATGAGCGCCGGCTCCTCGTTGGAGCCCTGGGCGACCGCGAGGAACGCGCCCATGCCCTGCTCGGCCAGCCAGTCGCGCCCGTGGACCTCCACGTCCACGCCCGCGATCTCTGCCGCGCGCTCGCCGAGCGCCATCGGCGTGAGGTCGTTGGCCGGCGTGTCGCCCAGCTCGCGCGCGAAGTTCTGTCCCTCGGCGCCGGCGGCGCCGCGCCGCACCGCGTCAGCGACGTCGTGGTGGGCGGACACGACGATCGCGTCGAGGCGCGGCGCCTCCTCGTCGCGCGCGGCGCGGTAGCGGTCGAAGCGGTAGCCGGCGAGGATCGTGCCCTCGACAAGCCCGGCGGCGACGGCGTCGGAGACGTGGTGCGGCAGCTCCCAGCACAGGGTCCGTGCGCCGAGCTCCGACGCGCGGCCGTAGATCGTCGCCGCCGCGACCCGCGCTCGCTCGGCGTCGAAGGCGTCGCGCGCGCCGAGCCCGACGAGCAGCCATCGCCGCCCGTCGGCGCGGTGCAGCGCGAGGTGCTTGAACGTGGTGCGCGCCTCGCCGGCCCCCAGGAGAGCGGTGAGCGGAGCGCCGTCGAGGTCGTGCGCGACCCGCTCGTCGTCGAAGACGCCAACCGCGATCGTGTCGGCGCTCGTGGTCGCGGGGGCGTCGGTGGTGGCGGAGGCTTGCATCGGCGCTGCAACCTACGCCACTAGGATCAGACGCATGCCAACGACCGTGATCCTCGGCGCCGCCCGCACGCCCATCGGCAAGCTGGGCGGCGGCTTGTCGACCATCGACGCCACCGAGCTCGGCGCGACCGCGATCGGCGCGGCGCTCGAGCGCGCGGATGTAGCGCCGGATCAGGTCGAGCACGTGATCATGGGCCAGGTACTCCAGGCGGGGCAGGGGCAGATCCCCTCGCGCCAGGCGCAGGTCAAGGCGGGGATCCCCAAGGAGATCTCCAGCGAGACGATCAACAAGGTCTGCGCGTCGGGCCTGCGCGCGTCGGTGCTGCTCGACCAAGCGATCCGCGCGGGCGACGTCGAGGTCGGCGTCGGCGGCGGCATGGAGTCGATGTCGCGCGCGCCGTACCTGCTGCCCCAGGCGCGCTTCGGCTTTCGCATGGGTGACGCGAAGGCGCTCGACGCGATGGTCCACGACGGCCTGACCAACCCGTTCAGCGGGCGCCAGATGTTCGACGAGGCCACCGAGATCGGCGATGAGTTCGAGCTCACCCGCCCCGACCTCGACCGCTTCGCGCTGCGTTCGCACGAGCGAGCGATCGCCGCCACCGACGAGGGCCGGCTGCCCGAGGAGATCGTCCCGGTCACCGTGAAGTCGCGGAAGGGCGACACGGTCGTCGAGGTCGACGAGGGCCCGCGCCGCGACACCACGCTCGAGAAGCTCGCCGCGCTGCCCGGGCTGACCGGCAAGGACGGCTCGCACACCGCCGGCAACTCGCCGGGCGTCAACGACGGCGCCGGCGCGCTCGTGCTCTCGAGCGACGAGTGGGCCTCGGCGAACGGCAAGACCGTGCTGGCCGAGATCGTGGCGCACGCCCAGTCAGCGAACGACTTCGCCTACCTGGCCACCACGCCGGCGCGCGCAGCGCAGAAGGCGCTCGACAAGGCCGGGCTGCAGCCCTCCGACATCGATCTCTGGGAGATCAACGAGGCGTTCGCGTCCGTCGCGCTGCACTCGATCCGGATGCTCAACATCGACGAGGACCGCGTGAACGTCAACGGCGGAGCGGTCGCGCTCGGCCATCCGATCGGCGCGTCCGGCGCGCGGATCCTCGGCGCGCTCGTCCACGAGCTGCGGCGCCGCGGCGGCGGGCTCGGCTGCGCCGCGATCTGCAGCGGCGGCGGCCAGGGCGACGCGGTCATCCTCAAGGTTCACCCCAACGGGGCGTGACGCGCGACGTCACCGCCGCAGAAGAGGTCGAACAGGTCCCGGCCGAGCACGGGCGGGGCGCCGCGTTCTTCGATCTCGACCGCACGCTGATGGCCGGCTCGTCCGGCCTGTACTGGGCGCGCGCCGCCCGCGGCGCCGGCCTGCTCACCCGGCGGCGCATGGTGCGCTACGGCTGGCAGAACGTGAAGTTCCGCCTGCAGGGCTCGACCGACCAGGCGACCGATCGCATCCGCCGCGAGGTGGGCGAGATGATCGAGGGCCAGCGCGTCGTCGACCTGCAGCGCCTGGCGCCGAAGGTGCTTGCCGGGGTGCTCCCGCGGCTGTATCCGCAGATGCTCGAGGTCGCCCACGCCCACCAGGACGCGGGGCGCCCCGTCTACATCTGCACCGCCGCGTCGCAGGAGATGGCGGAGATGCTCGCCCACGTCCTCAGCTTCGACGGCGCGCTGGGCGCGCGGTCCGAGGTCGTCGACGGGCGCTACACCGGCCGCGCCGCGGGCCCGTTCACGTATCGCGAGGGCAAGGCCGAGGCGATGCGCCAGCTCGCCGCCAAGGAGGCGATCGACCTTGGCGCCTCCTATGCGTACTCGGACTCGGAGTCCGACCTGCCGATGCTGCGCGCCGTCGGCCATCCCGTCGTCGTCAACCCGGACGCGCGGCTGCGCCGCGTCGCGCGCGAGGAGGGGTGGGAGATCATGCGCTTCGAGCAGCTCGGGCGCCACCTGAAGGCGACCGGCGCGTTCCTGCTCGCCGCGCTCGTCGGCACCGGCGTGCGCACCGTCGCCGGGCGACGCAAATGAGCCTGCACGAGCTCACCGACGAGCAGCGCGAGATCCGCGACCTCGCGCGGCGCTTCGCCGACGAAGAGATTGCTCCCGGTGCGCCGGCCTGGGATCGCGAGCACCGCTTCCCGCGCGAGGTGTTCACGCACCTCGGCGAGCTCGGGCTGATGGGCGTGTGCGTGCCCGAGGAGCATGGGGGCGCCGGCGCGGACTTCCTCTCCTACGTGCTCGTGCTCGAGGAGCTCTCGCGCGCGGACGCGGGAGTGGGCGTGACCGTCGCCGTGCACACGAGCGCGGGCACGCTGCCGCTGCTGGCCCACGGCAGCGACGAGCAGGTCGGCCGGCTCGTGCCGCCGCTCGCCCAGGGCCACGAGCTCGCGGCCTTCGCGCTGACCGAGTCCGGCAGCGGGTCCGACGCCGGCGCGATGCGCGCCCGTGCCGACGATGACGGGCGGATCACGGGCACGAAGCAGTGGATCACGAACGGCTCGCACGCCCACACCTTCGTGGTCTTCGCGCGCGACCCGGACCGGCCGTCGGCGTTCGTCGTGCGCCGCGGCGCCGCGGGCTTCAAGGCGACGCGCGAGGAGGAGAAGCTCGGCCTGAACTCCTCCTCCACCGCCGACCTGAGCTTCGAGGACACGCCCGCCGAGCGCCTCGGTGCGCCGGGCGCCGGCATGCGCATCGCGCTGCAGACCCTCGACGCCGGGCGCATCGGCATCGCCGCCCAGGCGGTCGGCATCGCGCAGGCAGCGCTCGACGTCGCCTCGAGCTACGCGCAGGAGCGCCATGCCTTCGGCCGCCCGATCGGCGGCTTCGGCGCCATCCAGCAGAAGCTCGCCGACATGCAGACCGAGATCGAGGCGGCCCGCGCGCTCGTGTGGCGCGCAGCCCGGCTGAAGGAGGCGGGTCTGCCGCACAGCGTCGAGGGCGCGCAGGCCAAGCTCTTTGCCTCGCGCGTCGCGCGGCAGTGGACGGGGGAGGCGATCCAGGTGCTCGGCGGCTACGGCTACACGAAGGAGTTCCCCGTCGAGCGCTACTACCGCGACGCGAAGGTCACCGAGATCTACGAGGGCACGAGCGAGATTCAGCGCCTCGTGATCGCCCGCGCGCTGCTCGGCGAGGCCGCGCGCGAGCCCTAGTCGAGGACGCGCAGGCCGAGCGCGGCGGCGAACGTTCCCGCCGACGCGACGATGTCCTCCCACGGCATCGCCACGCCGCGGAGGCGATCGGCCCCGCGCATCCCGTCGAGCGTGCAGCCGCGCATCTCGCACTCGGAGAACGCGGCGCCCGTGAGGTCGACCTCCGAAAGGTCGCAGTCGTCGAAGCGCACGTGGCGCAGGCGCGCGTCCTGCAACTCGCTCTGCGACATCAGGCAGCGCTCGAAGACGACCTGCTCGAGCCGACTCGCGCCGAACGAAGCGAGGTCGATCCGGCACTCCTGGAGGACGACGTCGCGCACGACGCCCTCGGTCCACGACAGTCCGGTCAGGCGGCAGCGCACGAGCCGCGCGCGCGTCAGCGCACCGCCGCGGGCGTGCACGTTGGCCAGGTTGCAGCCGTCGAGCTCGGTGTCGGCGAACGAGAGGTGGGCGAGCCGGCCGCCGCCGAGGTCGACGCGCTCCAGGCGCGACTGCTCGAAGGTCACGCCGGGCGCGGCGAGCTCGGGCGCGACGTCGCCCTCGAGCCGCATGCGCGACCAGGTGCTCCCACTTTCAACCGCCGCCGGGTCGATGCGCGCCGGCTCGAGCTCGTCGGGCAGGTCGGGCGCGCTGGGGGCGATCGTGCGCCGCTGCGTCATCCGCCCGCCGCGGCGGCGTCGTGCTCGTAGATCCAGGCAACCGCGTCGAACGAGAAGTCGGTCGCCCCGGCCGCCATCTCGGCGTCGCGGGCCTGCTGCAGCGGCCCGTCGGGGAGATGCCAGCGGCGCTTGTTGTCCGTCGACAGCGCCTGGATGCGCGTCGCTCGCGGGATCCGCAGCTCCTCGTAACGGCGCAGCGCTCCCGCGACGTCGCCGTCGGCCGCGCGAAGGCAGGCCGCGAGCGTCGCGCCGTCCTCGATCGCCTGGGCGGCGCCCTGGGCCATGAACGGCAGCATCGCGTGGCACGCGTCGCCGAGCAGCGTGATGCGGCCGGCCGACCAGTGCGCGAGCGGGGTGCGATCGAACAGCGCCCAGATGAACGTCTCGTCGACGGCGCCGAGGATCGTGTGCAGCTGCGGATGCCAGCCCTCGTACGCGGCGAGCGCGTCGGCGAGCTCGCCACGGTCGGTCCACGACTCGCGCGTCCAGCTGTCCCGCTCGACGATCGCCACGAAGTTCACGAGGCGCCCGCCGCTGACGTAGTAGTGGACGAAGTGGCCGCCCGGGCCCATCCAGATCGACGCCTCCACGTCGAGCCCGAGGTCGGCGAG
>DATFRW010000089.1:0-11320 GCA_035262945.1 Solirubrobacteraceae bacterium
GGTCGACGGTCACCTCCCCCTCGGCGTGCGCGAGCGCGAGCGCGAGCTGGGGCGCGGTGGCGACATCGAGCTCGCCGGTGACGGCCACCACCGTGCCGACATCGCACCGCCGCACTTCGAGCGAGAAGAACGGGTCGTGCAGCACGGCACCCGACCTTAACCCGGGCACCCGACGTCCGCCGCGACGATGCCGCTCGTTGCGGAAACTGGGTCTTTAAACGCGAGACCCCGGCGCGCACGGGGCGCGCCGGGGCGTAGCGGCCTTGGGGGGCTTAGGCCGCCTCGCGCAGGTCGGCCAGATCCTCCATGTCGGCCAGCCGGCTGAGGGCCTGCGACTCGAGGCGCTCGGCTTCACGGGCGCCGATGTGCAGCTCGCGCTGCACCTGCGCGCGGGTGCGCGGCTCGCCGGTGGTGCCGAAGCGAAGCTCGATGACCTTGCGCTCGTTCTCGGGCAGGCGCTGGAGCGCCTCGCCGATCCGCTCGTTGACAAGCGTCTCGTGGACCTCCTCCTCGGGGGAGGGGGCCTCACCGGCCTGCAGGTCGCCGAGCGTCGCCGAGTCGTCGTCGTCGCCAAGGCGCATGTCCAGGCTCGAGGGGTTGCGGTCGACGGCGACGATCGCCTCGACCTCCTCGACCGGCATGTCGACCGCCTCGGCGATCTCGGCAGGCTCGGGCTCGCGCTCGAGCTTCACAGCCAGTTCGTTGCGCACACGCCCGACCTTGCGCGCCTTCGTGGCGACATGGGCGGGCAGGCGGATGGTGCGTCCGGTGTTATCGAGGCCGCGCTGAATGGCCTGCCTGATCCAGAGCGTCGCGTAGGTCGAGAAGCGGAACCCCTTGCGCCAGTCGAACTTCTCGGCGGCGCGGATGAGGCCCAGCATTCCCTCCTGCACGAGGTCATTGAGGGTCAGGCCATGCCCCTGGTAACGGCGGGCGATCGAAACCACCAGGCGCAGATTGCAATTGATCAGCCGCTCCTTCGCGACGAGGTCGCCCTTCTCGATGCGCTGCGCCAGCTCGAGCTCTTCCTGCGGCCGAAGCAGTCGGAACTGATTGGCGCGCTGCAGGAGCTGGTCGAGTGCGTCCGTGTGGACGATGACCTCGTCGGGAGCGTTCTTCGTGTCGAGCAAGATCCTCCATCTGAAATCCGATTACTACAGTTGGTATTGTACCCTGGATTGGTTGCTCGCGCAACCTCTCGCGGGGTAACGGCCGCACGCGGTCAGGTAGTCCTGCGAGGCGGGGGGCACGGAGCTACAACGCCGCTGCGAAGCCGAAGGTGCGGCGGCGGCAGCAAGAGCTACCCCGCTCGCTCCGATTAGTCACACGGCGAGCGTGAGACGTTACGGCCGAAGCTTTGCGTTCCCTATCGGCAGGCTAAGGAATTCCCAAAAGGCCCGCGTGTTCATGCACGAACGGCTACCGGGCCGCCGGCGGCTCGCGGGAGCGAGTGGAGCCGACGGCGGCCCGGGGCGGCCGTGGTGGGCGAGCTCGCTAGGTGCGGCCCGCCCACCCGCCGCGGCGAGCGCGGGCGGGCCGGGTCTTCCCGGTCCGCGCAGCCGCGGCCCTGCCGCCACTGACGACCCTGCCCGTCATCGCAGAGCCAGCGTGGTGTCGGGGTCGAAGAAGTGGGCGCGATCGAGGTCGACCGCCAGGCGCACGCGATCGCCGGCGGCGAGCCGCAGGCCGGGTTCCAGGCGCGCCGTGAAGCGGGCGCGGACCTCGTCGACGGCGGTCGCGCCGCCGACCTCCTGCGCCACCTCGAGCTGGTCCTCCGTGAACACCGCCGGCGCGTCGAGCTCGCAGTGGACGAGCAGGTCGGAGCCGAGCGACTCGACCAGGACGACCGGCGCCTCGATCGCGTGGTCGGAGTCCACGCCTGGCGGGAGGTAGGACAACGTCTCGGGCCTGATGCCCACGACGACGGGCTCCCCGGCGCGCATGAGCACGGCGTCGGGCAGGTGCGAATGCAGCCGCAGCCGCTGCCCGCCCAGCACGAGGTCGACGTCGCCGTCGACGCTCTCGAGGTGCCCGCGCGCGAAGTTCATCTCGGGCGAGCCGATGAAGCCGCCGACGAAGAGGTTGGCCGGGCGGTCGTAGAGCACCTGCGGGCGGTCGCACTGCTCGAGATGCCCGTCGCGCATCACCGCGACGCGGTCGCCCATCGTCATCGCCTCGACCTGGTCGTGCGTGACGTACACGGTCGTCGTGCCGAGCTCCTGGCGCAGGCGCGCGAGGTAGGCGCGCATCTCGACGCGCAGCTTCGCGTCGAGGTTCGACAGCGGCTCGTCCATGAGGAAGGCCTGCGGCTCGCGCACGATCGCCCGCCCCACGGCGACGCGCTGGCGCTGGCCGCCGGACAGGGCGCGCGGCCGGCGCGAGACGAGGTCGGACAGGCCCAGCCGCTGGGCGGCCGCCCCGACGCGCTCGGCGATCGCCTCGCGCGGCGTGCGCTGCATCTTCAGCGCGAACCCCATGTTCGCCGCGACGTCCATGTGCGGGTAGAGCGCGTAGCTCTGGAAGACCATCGCGATGTCGCGGTCCTTCGGCGCGATGTCGTTGACCACGCGCGAGCCGATCCGGATCGTGCCGGCAGTCGCGTCCTCGAGGCCCGCGAGCATCCGCAGCGCGGTCGACTTGCCCGACCCCGAAGGGCCGACCAGGATCATCAGCTCGCCGTCGCCGACGTCGAGGTTGAAGTCGCGCACCGCCTCGGTGCCGTCGGCGAAGACCTTGCTGACGCCCTCGAAAGCGAGCTCGGCCATGGCCTGAGCTAGCGCTCCTCTCTTGGCGCGCGCACGCGCGCGATGAAGTCGCGGTACCAGAGCGCGCTGCGCTTCGGCACCCGGACCTGCGAGTCGAAGTCGACGTGGACGATCCCGAAGCGCTTGTCGTAGCCCTCTTCCCACTCGAAGTTGTCGAGCAGCGACCAGACGCAGTAGCGGCGGACATCGGCGCCGTCGGCGATCGCGCGCGCGAGCGCGGCGAGGTGGCCCTGCAGGTACGCGGTGCGCTCGGGGTCGTCGACGTGGCCGTTGGTCGCCGGCGGGTCTGTGAACGACGCGCCGTTCTCGGTGATGTAGACGGGCAGCGGGCCGTAGTCGCGGCGCAGGCGCAGCAGCACGTCGTGCAGCCCGGTCGGGTCGACCTCCCAGCCCATCGCGGTCGTGGGCGGGAGCCCCGGCACCTGGTGGGCCTGCAGCGGCAGCTCGGTGGGGGCCGCGGCGATGCGCTGCGGGTTGTAGTAGTTGACGCCGAGGAAGTCGATCGGCCGGCGGATGATCTCCAGGTCGCCGTCGCGGATCGAGTCCGGCGGGCCGTACAGCGCCTCGTAGCAGGCGATCATGTCCGCCGGGTAGCTGCCGCGCAGCAGCGGATCGAGGAACCAGCGGTTGAGGTGGCCGTCCATGCGGCGGGCCGCGTCGCGGTCGGCGTCGCCGGGACCCGCGGGGCGCACGGGGAACTGGTTCAGCGCGATGCCGACCTCGGCGAGCTCGCCGAGCGACGCGCGCATGCGCTCGAGCGCCAGGCCGTGCGAGAGCAGCAGGTGGTGAGAGGCGCGCAGCGCCGTGGGCCAGTGGCGCACGCCCGGCGCCTTCGTCCCGTGCGCGTAACCCAGGAACGCGACCACCCACGGCTCGTTGTGCGTGATCCACTGCGAGACCTCGTCGCCCAGCGCGTCGGCGACGAGCCCCGCGTACTCCGCGAAGCGGTAGGCGGTGTCGCGCTCGCCCCAGCCGCCCGCGTCCTGCAGCGCCTGGGGCAGGTCCCAGTGGTAGAGCGTGGCGATCGGCTCGATCCCGCGATCGAGCAGCCCCTCGGTCAGCCGGCGGTAGAACGACAGGCCCGCCGCGTTGGCCGGCCCCCGCCCGTCGGGCTGCACCCGCGGCCACGCGATCGAGAAGCGGTAGCACTCCAGGCCGATCTCGGCCATGAGGTCGAGGTCGGACTCGAAGCGGTGGTAGTGGTCGCACGCGACGTCGCCTGTGTCCCCGTTGACGATCGCGCCCGGGACGCGGCAGAAGCGGTCCCAGATCGACTCGCCGCGCCCGCCGTCGTGGACCGCGCCCTCGATCTGGTACGAGGCGGTGGCCGCGCCCAGGCGGACGGTGCGCGGGAACGTCTCGACGTCGGGCCCGTCGCCGAGCTCGAGGACCTGCGGATCGATCGTCGTCATCCCTTGACCGCCCCCGCGGTTATCCCCTTGACGAGCCAGCGCTGCGCGGCGAAGAACGCGATGACGACCGGGATCGTCGCCACCACGCCGGCAGCCATGAGCTGCCCGTAGTACTGGCTGTAGTTGCCGATGAAGAGGCGGATGCCGAGCGGCAGCGTCTCGGCGTTGTGCTCGGTGAGCGCCGCCACGAAGAGCAGCTCGTCCCACGCGAAGAGGAAGGCGTAGACGAAGGTCGCGACCAGCCCTGGCGCCGCGCTGGGCAGGACGATCCGCACGAAGGCGGTGAACGGCGTGCAGCCGTCGACCTGCGCGGCCTCCTCCAGGTCGCGCGGGATGCCCTGGAAGAACGACCGCATGAAGTAGATCGCCACCGGCGTGAAGAACGCCGTGTACACGAGGATCATCCCGACACGGGTGTCGAAGAGCTGGATCCCCAGGTGCTGCTTGATCCAGAGGAAGCCGATGAACAGCGGCAGCAGGAACATCGAGCCGGGGATGAGCTGGGTGCCGATGACAGCGAGGCCGAACGGGCGCGCGCCGCGGAAGCGGAAGCGGGCGAGCGCGTAGCCGGCGGTGCTGGCGAAGGCTGTGGCCAGCAGCGCGGCGACGGTGCAGATGATCACGCTGTTGACGAAGTAGCGCTCGAAGTCGACCGTCTTCCACATGTTCTTGAAGGCGGTGAACGTCGGGTGCAACAGGTCGTAGCTGCCGCGCGCGAGCTGCCCGTCGTTCTGCAGCGACGACGCCACCAGCCAGAACACCGGCGCCAGCATCAGCGCCACCACCAGCCAGGTCAGGACGTCGAGGCCGCGGTTGACCAAGCGCTTGCGCGTGCGCGGCGAGAGCGCGAACGCGGTCATGTCACCTCCAGGTCACGGCGGAAGACGCGGTACCAGACCGCGACCCACAAGAGCATCGCGAGCATGAGCATCGTCGAGGCCGCCGCTCCGAGCCCGTAAAGGCTGTTGGAGAACGACTGCCTGACGATGAAGGTCATCATCAGGTCGGCGTCGGGGCCGGGGTTGGTCCCGAACATCACGGTGGGGATCGCGTACTGGTAGGCCGCGTAGATGACGCCGAAGAGCAGCTGCACGCCGATCAGCGGGCGGATGAGCGGCAGCGTGATGTAGCGGAAGCGCCGCCACGGGCCCGCGCCGTCGATGGACGCCGCCTCGTGGACCTCCTGCGGCTGGGCCTGCAGCCCCGCCAGGAAGATCAGGATCGCGAGCGGCAGCCCGCGCCAGATGCTCGGGATGATGATCGCCCACATCGTGTTCGGCCCGAGCAGCCACACCGGCCGGTGCCCCAGCAGGTGCGTGTAGTCGACGAGGACCTTGTTGATGATCCCCACGTCGCTCTGCCACATGAACGCCCACAGCACCGCGACGACGTAGCTGGGGATGATCCACGGCACCAGCATCAGCGTCCGGGCCACGCGCTGGCCGCGCATCTTGCGATTCAGCAGCAGCGCGATCGCCAGCCCGCCGACCAGCGTCCCCGTGACCGTCCAGAACGTGTAGACGGCGGTGTTCTGCACGGCGCCCCAGAACCCCGAGTGCAGGGGGTTGTCGGAGTCGAGCAGGATCGAGCGGTAGTTCTCGAGGCCGTTCCACGGCGCGCCGAACAGCTCGCGGAACGTGAAGAGGTTGAACTTCTTGAACGACAGCACCACGCCGCCGGCGGCCGGCAGCACGTGGATGAGCAGCATGACCACCAGCGCGGGGGCGATCAGCCAGTACGGCAGCGGGTTGCGCCGCTTGCGCCGCCGCTTCGGCGGCGGGCTCGCGGGCACGTCGACGCGTGTGACGTCGGCGCTCACCTGTGGCTGGAGAGTAGGCGTGCTCATGACTATGTCCCGCCCTCGCGGGCCCCGGAGGGGCGCGAGGCGAGGCCTCGCGCCCCCGTCACGGGAGGAGGTGTGTCGGTTAGCTCCCCTGCGCGAGGAGAGCGTCGGCCTCCTTGGCCGCCGCGTTGAGCTGCGACTTGACCTCGGCCTCGCTGAAGGGCTGCTTGCCCTGTCCCGCCGCTGAGTCGAGGATGTTGCCGAACCGGCCCTTGTAGGCGTTCTCGATCGGGCCCCACTGTGCGATCGGGGCGTAGGTGCGGCCCTGCTGGATGGCCGCGTAGAACGCCTTGTGGTTGTCGTCGGACTGGCCGACCTGCTCCTGCGGCGCCAGGCGCGCCGGGAAGAAGCTCAGCACGTCCGCGTACTGCTTCTGGACCTCGTCGCCCGACAGGTACTTCATGAGCGCCCAGGCCTCGTTCTTGTGCTGCGAGGACTTGTACATCATGAGGTTCGAGCCGCCGACGAACGTGTAGGCCTTGCCGACGGGGCCCGTGGGCATCGCGGCAACGCCGACGTTCGCGCGCGCAGCCGGGACCCAGTTCTTGTCATCGGTGCGGCTGATGGTCGACAGCACCCACGGCCCGCCGATCCACACGGCCAGCCGGCCGCCCTTGAACTGGTTCTCGACCTGCGTGCCGTCGCGCTCGAGCATGCTCTTGTCGAACAGGCCCTGCTTGACGAGGTTGGCGACGAAGTCGACGCCCTGCTCGGCCTCCGGGCTGTTGATCGTGGACTGCGACGCGTCGGAGTTGAGCTCGGCGCCGCCGTTGTCCCAGACGAACGGCATCACGTGGTGGACGAGGTCGAACGCCTTCTTGCCGGGCATGCCGAACGGCGAGATCGGCTTGCCGTTGATGGTCGGCACCTTGTCCTTGATGGTCTGCAGCGTCTGCTGGAAGGACTGCGTGTCCTTGAACGCGGTCGCGGGGTCGATCCCGGCCTTCTTCAGGACGTCCTTGCGGTAGTAGATGGCGCGGGCCTCGGTGAACCACGGCACCGCGTATGTGCCCTTCTGGCCCTGCAGCTGTGTGGTCTGCCACACGCCGGGGGCGTAGGCGTTCTTGCCGCCGATCTCGCTGACGCGGTTGTCGAGGTTCTCGAACCCGCCGAGCGCCGCGAAGAACGGCACCTGCGTGGTCCCGGCCTGTGTCACGTCCGGGCCCTGGCCCGAGACGGCCGCGTTCTTGATGCGGTCGAGCTGGACGTCCCAGCCCACGACCTCGACCTTGACGTTCACGCCGGTCTTCTGCGTGAACGCCGCGACGGTCTTCTCCATGTCCTGCTGCGGCTGGGGACCGTTGGGCATGATCCAGAAAGTGATCGTCGTGCCCTTCTTCGGGGCCGTGGCGTTCGCCGCCGGCTGGCTCGAGGCCTTGTTGTCACTGCTGCTGCCGCCACAAGCCGCGACGGTCAGCGCCAGCACCACCGCGATCAGCCCGAAGGCAATCGCGAGCTTGCTGCGCATATGGCTTCTCCTCCTGCGCGAAAACGATTTTGAACGAGTCGCTCCCGTCGGTTCGTCGCGGTGCCTCGATCACCCCCTCGTTAGGCCCCAGACGGCGGCGACGTCGTCGACCCGCGGACGACGAGCTCGACGGGCAAGGTCTTGACGGCTGGCTCGTCGCAGTCGCCGCTGATCAACGCCAGCAGCGCGCGACCTGCCTCCGCCCCCAATCCGGCCTTGTCCTGCCGCAGCGTCGTGAGCGGCGGGTGGACGTGGCCGGCTAGCTGGATGTCGTCGAAGCCGATGATGGAGACGTCGCGCGGCACGTCGCGCCCGGCCTCGTCGGCGGCGCGCAGCGCGCCAAGCGCCATGAGGTCGGAAGCGGCGACGACGGCCGTCGGCGGCTCGGGGAGCGCCATGAGCTTGGCCATCGCGGTGTGGCCGCTGGCGATGTGGAAGTCGCCGTAGGCGACGTACTCGTCGCGGTACGCGAGGCCCAGGGCCTGGACCTCGGCGCGGTATGCGCGCAGGCGGTCGGCGCCGGGGCGCGTGTCGAGCAGGCCGGTGATCGTCGCGATCCTGCGGTGCCCCAGCTCGTGCAGATGCCGCATGGCAAGGGCGATTCCTGACGCGCTATCGGAGATCACGTACTCGGTTGCCGGCCCGACGAGCTCGACGTCGACGCCCACGCAGGCGAGGTCCGAGCGCACGAGGCGGCGGACTTCGGCCTCGTCGGGATCGACGTCCATGAGCACGACGCCCTCGACGTTGTGGTGGCGCGCGCGCTTGAGATAGGAGTGCTCGCCGTAGCCGTTGCCCGGGCGCTCGCTGGCGAAGAGCAGCAGGTCGTAGCCCGCCTTGCCGATCGCGCCCTTGAGCCCGACGAGGACCTCGTAGAAGAACGGGTTCGTGAACGGATCGGGGTGGCCCTCGCCGGTCTCGAGGAATACTCCGACGAGGTGCGAGCGCTGGGTCACGAGGCTGCGGGCCGCCGCGGCCGGCGTGTAGTCGAGTTCGCGCGCGAGGCGCATGATGCGCTCGCGGGTGTCGGGGTTCACGTCGGCGTAGCCGTTCAGGGCACGTGAGACCGTGCCGATCGACACGCCGCTCAGGCGCGCCAGCTGCCGAATGGTGACCCTTTCCTCTGACATAGCGAAAACGTTTTTGGAACAGCGCGGCAGTCTAATCACAGATGCGGGCGGGTTGTCAAGCCCGAAGCTCTAGGCTCCCGATCGGTGACCGGTCACGCGGTAGGTGTGATCGCCGCGACGCTGTTGGCGTCGGGCGTCGAGTTCGTCGAGGCGCTGACGATCGTGCTCGCCATGGGCACGACGCGCGGCTGGCGCTCGACGTGGTTCGGCGTCGGCGCGGCGCTGGTCGCGCTCGCCGCGATCACGGCGGTCGCGGGCTATGCGCTCGAGCGCTGGTTGCCCGAGGCGCTGCTGCAGCTCGTCGTCGGGACGCTGCTGCTGATCTTCGGCCTGCAGTGGCTGCGCAAGGCGATCCTGCGCGCAGCCGGGTTGAAGGCGCTGCACGACGAGGACGAGACCTACCGCGAGGAGGTCGCGGCGGCGGCGGCGGCGGGCGACGAGCGCCGCCTCGGCCTGGACTGGTTCGCGTTCGTCGTGAGCTTCAAGGGCGTGTTCCTCGAGGGCCTCGAGATCGTCTTCATCGTCATCACCTTCGGCGTCAACGGCGGCTCGATCCCGCTGGCCGTGATCGGCGCGGCGCTCGGCGGCCTCGTCGTCCTCGGTGCCGGGCTCGCGCTGCACCGGCCGCTCGCGCGCGTGCCCGAGAACACGATCAAGTTCGCGGTCGGGCTGCTGCTGAGCACGTTCGGCACGTTCTGGTCGGTCGAGGGCCTTGGGTGGTTCGGGCCCGGGGAGTCGAGCCTGCACTGGCCGGGCGGCGACGCCGCGATCCTCGTCCTATTCGCGTTGTGGGCGACGCTGGCGTGGGCGGCGGTCCGGCTGCTCAGCGTCCGGCCGCGCGAGCGGGAGGCGGCGTGATGCGCTACGTCGCGGGCTTCTTCCGCTTCTGGTGGGACTTCATCGTCGGCGATGACTGGCGGATCGCGGCGGGGGTCGTGCTCGTGCTCGTGATCGGCGGCCTGCTCGTCGCCGATGGCGATCTGTCGCATGCGCTCGTGGCGGCGCTCACGGGCCTCGGGCTCATGGTGGTGGCCATGGCGAGCATCGTCAGCGCGGCGCTGCGCGCCCGGCGCTGATCGCGGCGCTACGCGGCGGTCGGCACCCAGACGAGCATCAGGCGGTCGACGTGGACGCCCGTGGCCTTCGGGCGGATCGCCACGTCGTCGATCTCGGCCGCGACGGCGTCCCACTTGGCGTCGATCTCCTGCACCTCGTCGAGGATCTGCTGCTCGACTTCGTGCAGGTCGTCCTGCACCTGGGCGACCTTCGCCTCGGCGCTCTGGCGGCGCGAGCCGGTGCGCGAGCTCGAGCCGTGGCGCGACGCGGCGCTGCTGGCGGCCCGCGCGATCGAGCGCGTGCTCCGGCGGCCGCCGAAGAGAGCGCCGAGGATCGCGCCGGCGCCCGCGACGAGCTCGTCGGTCTGGCGCGACCGCTCGTCGATCGTGAGCTCCTCGACGCGGCGCTGGGCCTGCTCCATCGCCGCGCGCAGCCTGTCCTGCTTGGCCTCGAGCCGGTCGCGGATCTTGCTCGCCTCGGCGTCGGCCGCCGCCTGCGCCGCCTCGTCGCAGCGCTGGCGAAACTGCTCGGGCGTCTCCCCCGGTCGCGAGGTCAGCTTGAGCTTCGCGTTGCGCGCGAGGCTCAGCGCCTGCCGGTCGACCAGGCGCCGCGCGATGTCGCGCTCGGCCTCTTTGAAGAACGCCGGCTTGTCGATCGGGGCGGCCGGGAGCACGTAGTGGGCGGGGGCCGGCGCGGCCTCGCCGAAGTCGCGGTCGTCGAAGTCGACCGTCGTCTCGCGCTCGAGATCCAGGCCGCCGTCGAGTGGTCCGTAGAGCGCTTCGTACTCCTGGCGCTCGTCGATCGCGGCGCGCGTGTCGTTGAAGCGCACGCTCACGCGCGCGGCGACGTACGCGCGCAGGCGCTCGCCGCCGGGCGCGGCCTCGACGCTCGCCGCCCATGGCGCGGCCGCGTCGAGGTAGGCGACGTTGATGCCGGACGCGACGGCCGGCGCGACCGGGGTCGCGTCGTCGGGCGTCGGCGCGGCCGGCGCGGCGGGCGCCGCCGCTGCCGCCGTGCGCGGCGCCTGCGCCATGAGCGTCGACACCTCGTCCTTGGTCAGCGGCCCGCGCAGGTAGGACATCGCCCACCGCGTCTGGAACACGACCGGCTGGTTGGCCTTCGCGCTCACGAGCATGAAGCCGCGCTTCGGCAGGCTGCCGATGGTCGCGTCGAGCGCGGCGACGTCGGCGCCGCCCGCCGCCGACTTGAGCCCTTCGAGCACGCGTGCCTTGTCGTTCTCGGTCTGCAGGCGGCCGACGAGCCAGGTGCCGGCGTTGGACATCGCCTTGTAGTCGAGGTCCACCGGGTTCTGCGTGGCCAGGACCATGCCGACGCCGAACGCCCGCGCCTGCTTGAGGATCGTGAGGATCGGCTTCTTCGCCGGCGGCGCGGCCGTCGGGGGCGCGAAGCCGTACACCTCGTCCATGTAGACGAGCGCCCGCAGGTCCGATGCGCCGGGCTGGCCGCGCATCCAGGTGACGAGCTTCGAGAGCACCAGGGTCACCACGAACTGGCGCTCCTCCTCGGAGAGGTGCGCGAGGTAGACGATCGCCGCGCGCGGCTTTCCGTCGCTCGTGCGCAGGAGCCCGCCTGGGTCGAGCGGCTCGCCCTCGCCCCAGGCGGCGAAGGACGGCGAGGCGAGCAGG
>DATFRW010000090.1:0-7275 GCA_035262945.1 Solirubrobacteraceae bacterium
GCCGGCCGCGTCGCCCTGCCCGCCGCCTTCCTCGGCGCAGAGCGCGCGCGCGCGCCGTTCGTGCTCTGGAGCGCGCTCTGGGGTGACCTCACGACGCCGGCGCACATCGCCGCCCGGCCAATGCTGCGGCGCATCCATCGCCGCGCCGCGGTGGTCGTCTGCTACGGGCCCCACGTCGCGGCCTACGCGCGCCGGCTCGGCGCGCGCGCGACGGCGATCGCGCCCCAAGCGGTCGACAACGCGTTCTGGGCGACCCCGGTCGAGACGGGCGCGCACCCGTTCACCGCGCTGTTCGTCGGCCGCGACGCCCCAGAGAAGGGGCTCGCCGTGCTGCGCGACGCGTGGGGGCGCGCGCGGCTCTCCGGCGCGCGGTTGCAGGTGGTCGACGGCTCGCCTCCCGACCAGGTCCGCAACTCCTATGCGGGGGCCGACGTTCTGGTCATACCGTCCCTCGCCACGCGGCACTTCCTCGAGCCGTGGGGCCTGGTCGCCAACGAAGCCATGAACCAGCGACTTCCCATCATCGCCACCGACGCCGTCGGCGCCGCCGCCGGCGGGCTCGTGCGCCACGAGCGCAACGGGCTCGTCGTGCCGGCCGGCGACGCCGACGCGCTCGCCGGCGCCCTGCGCACGCTCCACGACGATCCCGCGCTGCGCGCCGAGCTCGGCGCCAACGGAGCCCGCGACGTCGCGTCCCACACCCACGCCGCGTGGGCCGACGGCTTCGCCGCGGCGCTGCGTGGCGCGACCACTGGAGCGGTCCCTTGCTAGCGTTGAACGCGCGACCCGGCAGGGACCTCGCCACTGCGCCTGCCCTTCGTCCACGCGCCATGCGCCGACTACTGACAACGCTCGCGACGATCCTGTGCCTTGCGGCGCCCGCCGCAGCGCATGCCGACAGCGGCGTGAACAAGCTGCTCATCGACGCCTGCCGCGACGAGCACGTCAACGGGCACTACACGCAGGCGCAGTACAAGAAGGCGCTCGACGAGCTGCCCGCCGACGCCGACGAGTATTCGGCGTGCCGCGACGTCATCGAGCGCGCCCGCCTGGCCGCCCTCGGATCGGGCAAGAAGAGCGGTGGCGGCGGCGGCTCGTCCGGCAGCGCCACCAGCGGCGCCGCCCCGACCACCGGCGGCGGCGGTGGCAGCGGCGGCTCGTCGGGTTCGTCCGGCGCGGCCGCGCCCGCCGATCCGCTCGCCACCGCGACCCCCGCGCAGAAGACGGCTGTCGCGAAGGCCGGCCAGAACGCCCAGCCGGTCGACGTCGGCGGCAAGCTGGTGGAGCCCGGCAAGCTGGGACTCGGCACGCTGTCGGGCTCGGGGCACGACGTGCCCACGTCGCTCGTGGCGCTCATCGCTCTGCTCGCGGCCGGCGCGCTCGGCGCCGGCGGCTGGTGGCTCTGGACTCGTGTCCTCGCAGGTCGCTTCGGCTGATCCGCGCGCGCTCGCGCGCCGCGTCACGCTCCCGCGCGTGGCGGTCGAGCCGCTGGCCACGCTGGCCTTCGGCGCGGTGCTCACCGCCCTGGCGCTGCAGGGCGGCGGCGGCCTGCAGCTCGGGCCGCTGACGAAGGTCGAGCTCGAGGTCGAGATCGTCGCCGGCGGGCTCGTCGCGGCCGCGATCGTCGCCGGCGGGCACACCCGCCGTTTCTGGGGCGGCGCGACGCTCGCGCTGATGGCCGCGCTCGTCGGCGTCACCGCGCTGTCGATCACCTGGGCGGTCGACCCGTCGGCGGCGTGGCAGGAGGCCAATCGCACGCTCGCCTATCTGGCGACGCTCGCGTCGGGCGTGGCGCTCGTGCGGCTGTTCCCGCAGCGCTGGCCGTCGCTGCTTGGCGGCGTGGTCATCGCCGGGGTCGCGGTGTGTGGCTACGCGCTGCTGACGAAGATCTTCCCAGGCGCGCTGAACCCGGACGAGATCTACGCGCGGCTGCGCGAACCGTTCGGCTACTGGAACGCGGTCGGGCTGATGGCCGCGCTCGCGGGCCCGGCCTGCCTGTGGCTGGGCGCCCGGCGCGCCGGCCATGCCGCGGTCAGCGCGCTCGCCTACCCGGCGCTCGGCCTGCTGATCGCGACCCTGCTGCTCGCCTACTCGCGCGGCGCGCTGCTGGCGCTCGCCTGCGGGTGCGCGGTGTGGTTCGTGTTCGTGCCCCTGCGGTTGCGCGGCGCCGTCGTGCTGGCGGTGGGCACGCTGGGCGGCGGGCTCGTCGGGCTGTGGTCGTTCTCGCAGAACTCCTTGAGCAAGGACAACGTGGCGCTCCACGACCGCGCGTCGGCGGGGCATGAGCTCGGGATCCTGCTCGTGGTCATGCTGCTTGCCCTGCTGCTGGCGGGGATGGCGATCGGCTTCGCCTCAGCGCAGCGCGCGCCGTCGGCCGGCGTGCGGCGCCACGCCGGCATCGTCGTCCTGGCCGCGCTGGCGCTCGTGCCGGTGGTGTTCGTCGGCGCGCTCGCGCTGTCGCAGCGCGGGCTCGGCGGCTCGCTTTCCAAGGGCTGGAAGGACCTCACCGACCCGAACGCCCGCACGCCTCCCAACGCGCCCGACCGCCTCACCGCCGTGGGCAGCGTGCGCGCCCGGTACTGGAACGAGGCGCTGAAGATCTTCAAGGCGCACAAGGCGCTCGGAGTCGGCGCGGGCGGCTACGCGACCGTGCGGCCGCGCTACCGCAACGACACGCTCGACGTGCGCCACGCGCACGGCTACGTCGTGCAGACGCTCGCCGACATGGGCATCGTCGGGATGGCGGTGTCGCTGGCGCTGCTCGCCGCCTGGCTGGCGGCGGTGCAGCGGACTGTCGGGCTGTGGGGCCGCGGGCGCCACGCGCCGTGGACGCCCGAACGCGTCGGGATGGCGACGCTGCTGGGAGTGTGCGTCGTCTTCGGCGTGCACTCGTTCGTGGACTGGACGTGGTTCGTTCCGGGCAACGCGATCCTCGCGCTGCTGTGCGCGGGATGGCTCGCGGGGCGCGGCCCGACGACCGAGCCGATCGAGCGGCGCGAGCCGATCGGGCTCGCCGTGCGCGAGCCGTGGCGGATCGGGCTCGCGACCGCAGCGGTCGCGGTCGCGGTCGTCGCCGCGTGGACGTCGTGGCAGCCACAGCGCGCGGTCGCGCAGGGCTCCGACGCGCTCGCCACCGCGGAGGCCGGCAACTACCCGGAGGCGCAGTCGCAGATCGCCGACGCCGAGCGCATCGACCCGCTCTCGGTCGAGCTGCTGTTCCAGCAGGCCGCGATCGCGCGCGCGGCGGGCGACACCGACGGCGCACGCCGCGCGCTGCAGGAGGCGGTGCGCAAGCAGCCCGCCAACGCGCAGACCTGGCTCTCGCTCGCCCAGTTCGAGCTCGATCAGGGGCGCAAGCCACAGGCCTTGTCGGCGATCGGGTCGGCGCTGTATCTCGACCCGCGGTCGCCGGCGGCGATCAGCATCTACTTGCAGGCCAGCAAGGAGTGAACGCGCGCGCCTGCTGCTTCGTCGTGGTGGGCGCCCTGGCGCTCCCCGGCGCAGCGGTGGCGTCGCCCACGCAGGAGTCGACGTTCCAGGACGACGCGCTGCTCGTGAACGGCTCCCCGGCGGTGCAGGCGCGCACGCTCGACACCATCAAGGCGCTGGGCGGCGACCGCGTCCGGGTCAGCCTGGTGTGGCGGCTCGTGGCCCCGGCGCCCAACGACCCGCGCAAGCCGGTCGGGTTCGACGCGGCCAACCCGGCCGCGTATCCCCCGGGCGCGTGGGACCGCTACGACCGGCTCGTGCGGCTCGCCGACCGTCGCGGGCTGGGCATCGGCTTCGTCATCACCTCGCCGGCACCGAACTGGGCGACGGGGTCGCTGCCGTCGCATCCGGAGCTCGATCCGACCTTCGACCCGCTGGCGGTGGAGTTCGACGCGTTCGTCCGCGCCGCCGCCAAGCGCTACCCGGGCGTGCACTACTGGTCGCTGTGGAACGAGCCCAACGACGCGTCGTCGCTGACGCCGCAATGGCTGCCCGACCCGCGCGACCCGACCCGTTTCGTGCCGACGTCGCCGCAGGTGTACCGGCGCCTGCTCGACGTCGGCTGGGCCGCGCTGCAGCAGACAGGCCACGCCCACGACACGATCCTGGTCGGCGAGACGGCGCCGAAGGGGCTCCTCGACAACGTGGGCCCGATCAGCTCGATCGACGCCCAGCGCTTCATCCGCGAGGTCTACTGCCTCGACGACAACCTGCAGTTCTACGCGGGGCCCGACGCCGAGGTCCGCGGCTGCCCGCCGACCAACCAGATCGCGACGTTCACTGCCACGCACCCGGCGCTGTTCTTGGCCAGCGGCTGGGCCCACCATCCGTACGAGCTGAGCCGAGGCCCGGACGAGGAGCCGACGCATCCCGACTCGTGGGTCACCCTCGGCAACCTGCGCGATCTCACCCGCCTGATGCGGCGCATCCGCGAGCGCTACGGCCGCCCGACGGACACGCCGGTCCCGCTCTACCTCACGCGCTATGGCTACGCCACGAAGCCGCCGAACGACAACGGCGTCAGCCCCGCGCTTCAGGCCGAGTACCTCAACCACGCGGAGTACCTCACCTGGCGCAACCGGTCCGTGCGCACGCTCGGGCAGTTCCTGCTCAAGGACTCAGGTTCGTTCCAGAGCGGGCTGCGGACGGCCGGCGGGGCACCCAAGCCCGCCTACGACGCCTACGCGCTGCCGGTCTGGCTGCCGTCGGATCGGATTCGCGCCGGAAAGTCGCTGCGGGTGTGGGGGCTCGTGCGCGCCGCGCCCAACAACCGCCGCGTGCAGGTGTCGATCCAGGTGCGACGTCGCCGCGGGGCCCCGTGGCAGCGCGTCGCCCGGCGCGCGACGACAGGGACGCGCGACTACCTGAGCACGTCGGTGCGCGTGCAGCGCTCGGGGCAGCTGCGGCTCGTGTGGAACGGCCGCCACAGCCGTGCGGCGTCGTTCACGGTGTCCTCATCCACCACTCGGTGAACTCGCTGCAGCGGCCGCCGTTCTCGAGCCGGATGACCCAGAGGTTGTGGTACTCGTGGGGCGGGTCGGTGGTGTAGCGCGTGCGGCCGCGGACGAAGCCGAGGTCGCCGTCGGTGGCGACCAGCTCGTACTCGAACTCGGTGTCGCCGGGCTGGTCGGCGTGGGCGAGCCAGTGCTCGGCGATCGCGTCGGGCCCGCGCTCCGGCTCCACATAGGGCGAGTCGTAGAACGCGGCGTCGTCGGTGAAGAGCGCCTTGATGTCGGCGGGGTCGTTGGAGAGCCACGCCCTGCGGTAGCCCTCGACCCAGGCTTCGAAGTCCATCGCGCCTTCCTAGCAGGCGACGGCGTGCAGGCCGCGCCCGGCGCGGCGGATGTCGACGTCGGCGAAGCCCGCTTCGCTGAGGACGGTCCGCAGGGTGCGGGCGCTGAAGAAGCGCAGGTGGTCCGCGCGCGGGTCGAAGTGGGCGTCGGTCGCGACGACGATCCGGCCGTGCCACGGTGTGGTGACGAGCAGCCGCCCGCCCCAGCGCAGGACGCGGCGGACCTCGGCCAGGAGGCCGACGACGTCGGCGACGTGCTCGAGGACCTCGCCGGCCCAGACGGCGTCGAAGGCGTCCTCGTCGAACGGCAGCGGCGCGCCTTCGGTGAGGGCGACGGCCTCGGCCGCGGGCGCCCGGAGCCGGGCGCGCCGCAGCGCCTCCTGGGCGACGTCGGCCATCGTCACCGTGCAGCCGGCGTCGACCACGGCCGCCGCGAAGGCGCCATCGCCGCAGCCGAGGTCGAGGACGCGCTCTCCGCGTTCGACGTTGGCGAGCAGGAAGTCCCGCCGGGGCGCGAAGCGCTCGGGCTCGGCGGTTTCGGGCACGGCGCGCCAGACGGCCTCTCGCCAGTTCTCCATCGGGCGCAGCACGCTATCGCCACGTCAGTACCCTGCCGGGAACGTGAAGCTCCTGGCCGTGAACGCCGTCGATCACCCGGGCGGCGCGGAAGTCGGGCTGCTGCGCCTGGCAGGACGGCTGCGTGACCGCGGCTGGGAGGTCACGCTCACCAGCCCGCGCGAGGGGCCGATCAGCGAGGCCGGGTACCACTGGGTGCGCCTCGACGTCGGCGGGCTCGGGCACGGCGAGGGAGCGCGCGCGGTCGCCTCGTGGCCGCGTGCCTTGCGGCTGGCCCAGCGTTACGACGTCGTCTACCTGAACTCGACCGTGTGCGGGCGGCTGCTGCCGGCGCTGCGCGGCACGCGGTCGGTCCTGCACGTCCACGACATCGTCGACCGCGTGCCGCGCCACTGGGCGTCCGCGGACGTGGTCCTCGCCGACTCGCAGGCGGTGGCCGACCGGCTCGTGGGCCTCGACGCCCACGTCGTCTACTGCCCGATCGAGCTCGACCCGCCGCCCGTGGATCCGCCGTGGGCACGGGCCAACGGAGCGCCGGTCATCGGGTTCGTGGGCCGCATCGAGCCGCGCAAGGGCGTGCTCGACCTCATCGCGGCGGCGCCCGCGATCCGAGCGGGAGCGCCGGGCGCCGAGGTGGTCATCGTCGGCGACGACCTGTGGGGCGCGTTCCCCGAGTACCTCGCGCAGGTGCGCGCCGCGCCGGACGTCCTGCACGTGCCGTGGCACGACAACGCGCCCGGGCTGATGCGCCACTTCGACGTGCTCGTCGCGCCGTCGCACCAGGAGCCGTTCGGGACGGTGATCAGCGAGGCGATGGCGGTCGGGACGCCGGTCGTGGCGACGCGGGTCGGCGGCCTCGCCGAGGTCGTCGACGACGGGGTCACGGGCCTGCTCGTCGAGCCCCGCGAGCCGGACGCGCTGGCCGCGGCGGTGCTCGAGGTGCTCGCGCGGCGCGAGGCGATGAGCGGCGCGGCGCGCACTGCGGCGCGGCGCTTCGGCGCCGATGCTTACGCCGATCGTGTCGAGGAGCTGATCCGCCCGTGATCGTGACCGCCGTCAGCCGGGATGCGGAGCACCGGTTCTCCAAGCGGAGCGAGGAGCGCATCCGGCTGCTCGCCGGCCTCGGCGTGGAGGGCGACGCGCACCTCGGCCGCACGGTGAAGCACCGCTCGCGGGTGGCGCGCGACCCGAGCCAGCCGAACCTGCGGCAGGTCCATCTCATCCACGAGGAGCTCCACGACGAGCTGCGGGCCCGCGGCTTCGAGGTGCGGCCGGGCGACATGGGCGAGAACGTCACCACGCGCGGAGTCGACCTGCTCGGGCTCCCGACCGGCGCGCGGCTCCTGCTCGGCGACGAGGCGGTCGTCGAGGTCACCGGACTCCGCAACCCGTGCGTGCAGCTCGACCGGTTCAGGCAG
>DATFRW010000091.1:0-2602 GCA_035262945.1 Solirubrobacteraceae bacterium
GTGGAGCTCGTCCTCGGCCAGGTAGAGCTGCAGCTCGTTGAGCTTCTCGAGGTTCCACCCGAGCGCGCCCCTGGTCCCGTAGACGTCGAGCGCGTTCTGGCTCTCGGGGCCGACGATCGTGCGGCTGGCCTCGAAGGTCCCACGCGCGCCCGACGCGAATTCGCACAGCATCCCCGCGTAGTCCTCGTTGGTCACCGCCCCGCGCGGGTCCTCGGGCGCGCCGCGCCCGTAGTGGCCCTGGCCCGGCACGGCGAGTGGCCGCTCGGCGATGAACGTCGCGGTCGTGCCGACGACCCGCGTGATCGGGCCCAGCAGCATGTGCGCGAGGTCGACGGCGTGGCTGAGCAGGTCGCTCGTGACGCCGTGACCGCCCTCCTCGACGAGGAACCGCCACGAAAGCAGCCCGAGCGGGTCGCTGCCGTACATCGAGAAGAAGCGGCCCCGGTAGTTGGTGATCTCGCCGAGCCGCCCCTCGGCGATGAGCCGCGCCGCGTAGCGCACGAGCGGCGCCCAGCGGTAGTTGTAGCCGACGCCGGTCGTCACGCCGGCGCGCCTGGCCACCCGCGCGGCGCGCACCGTCTGTTCCGGCGTGCCGCCGACCGGCTTCTCGCAGAAGACGTGCTTGCCCGCCTGCGCGGCCGCCTCGATGAGCTCGAGGTGCAGCATGTTCGGCGCCGTGACGAACACGACGTCGACGCCGGGGTCGTCGATCACCGCCCGCCAGTCGCCGGCGCCGCGCTCGTAGCCGAATGACGCGACCGCCTCGGCGAGCCGCGCCTGGACCGTGTCCGAGCACGCCACGAGCCGCGGCTCGAACGAGCGCTCGGGGAACAGGGTCGGGATGCGCAGCATCGACCGGCTGTGCGCCTGGCCCAGCCAGCCGAAGCCGATCAGCCCGACCCCGATGCGCCGGCGGACGGCGCCGGACGCATCCGGTGCCGCGGTCGTGACGGGAGCGGTGGTCACGACGTCGCCGGCTGGTCGAGCGCGCGGCCGAGCTCGTGCTCCAGGGCGTCGAGCTCGGCGCCGCCGGACATCTGCTTGACGAGCTCGTCGCGCGAGATCTCCTGCTTGCGCCAGTCGCCCATCAGCCGCCCGCGGTTGAGGATCACGAAGCGGTCGCCGACCGGGTAGGCGTGGTGCGGGTTGTGGGTGATGAAGATGACGCCGAGCCCGCGGTCGCGCGCCTGGGCGACGTAGCGCAGGACCACGCCCGACTGCTTGACGCCCAGCGCCGAGGTCGGCTCGTCGAGGATGAGCACCTTCGCGCCGAAGTACACGGCGCGGGCGATCGCGACCGCCTGGCGCTCGCCGCCCGACAGCGTGCCCACCGGCTGGTCGGGGTCGCGCACGTCGATCCCCATCTTGCGCAGCTCGCCGACCATCGTGTCCTGGGCGAATCGCACGTTGATCCGCCTGAACGGGCCCGCGCCCTTCGTCGGCTCGGAGCCGAGGAAGAAGTTGCGCCAGATCGACATGAGCGGGACCGTCGCGAGGTCCTGGAACACCGTCGCGATCCCGCACTCCTTCGCCTCGCGCGGCGTGGCGAACCGGGTCTCCTCGCCGTCGACGAGCAGGACGCCCTCGTCCTGCTGGTGCACGCCCGAGAGGATCTTGATGAACGTCGACTTGCCGGCGCCGTTGTCGCCGAGGACGCAGGTCACCTCGCCCGAGCCGACCCCCACGCTGATGTCCTTCAGCGCGACGACGTTGCCGAAGTACTTCGAGATGTTGCGGACCTCGAGCAGGGGCGTGCCGCCGTTGCCGTTGCCAGTCATCGCCGTGCTCCCTCCGCGCGCTTGCGGATGTAGTTGTTGACGAGGACCGCGACGAGCAGGATCACGCCGAGGAACAGGAAGCGCCAGTCGGTGTTCCAGCCCGAGAACTGGATGCCGATGAACGCCATCCCGATGATCAGCGCGCCGAGCGAGGCGCCGATCGCCGAGCCGAAGCCGCCGGTCAGCACACAGCCGCCGACGACCGCGGCGATGATGTACTGGAACTCGTCGCCGACGCCCTGCCCGGCCTGCGTGGACGCCAGGCGCAGCGCGATCATGACCCCGGTCAGCGCCGCGACGAACGACGTCGTCATGAACAGGCCGATCTTGAGCGGCTTGACGGGGACACCGACGTTGCGGGCCGCGTTGGCATCGCCGCCGACGCCGAAAATCCAGTTCCCCACGCGCGTGCGCGCGAGGACCCAGGTGGCAAGCGCGGTGATGGCGATCCACCAGAGCACGCTGACGCGGAAGTCATGGGGGCTCCAGAAGCTGCCGCCGAAGATCTTGTTGGCGCTGTCGTAGCCGGCGACGGTGTCGATCCCGCTGACCGACACCTGCTGCGTGATCGCCTTCGTCACGCCGAGGTTGACGCCCTGCAGGATGAAGAACGTCGCCAGCGTGACGATGAAGCTCGGCAGCTTCGTGCGCATGACCATGTAGCCGTTGACGAACCCGACGGCGCTGGCGGCGATGAGCGTGAGCACGATCGCCAGCCAGATGTTCATGCCGACCTCGGTCCCGAGGATGCCCATCATCAGGCCCGCCGAGCCGGTCATCACGCCGGCCGACAGGTCGAACTCGCCGCCGATCATCAGCAGGGC
>DATFRW010000092.1:0-6369 GCA_035262945.1 Solirubrobacteraceae bacterium
CGACGGCGTGGGCACCGGGCAGGATCAGTCCCTGGACCAGAGCGCGCACACCGACCAGGACGCGGACTCCTCGGCTCACGCCGATCAGGACGCGACCAACGCCGGTGGCTCGCAGGATCTGACCAACGCGGCCACGTCGGATGCCTTCAACTCGGCAACGACGAGCCAGGACGCCGACCAGTCGCAAGAGAGCGACGGCATCGGCACCGGTCAGTCGCAGGATCTGGACCAGCACGCCAGCACCGACCAGGACGCTGACTCGTCGGCCAACGCCGACCAGGACGCGACCAACGCCGGTGGGGATCAGACGGCGAGCAACACCGCCGACGATTCGTCGGCGACCAACGTCGCTGATACCAGCCAGGATGCCGAGCAGTCGCAGACCAGCGACGGCATCGGCACCGGGCAGAGCCAGGACCTGGACCAGAGCGCGAGCACCGACCAGGACGCCGACAGTTCGGCCAAGGCCGATCAGGACGCGACCAACGCGGACGGCTCTCAGACTCTGGACAACACCGCCACGTCGGACGCTTCGAACGACGCGACGACCAGCCAGGATGCCGACCAGTCGCAGGACAGCGACGGCGTGGGTACCGGGCAGAGCCAGGACCTGAGCCAGGACGCCAGCACCGACCAGGACGCGGACTCGAAGGCCAAGGCCGACCAGGACGCGACCAACGCGGGCGGCGACCAGACGGCGAGCAACACCGCCGATTCGTCGGCGGCGAACACCGCCGACACCAGCCAGGACGCCGACCAGTCGCAGTCCAGCGACGGGGCCGGCACAGGACAGGACCAGGACCTGGACCAGGACGCCAGCACCGACCAGGACGCGGACTCGAAGGCCAACGCCGACCAGGACGCGACCAACGCCGGTGACAGCTCCGCTGTCCAGGATGTGGACAACACCGCGAGCTCCGAGGCGACGAACGACGCCTCGACGAGCCAGGACGCCGACCAGTCGCAAGAGAGCGACGGCGTCGGTACCGGGCAGTCGCAGGAGCTCGATCAGGATGCATCCACCGAGCAGGACGCGGACTCGGAGGCGAACGCCGACCAGGACGCGACCAACGCCAACACCGGCAGCGGCTCCGGCTCCTCTGAGGAGGGTGCCGGCAGCGGCTCGTCCGGACCGTCCGGCGGCGGCTCGAGCGCTCCTTCGAGTGGCTCGCAGGCTCCTGCCAGCGTCCAGTCCATCGCAGCGTCTCTGACGCCCGCCGCGGTCACCACGGCTGCGGTCCGTCAGGCGCTGCCCAAGCGCTCCGCGGCGAAGAAGAAGTCCTCCGCCAAGAAGCGCAACGCGGCGAAGGCCAAGAAGGCCAAGGCCAAGAAGGCGAAGAAGGCCAAGAAGAGCAAGAAGAGCGCGAAGAGCCGCAAGGCCAAGCGCACTCAGAAGGCTCGGAGGTCTCACGCCTAGTCGCGAAGCCAGCGTGCTTGCACGCTCGTCTCGTACCGTCGGCCGGCCGGTCATCGGCCGGCCGGCGGTCTCGGGCGATGCGGCGGCACGTGGTCCCTGGGGGGCCGTGTGAGGCGCTGGTTCGTCGCGCGAGCGGCGTCGATCGCGGTCATCCTGCCGGCGGCAGTCGCGTCGCCCGCGGTGGCGGCGGATGCGACGCCCGCACCGGCGGTCAGTTCGGACGAGGCGGCCCCCGACAGCGCGGCCGCGCAGGCCGAGACGCCCGCGCCGGCGGCGGAGCAGCCAGCGCCGGCGGCGGAGGACCCCGCGCCGGCGACGCCGGCAGCGCAGCAGCCCGCGTCGGCAGCGGAGGACCCCGCGCCGGAGGCCGCACCCGCGACGCCGGCTCCGGGGCCGCCCGCGGCGGAGCAGCCCGCGCCCGCGGCGGAGCAGCCCGCGCCCGCGGCGGAGCAGCCGACGCCCACGGTGGAGCAGCCGACGCCCACGGTGGAGCAGCCCGCGCAGCAGCCCGCCACCGCCGCTTCCTCCCCGTCGCCCGCTCCGCCAACAAGCGCGCCCGTCGCGACGGCGCAGAACGTCAGCATCGTCTACCAGGTCGTCACGCAGGTGCAGAAGGGCTGCCAGAGCTACTGCTACGCGACGAGCCAGACGCAGTCAGCGACACAGACGTCGACGACCACGCAATCCGCGACCGCGACGAGCACCGCGACGACGTCCGGCGCCGAGGCAGTCAACGTCGCCTCGACCATCCAGTTCATCTTCCAGACGCAGCTCGGCTGCACGGCGTTCTGCTACGGGACGACGGTGTTGCAGTCGGCGTCGCAGCAGGCGCTCACGACGCAATCCGCCTCCGCGACCGCCGACGCGATCGTCACCGCGATCAACGCGGCGCAGACCACGCAGTTCGTGTGGCAGGTGCAGCAGGGCTGCCTCGTCGTGTGCGTGGACACCTCCGCGACGCAGACGACCACGAACACGCATGAGGAGACCGCCGCGGAGTCGGGCAACGGCCCGACGCTGCCGTTCGGCGACCCACAGCCGTTCCTCGCGTGGCTCGCGGTGATCGCGGCGAACGAGGCCGCGACCATCGAGATCCTCTCCCAAGAGGACGTCGCGGACTGCCTCGACCACTGCTACGGGGATGCGCTCACGCAGGTCGCTCAGCAGTCGGCCGCGGTCAGCCAGGACGCGACCGCGACGCTCGACGACCCCGCGCCGCAGCGCCCGCCGGTCGCCGCCCCGCCGGATGGCGACGAGCCGTTCGTGGTCGCCGCGCCGCCGGCCCAAGACCCGGCGCCCACGCCCGCTGGCTCGCAGCCTGCACCGTCAGCGCCGGCGGCCGCCCCGCCCGCTGCCGCGGCGCCGCCCAGCGCGCCGCTCAGGGACCCGATCTTCGCGCTCGAGTGGGACGCGCCGCACCACGCGGCCGCTCACGAGCGCCATGACGTGCGGCATCGCCATCGCCCGCCCGCGCTCGCCGCCGCCACGCCGGTGGCGGCGGTTGCGCCGGTGTACGGCCTCGTTGCATCCGCCGGGCGCGGGCGGGCGATGCCGGCGCCGCTCGTCCACGCGCACACACCGCGCACCCGCACATTGACCACCGTCGAACCCGTAATCAGTAACGGGAAGACCTTGGCCGACCGAAGCGTCTCCCTCTCTGGAGGCGTGGTTCCACTCGCCGCGTTTGCGCTGCTCGGCGCCGCGCTGTTCATGTTCGGGCGTTGGAACCGAACATCGCGCTGGTAGGAGGAGTAACAGAAAAAGCTGCACAGAATCTACTGTCTGAACCACGGTAAATAGGACCGCTCTACTCTCGTCGTACAGATATTGCGGTTCTCAGGGGCTGGACCGGAAGGGGGGGCTTTCTGTGTCTCGCAGCCTGGACTCGTCGGGTCGTAAAGCTGCATGGGGTGGCGGGCGCCGACTGATGACTCGGTTGGGTGTCTCGGTCACGGCTGCCATCGCCGTTTCACTCGCGTGCGTCGGTGCCGCCGGCGCCACGCCGCCTACGGTGACGAGCATCACCGTCTCGCCGTCGGTGCCGCTGGTCAACGCGAATGCGACGTACAGCGTCACCGGTTCGGACCCCACCGACGGCGACACGATCACGGACGCGAACTGGTCGTTCGACGATGGAGCAACGGCACAGGGACTGAGCGTGCAGCACGCCTTCTCCGGCCGCGGCAGCCACACCGTGAGCGTGACCGTCGTCGACTCGGCGGGCGAGACGAGCGCTGCTTCGTCGAAGACGGTGCGGGTCAACGCGCCGCCGGTGGCCGGGTTCACCGCGTCGCCGGGCGTGCCGCAGATCAACCAAGCGGTCAGCTTCACGTCGACCTCGTCGGACCCGGAAGCTGGGTCGCTCGATTATTCGTGGTCCTTCGGAGACGGCGGCACGTCCACACAGCAGAACCCGTCTCACTCCTACGGCACGAGCGGGACGAAGACCATCACACTGACCGTCACCGACTCCGACGGCGCATCGGCTTTCGTGCAGCACACGGTGCGTGTTAACGCACCGCCGACGCCGAAGGTCACCTTCGCCGCGCTGGACAAGTTCACGGGCCAGGACTCTCAGAAACCGTTTGTCGGCGAGCGCGTCGCGTTCAGCGCGAGCACCTCGACCGACCCCGACGGCGATCCGAAGGCCGCGACCTACCAGTGGGATTTCAACGGCGACGGGGTCTATGGCGACGTCCCGGCGGCGCAATCGCTGATCAAGGTCCTCACGACGCCGGGCGACATCACGGTCGGCGTCCAGATGACCGACGTCGACGGCGCGACGGCGACGGCTCGGATCCCGATCCATGTCGATCAGTCGCCCGTCGCGAGCTTCACGTGGAGCCCGCTGGCGCCGGTGACGGGGCAGACGGTCCAGTTCACGTCGACGTCCACCGACCCCGACGGCGCGGGCGACATCCTGTCGCAGAACTGGGACCTCAACGGCGACGGCAACTTCAGCGACGCCAGCGGCCCCACGGCACGGGCCACCTTCCTCACAGCGGGCAACTACAAGGTCAGCCTGCAGGTCACCGATCAGACGCGCGTCGTCTCCACGGCGACGCAGACCGTCACCATCACGGGCGCGCCGGCGCCCACGCCACCGTCGACGCCCGGAGGGCCGGTCGTCGTGCCGCGGCCGTTCCAGCCGCCCGCCTCGGGAAGCGGCGGCGGCGCCGGTGCCACGGCGGCCTCGGCGAGCACACCCGCGGCCGCGGCGTCCCACACGCTCAGCGTGCTCGCGGGCGTCCGCGTGTCGATCGCCGGGAGCGTCGAACGCAGGGGCACCCACGTCACCCGGCTGTTCGTCATCGCCCCGCGCGGCGCGATGGTCCGCGCCACGTGCACCGGCAAGGGCTGCCCGGCGAAGAAGGAACGCCGCCGCGCGGCGAAGGGCGGGGTGCGCCTGCGCAAGTTCGAGCGCACCTTCAGAGGCTCCGCGAAGGTCGCCGTGAGCGTCACGAAGTCCGGCTTCATCGGCAAGTACATCCTGTTCACGTTCCGGCGTGGCAAGGCGCCCGTCCGCACCGAGCTCTGTCTCTCACCAGGTGCCCGCGCCGCCGCCCGTTGCCCGGCGTCATGACCCGTCCGCGTCCAGCATTGATGATCGCCGGCGCGTGCGCCGTGTCGTTCGCCGGTGCGTTTGCGGTGGGCTCATCGGTCCGCGAGGACGCCCATTCGACGCCGGCCGCCGCGACACCCGCGCCTGCTCCAGCACAGGCGCGGGTCGCCGCGCTCGCTCCCGCTGCCGGGCTTCCCGGCCTGCGCGCGCGCATCGAGCGCCAAGCCCCGCGCAAGCCGCAGCCCGGCGCGCGCGCGGCGACACCGCAGCGGGCGGCGGCGGCCTCCGTCGCCGCCAGGCCCGTCGCAGTGGCCCAACGGCCGGTGCGCCGGGTCACCCCCGTGAGCACGCCGGCACCGCAGACGCCGGTCGCGCGGCCTCAGCCGGCACCGACGCCGGCACCCAAGCCCGCGGCACCGAAGCGGTCCGCGCCCAAGCCCACGGTCGCCACCACCCCCGGCACCCAGTTCTTCGACGACGGCGGATGAGCATGCCGGCACAGACACACGAGGCGGTCGGCACCACGATCGCCGGCCTCACCGTCGAGCGCGTGCTCTCGCACGTGCCGGACCGCTACACGCTCGTCGAGGCCGCCTCGCCGCAGGGCAAGCGGGTGGCGCTGAAGCTCTTCGCCGAACCACTGGCCGCCGATCCGGAGCTCCGCGGCCGCCTGCTGCGGCTCGCCGACCTTGGCGAGGCGCTGGCGCACCCGTTGCTGCCGGTGCTCGGCGCCCTCGACCTCGGCGACGGCCGCACCGCGCTCGTGCACCCGGTGCCGCAGGGCCGCACCCTCGCGGACCTGCTGCGCAACGGGCCGCTCGAGCGCACCGAGGCGATCGGCATCCTCAGCCAGGTCGCCGGCGCGCTCGAGACCGCCCACGCGCTCGGCCTGCCGACCGACGAGCTCACGCCGGAGGACGTCTTCGTCACCAACGGCCGCCCCAGGCAGGCGACGCTGGTGGCGTTCGGCGTGCGCGTGCCCACGCGCCGCGGCTGCGAGGCGATCGGTGGCGTCGACTACCGCTCGCCGGAGGAGATCGGCGGGCGCCCACGCGAGCGCGCGAGCGCCGTCTACGGGCTCGCGTGCCTACTCGTGGAGTGTCTCACCGGCGCGCCGCCGTACCCGTACGACCGGCCGCTGCTGACCCTGCAGGCGCACCGCGTCGAGGCGCCGCCCGAGGTCTCCACGCGGCGCAAGGGACTGCCGAAGGACATCGACGCCGTCGTCGCGTCTGGACTCAACAAGCAGCCCGAACAGCGCTACGCGTCGCCGGCGCGGCTCATGCGCGCGGCCCAGAAGGCGCTCGGCGTCAAGGCGCCCATCCCCGTTGCGCCGGCCCCACGCAGGCCGGCGCACGAGCCGGCCTCGCGCAGGCCGGCGGTCGAACCG
>DATFRW010000093.1:0-7485 GCA_035262945.1 Solirubrobacteraceae bacterium
GGTGTGGTGGACCACCGCCATCCCGAGCTCGCGCGCGGGGTCGAGGTTGAAGGCCAGGTCGTCGACGAAGACGCACTCCTGGGGCGCGGCGCCCGCGCGCCGCGCCCCGAGCTCGTACATGCGCGGGTCGGGCTTGCGGAAGCCCTCCAGACCCGAGATGACCACGCCGTCGAAGAGCTCGGCCAGCAGCTCGCGCGGATACCGGCGCGTTCCCCACGAGTTGGACACGAGCGCGGTGCGTACCCCGCGCTCGTGCAGCGCGCGGACGCCTTCGACCATGGCGTTGTCCAGGTCGGAGGCGGCGAATAGCCGGTCGATGAAATTGCTGTCGCTTCGCTCGGCAATTCCGAGTAGACGCACCATCCCCCGCTCGAACTCCGGCTCGTCCATGCGCCCGCACTCGAAGTCGATGAGCAGCGCCCGGGCGTCGCGGTCGTGGCGGAAGAGGGTCGCGAGCGCGTCCGGGTCGAGGCCCTCCTCGGCGCAGAACGCGCGGAACGAGCCGAAGAGGTCGCCGGTCATCACGCCGCCCCAGTCGAGCAGGACGGCGCTGCGCTCAGCCGCCACGGGCCAGCGCCTCCGCGCGCCGGGCGAGCTCGATGACGCCGTCGCCGAAGCCCTTGAGATAGGGGTCGTCGGTGCTGCCGGCCATCGCGCGTTTGAAGTTGCCCTCCATGAAGACGATCGACTTCCACAGCGCGAGCGTGCGGTACCAGCGAATGTCGGTCATCGAGCGCCCCGAGCGCTCCTCGTAGCGCGCGACGAGCTCCTCGCGCAAGGGGAAGCCCTCCTCGCGGGTGACGCTCGACAGCTCGAACATGTTGCCGGTCGGGTCGCGGCGATCGACCCATAGCGTGCAGAGGTAGCCGACGTCCGCGAGCGGGTCGCCGATCGTCGCCATCTCCCAGTCGAAGATCGCGACGAGCCGCGCCGGTGGGTCGGGCGCCAGCATCGTGTTGCCGAGCCGATAGTCGCCGTGGACGATGGTGGCGGGGCCGGACTCGGGCAGGTTGGTCTTGAGCCAATCGGCGATCGACTCGACCGCCGGGATGTCGCGCGTGCGGTTGTGCTCCCACAGTCCGAGGAAGCGGCGAAGCTGGCGCTCGAGGTAGCCGGTCGGCTTGCCGAAGCCCTCGAGCCCGGCGGCGCGCCAGTCGACGTCGTGAACCTCGACGAGCGCGTCGACGAGCTCCTCGCCGATGCGGCGCCGCTGGTCCGGCGTATCGAGCGCGGGCGGCACCGTGCTCGTCACCACGTCGCCCTCGATCCGCTCCATCACGTAGAAGGGCGCGCCGATGACGGCCGGGTCGTCGCCGACCGCGAGGACCTTCGGCACCCGTGCGCGGCCGGCGAGCGCCTCAAGGACGCGTGCCTCGCGCAGGACGTCGTGCGCGCTCGGCGGAAGGGGGCCGCGCGGCGGGCGGCGCAGCACGGCGTCGAGGCCGTCGCGCCGGACCGCGAACGTCACGTTCGAGTGGCCCTCGCCCAGCGGCTCGACGTCGAGATCCCCGCTGCCGAGGCCGTGCTGATCGAGAAATGCGTCGAGCGAGTCGAGCACGACGAGCGGCTCGCGCTCGTTCGCCGCACCCTCCGAGTGCGTCTGGACGATGTCGTCCGGGGCGATCACGGCGGGAAACCCTAGTGTTACGGTGTTCTTAGCGCCGTGGGACCGACCACAACCTTTGGGGACTCCGGGCGGTTCCTCTCACACGGTGCTGATCCTCATGCGACGTCTCCCAATCCTCATCGCATCCGCGTGCGCCATCGTTGCGCTCCTTGCGCCTGCCGCGGCTGACGCCTCGAAGACCCAGACCATGACCTTCGAGGCGCCGCGCGACCTCAAGGACCCGGCCACCCGCGAGCAGGCGTTCAAGGACATCGCCTCGCTCGGCGTGCACTCGATGCGCCTCGTGCTCTACTGGCACGACGTCGCGCCCGACGCCGATTCCCGCATCAAGCCGAAGTTCGACCCCACCTCGCCCTCGAGCTACAACTGGGGCGCCTACGACGCGGTGGTCGACGGCATCAAGGCGCGCGGCTGGAACCTGCTGCTCACCGTGTCCGGCCCCGTCCCGCGCTGGGCCACCAACGGCGCCCGCGACACGGTCACGCGCCCGAGCCCCAACGAGTTCCGCATGTTCGTGCAGGCGGTCGCCGAGCACTACGGCTCGAAGGTCGACACCTGGAGCATCTGGAACGAGCCCAACCAGCCGCAGTTCCTGATGCCGCAGTACTCGCCCAACCACAACCCGCTCTCGCCGCGGATCTATCGCAACCTCTACTTCGCCGCGCAGCGCGGCCTGCGCGCCGCCGGCCTCGACAATGCGCGGGTCCTGCTGGCGGAGACCTCGCCGCGCGGCACCGGCCACGTCGTCGCGCCGCTGACCTTCCTGCGCGACATGCTGTGCCTGAACTCGCAGTACCAGAAGACCTCTTCGAAGTGCGCGAAGGTGACGGCCTCCGGCTACGCCCACCACGCGTATACGACCGGCCAGGGGCCGACGTTCAAGCCCCCGCAGCCCAACGACGTCACGATCGGCGTGCTGTCGCGGCTGACCAAGGCGCTCGACCGCGCCGCCAAGACCGGCGCGGTGACGTCGAACCTGCCGATCTACCTCACCGAGTTCGGCATCGAGAGCACGCCGGACCCGATCCGCGGCGTGAGCCTGCAGAAGCAGTCCGACTACCGTTCGATCTCCGAACGCATCGCCTACGAGAACCCGCGGGTGGTGGCGTTCTCGCAGTACCTCCTGCGCGACGACCTCCCGGTGCTCGGGGTGCCCGCGATCCAGCGCTACCAGGGGTTCCAGACGGGGCTGTTCACCGCCGGCGGCAAGGCCAAGCCGTCCTTCGACGGCTTCCGCCTCCCGCTCGCGGTCAAGCGCTCGGGCTCGAAGAAGGTCTCGTTCTGGGGGCTCGTGCGTCCCGCCACCGGCGCGACGACGGCGACGATCGAGATCAACGGCAAGAGCGGCGGCTGGCACGAGCTGACCACCGTCCAGACCAACAGCCGGGGCTACTTCACCAAGAGCGGCGCGTTCGTCTCCGGCCGCGAGTGGCGGCTGGTCTGGAAGGCGCCGGACGGCACGACGTTCCACGGGACCGCGACGCACGCGTACGCCGGGTAGCCTGCCCGGGCGATGGCCAAGCAGCTCTGGCTTCTCCGCCACGGCGAGGCCGAGCCCCACGACGCCCGCCCTGATGCCGAACGCCGCCTGACCGATCGCGGACGCGAGCAAGCGCGCGACGTCGGCCGCGCCCTTGCCGCCCTGAAGATCCACTTCCACGCGGCGTACACGAGCCCGCGGGTGCGCGCCCGCGATACCGCGACCCTCGCCTGCGAGCCTCTGGGGGTCGAGCCGATCGACCATGAGCCGCTCTCAGGGGGCTTCACGGCCGACGACGCGCTGACGCTCTTGGCCGTTTCGGGAGCCGAACAGCGCGTGCTTGTCGTCGGTCACGACCCCGACTTCTCGCAGGTCGTCTATGACCTGACCGGCGGCCGGATCGAGTTCAAGAAAGGCGCGATCGCGGCGATCCGGCTCGACGGCGCGCGCGGCGAACTCATGCTGCTCATGCGCCCTCGCGAGCTGGCCCGAATCTCCTGAGCGGGTTGCAGGAGGCGGCCCTCCGCGCTCGAACGCCACCAGCGTGCTCACCCGCCGATCCGTGCCGCTCGGCCGTCGGCTACCGCCATTTGTCGACCGCACGACACCCGAGCGGCCACGATTTGACATCGTTTCACGGTCCATGCCGGGGCGCACGACGATGCCGGCCGACGCACCATGGATGGCGCAGGCCGTCGAGGCCCTTGCCCACGAGCTGCGATCCCACCACGCGCCGACCGCCGACCACAGCCACCGCTTGGCGGCCCATGCGCGCATCGTCGCCGAGCGGCTGCGGCTCGATGCGCTCGACGCGACCGAGGTCGAGCTGGTGGCGGTGCTGCACGACGTGGGCAAGCTCGCCGTGGATCCGGCCATCCTCGACTGGCCCGGGCCGCTCGACGACCGGCGCCGCGACCGGATGCGCCGCCACACGATCGAGGGCGAGGAGATGCTGGCCGGGATCGCCGGCCTCGAGCACCTCGCTCCGGCCGTGCGCGCCACGCACGAGGCGTGGGACGGGTCCGGGTATCCGGACGGGCTCACCGGCGAGGAGATCCCGCTAACCGCCCGGATCGTGAGCGTCGTCGACGCGTTCGACGCGATGACGAGCGAGCGCGCCTACCGCAAGCCGCTGCCGCGCCGCGAGGCGCTCCGGAGGCTGCGCTCCGGCTCGGGGCGGCAGTTCGACCCGCGCGTGGTCGACGCCCTTCTCAGCGTGCTCTAACGCGGGCCGTACCATGGGCACTCGTGCCCGAGTTGCCTGAGGTCGAGATCACCGCGCGTCGCCTCGACGCCGCGCTGCGCGGCGTCACGATCGAGTCGGCGCTCGCCCCGGGCATCAACGCGCTCAAGACGTTCGACCCGCCGCTGCAGGCGATCGAGGGCGCGGCCGTCACCGGCGTGCGCCGGCGCGGCAAGCACCTCGTCGTCGACATCGCCGGCGACCTCGCGCTGCTCGTGCACCTCATGTCGGCCGGGCGGCTGCAGCTCTTCGACAAGCGCGCCTCGCTGCGCGACCGCACCTCGCGGCTGCTCGTCCGCATGGCCGACGGCCGGGAGCTGCGCCTGCGCGAGTTCGGCACCAAGCAGGCGGCGTGGGTGAAGGTCCTGCGCGCCGACGAGGTCGAGGCCGACGACGCGCTGGCCACCCTCGGGCCCGACGCGTGGCCCGACCCGCCGCCGCTGCGCGAACTGCTCTCGGCACACGGCGCGCGCCCGCTCCACGCGGTGCTGCGCGACCAGCGCGTGATCACCGGGATCGGGCGCTCGTGGGTCGACGAGATCCTGTGGACCGCGGAGCTCTCGCCGTTCAAGCGCGCCGACGATCTCGACGACGACGAGGCCGACAACCTGCGCGCGGCGATGATCGAGCGCCTCGACGGCGCCATCGAGCACTACGAGCGCGTGGTCGAGCTGCCGATCCCCGACAAGCTCCCGATGCCGCTCGAGGTCCACCGCCACCAGGGCGAGCCGTGCCCGCGCTGCGGCAACACGATCGAGGCGGTCCACTACGAGGACTACGTCATGTGCTACTGCCCGCACGACCAGACCGGCGGGCGGGTGCTGAAGGACCGGCGGCTCTCGCGGCTGCTGAAGTAGCCTGGCGAGCATGATCGAACCCGGCCAGCAGGCCCCCGACTTCGAGCTCCCCGACCAGGACGGCAACCCCGTTCGGCTGTCCGATCTGCGCGGCCGCCGCGTGGTCCTCTACTTCTATCCGAAGGCAGATACGCCAGGCTGCACGACCCAGGCGTGCGGCATCCGCGACCACCGCGCCGACTACGAGGCCGCCGGCGCCACCGTCCTCGGCGTCTCGCCCGATCCGGTCAAGGCGGTCAAGAAGTTCCACGACAAGCAGACGCTGGGCTTCACGCTGCTCGCCGACGCGGACCACGCCGTGGCCGAGGAGTACGGCGTCTGGGTCGAGAAGTCGATGTACGGGCGCACGTACTGGGGCAACGCGCGCGCGACGTTCCTCATCGACGAGGAGGGCGTGGTGCGCCACGTCATCCCGAAGGCGTCGCCGAAGACGCACGACGATGAGGTGCTCGCCGCGCTGGCCGAGCTGACGCCCGCGTAGCCTCCAAGGATGGCCCCCTACACCTCCGCGCTGGCCGAGGAGCTCGCCCCCGACGTCCTCGACCGTTTCCTGCGCTACGTCCGCATCGACACGCGCTCGCAGCGCGACCGCACCAGCTCGCCGAGCACGCCGGGTCAGCTCGACCTGGCGCGCCTGCTCGTCGACGAGCTCAAGGCGATCGGGCTGGCCGACGCCGAGCTCGACGAGAACGGCTACGTCATGGCCACGCTGCCGGCTACCGTCGACGGCGACGCGCCGGTGATCGGGCTCATCGCGCACGTCGACACCGAGCCCGACACCTCCGGCACGGGCGTCGAGCCGATCGTCCATCGCGCCTACGACGGCGCGGTCATCGAGCTTCCGCGCGACGGGACGGTGCTCGACCCGGCGGCCATGCCGCGGCTTGCGGAGAAGGCGGGCCACGACGTCGTCACCGCGAGCGGCGACACGCTGCTCGGCGCCGACGACAAGGCCGGCGTCGCCGAGATCATGGGCGCGGTCGCCTACCTCGCGGCGCATCCCGACGTTCCGCGCCCCACCATTCGCATCGGCTTCACGCCCGACGAGGAGATCGGCGAGGGGGCGACGCTCTTCGACCTCGACCGCTTCGGCGCGTTCTGCGCCTACACGCTCGACGGTTCGACGCTGGGCGAGCTGCAGGACGAGACCTTCACCGCGGCCGAGGCGATCATCACGATCGAGGGCGTCGACGTCCATCCCGGCTTCGCGACCGGCAAGCTCGTGAACGCCGCCCGGCTCGCCGGCCGCATCCTCGCCGCGCTGCCCGCAGATCTCGCGCCCGAAACGACGTCCGGGCGCGACGGGTTCATCCATCCCTACGAGGTCGACGCGTCGGTGGCCAGGGCGAGCATCCGGGTCATCCTCCGCGACTTCGAGGACGACAGGCTCGAGGGCCACGTCGCGCTGCTGCGCGGCATCGTCGAGGAGGTCGCGGCGAGCGAGCCGCGCGCGCGGGTCGACGTCATGGTGCGCCAGCAGTACCGCAACATGCGCGCCTACGTCGAGCAGCACCCGGAGGTCGTCGAGGTGGCCGAGGCCGCGATCCGGGCCGAGGGGATCGAGCCGCTGCGCACGCCGATCCGCGGCGGGACCGACGGCTCGCGACTCAGCGAGATGGGCCTGCCCACGCCGAACCTCTTCACCGGCGGCCACGAGTACCACTCGGTGCGCGAGTGGGCCTCGGTGCAGGACATGGCGGCCGGCGCCGCGACGATCGTGCGCCTCGCCGAGGCGTGGGCCCAGCGCGCGGGCGCGGTGGCGGTCGCCAAGGGCGGCGCGGTCTCGTAACCTCGGTCGCATGGACGTCGTGCGCCACGACTCGCCGCTGGGGCGGTGGGAGATGGCGTCGCGCGACGCGCCGAAGCATCTGCGGGGGCACGTGCGCGACTACGTCGGCTACTTCGAGCTGACGCCGCGGCCGCTGCGCCGGCGCGAGGTGCCCTCGGCCGACATCACCCTGATCATCAGCCTCGGCCCGACCATCGCCGTCTGCGGCCGGCAGCGGACGTCGTTCGTGGCGGGGCTGTGGGACGCGCCGGCGTTCACCGAGCACGCGGGCTACCAGCACGGCATCGAGGTCCGGCTGACGCCGCTCGGCGCCTACCGGCTCATCGGCGTGCCGATGCGCCACCTGACCAACGAGGTCATCGGCCTCGACGACCTCCTCGGCGCCGAGGCCGCCCGGCTGACCGAGCGCTTGCACGACGCGCCGGAGTGGGCCGCGCGCTTCGACCTCCTCGACGCCGAGCTGGCGGCGCGGCTGGCGGATGCGCTGCC
>DATFRW010000094.1:0-7923 GCA_035262945.1 Solirubrobacteraceae bacterium
ATCATCGACGTCGCCCAGCGCGCGGGCTGCTCGCTGGACGAGATCCGCGAGTTGCTCGATGCCGCCGACGAGCCCGCCTCACGGCGTCTACGGGCGCTTGCCGAGCACAAGTTGCCCCAGATCGAGGCCTTGATTCGGCGCGCGCAGGCGGTGCAGCGATGGCTCGTGGTGGCAAGCGCCTGCGAGTGCGACACGCTCGATGTCTGCGGCCTGTTCGACGACCGCGCGCTCGGCCTACGCGACCACGAGCGCTGGCCCGTCGGCCAGAGCGCGCTGACGGTGATCCACAGCGGCTCCTCCTAGCGCCGACGCGCGCGCCCCGTCACGCTTTTCGCTCGTGGCTCAGCCGCGAGCCATGCGCGCGCGGTTGCTGCGCGCCGAGCCGGCATAGCCGATGAGCTCGACGACGAAGGCGATCGCCACCCAGATCCAGCGTCCGTTGCCGAGGTGCACGCCGGGTGCCCACGCGAGCGCATACACCAGCGTCGTGAACGGCAGGAAGACCAGCCCGAGCAGCGGGATGACCCAGGTCGAGAAGGCCCGGTCGACCAGATCGGTCGCGATCCACACGATGACCAGCGCGATTCGCGGGAAGAAGCCCGCGACGATCACAAACAGACACCCCACACGGCGACCCTACGCTCTCGAGGACGTCGGTGACTCACCCGATCCGAATGATGCATGGGCGTCCCTCTCGGGCTTGCATGTGCCTATGTCCGAAGCGCAAGCCCGGCGGATGCTGGTGGTCGCCAATCTCACGGAGTCGGCGCCGCGGTTGCTCGACGAGGTGCAGCGGCGGGCGCGGACTGGCTGCGACTTCAAGCTGATCGTGCCGCCCGAGCGCCATCCCGAGGCGCCCGATTGGACGCATCAGGAGGCGCTGGACCTCATCGGGCGCGCCGCCAAGGGCCGTCCCGTGGAGTTCGTCGACTGCGGTGGGGACGCTGTGGCGACAATCGGCGAGCTCGTGCAGCAGGGCGCATGCGACGAGATCCTGCTCAGCACGCCGCGCGAGCACCATCCGCATTGGCACCGGCACGGCCTCACCAGGCAGATCCAGGAGCTAGGGATCCCCGTCACGGTCATCCCACCCGATCCCACTGGCTGGTCGTATGAGCACGGCTTCCCGGACGATTGGGTGCGCATCGAGGTCGGTCCACTCACCTAGCAGCAGGCATCCGGCGGTGTGGAGCGGAGGGGGTGGGATTCGAACCCACGGCCCGCTTGCACGGGCTCCGGCTTTCAAGGCCGGTGCATTCGACCACTCTGCCACCCCTCCGTGCGCGGCCAGCGTAGCGCCGCGAAGAGCCCTAGCGGAGTTCGAGAGCGGCGAAGCTGAACGGGTACGGCACGGCTGACGACGGGCGCGCATCGAGCGTCATGCTGAAGACCCGCCATGCCGACTCGACGCGCTTGAAGCGGCCGACGCCGGCGCCCGTCACGCTCGGGTACAGCGCTCGCAGCGACTGCCATTAGTCGCCGCCCATGCTCAGGCCGACGCAGCTCTTGCGCGCACCCTGGCCGAAGTACCGCGCCCGGGCGAGCACCACGATCTTCTTCACGGTCGCGTTCAGCGGCGCCCGGTCGCGCGGCCAGAAGTGGTAGTTGCGGCCGTAGATCTGCCTGACGTTCACCCAGCTCTCCCCGCGCGATGGTGGTGAACGCGGTGTAGCTGGAGGGCGCCGGCGGCGAGACGAACGGGTGCTGCGCCCACGACCAGAACGTCGGGACGCCGTGCGGCAGGACCTCGTGCGGCAGGGTCATGTCGTCGCCCAGCAGTTGGTCGACGGTCGCCCCCGATGCCGGCGCCGCAGTCAGGGCGCAGACCACCACGGTGATCAGTGCGGTGAGGCGCCGCGTCAGCATCGGCCGGGATCCACTGGCGAACTGCCCCGGGGCTACACTGCCGAAGACCGGGAGAGGTGGCCGAGTGGCTGAAGGCACTCGCCTGCTAAGCGAGTATGGGGTTTAGAGCCCCATCGCGGGTTCGAATCCCGCCCTCTCCGTGAGGACCCGGGCGCCGACGCCGGCGGCGTCTGGGCGAGCGGCGAACAGGCGAACACTGTGTGGCCCCGGGTCAGCGGGCGCTCGCCGTCAGCTCGTCCTCCGGCCGGATGGCGTCCGACGCCAACCAGCCTCCGATGCCGGCGATCTCGGTCGGCTGGCCCGTGATCGCCCGCGAGCAGAGCATCCCCGACGTCACCGCCGCCTCGACGCAGCCCGCGTCCAGCCCGTTCTTCGTCCAGTCGCCCGCGAGGTAGAGGTTCGCGACGCCCGACTCGTCGGCGCGCAGGCGGTACTGCGGGGTGCCGGCGAACGTCGTCACGTAGCGCTCGGCGGGCGGGAAGTTCGCGCGCCAGTACTGGGCGTCGAAGCGCGCCTCGCCGCGTGCGCCGTCGGGGGCGATGAGGTAGCGCCAGTCGAAGTGCTTGACGCCGGTGCCGTCGTCGGCGCCCGGCCAGAAGCCGCCGGCGTCGCCGTTGAGGAAGCGCAGCGCGTTGTGGCGCGCCTGGGCGTTGGCCTGGTCCCAGCTGTCGAGCCCCTTCGACGGGATGACGCCGACGAAGTAGGCGAGGTCGAGCAGGTCGTCGCGCTGCGGCCAGTCCTCGCGCGGGATGAGGTGGGTCATGTTGCAGTAGGTGTCCAGCGGCTCGACGTACGCGCTCATGATCGAGTTGGCCTGATACGGCCAGTCGAGCCCGGGGTCGCCGAGGCTGCGGTCGATCCACAGCTGGAAGGCCTGGGTCATCACCGAGTGGGTGTGGTCGAGCATCGCGGCGAAGCCCTTGTGGCGCGCGACGACCTCGCCCGCGACCTCGCGGTGGAGGTCGGGCGGGATCGCGAGCACGACGTCGTCAAAATCCGTGCCGCGACGCAGGACGCGCGGCTCGCGGGCGAGCGGGTTGGCGACGTGCTCGAAGTCCGGCCGCGACGCCCGGATGCGCTCGCCGTCCTCCAGCTGCTCGTAGAGCGGCTCGCTCGGCCAGCACGGCAGGCCCTTGACGTCGTAGAGCGGGTCGTAGGCGCCATCGCGCAGCCCGACCTGCGGGACCATTTCGATCTCGTCGACGAGCGCGCCGTCGCCCGAGAGCCCGAGCCGCGCGGCCCAGTGGAAGAACGCCACCTCGACGCCGCGCGCGCGCAGCACCTCGTACATCGGGGCGAACACGGTGTCGCCCATCCCGGCCTGCATCTTGAAGAGGATCGCCCCGCGGTAGAGGAAGACCGCGCGGATGAGGTCCTGCAGGCCCTTGCCCGCAGCGTTGTTCGGCCGCGACTTGTCGCCGTCCTCGTAGGCGAACGCGCCGTCGTACAGCCCGCGCAGGATCGGCGAGCTCTCGAGGATCTCCTCGCGCGCGCCGTGGCGGCGCAGCCAGTCGCCGAGCTCCTCGTCGTTGACGGCGGCCAGCCCCCGGCCGACGAGGTCGTCGGCGACGATGCCGTGCACGGACGCGGCGACGATGTCGAGCGTCCCGAACCAGAAGCGCACCCGGTCGTCGTCGATGCGCGGCTGCACGAAGTGCTCCCACACCCAGTCCTCGAAGCCGCGCAGCAGCCGCCCGGCCTCGCCCTCATCGGCGCGGGCGATCAGCGCGAAGACGTGCTCGACCGCGTCGGCGCCGAGGTCGCGCAGCCAGCGCGGCAGGAGGTGGCGCGGCGGCTCGCCGTGCTCGTCGCGCAGCGCGCGCCACTCGCGCTCGAGCCAGGCGGCGGCCTCGTGGATCATGTCGGCGAGCTGCGGCTGCCCGGGGCCGAACGGCTTGCGGGGGAACGTCAGCTGCCGCCCGATCCAGCGGTCCTTCCACTGCTCGTAGAGGACGACGTCGTCGGTCGGCTTGAACGCGTCCTCCCAGGTGGCCAGCGGCGCGCTCGCCGGCCGTCCGAGCTCTGCATAACAGCGCTGCATGACCGCGAAGGCGTTGTCGTAGCAGCCGAACCAGATGTGCAGCCCGTGTTCGAGGATGCGGTCGTGGTCGTCGCGCTGGCGGCCGCTCGCACCCTTGCCGCCGAGCCGCCAGCCCGGCGTGTACAGCGTCACCTGGTAGCGCTCGCGCAGCTCCCGCGTCGCGCTCAGCTCGAAGGCCGCGGTGACCCCCGCGACGCCACCACCCAGCACCGCGATCCGTTTCACGGTGCGACGCTACACCGGGATCCGCACTTCCGCTACCGTCGATCCGTGGGAGGCGTCGGCGTGGCCGACCCATGCTCGCTGCCGAGACCACCGCACTGCTCTTCACCGACCTCGTCGGGTCGACCGAGCTGATCACCGGGCTCAGCCTGTCGGAGTCCGAGGCGCTGCGCGCGGAGCACTTCGACACGTTGCGCGACGCGGTCGCGCGCACCGGCGGACGCGAGGTGAAGAACCTCGGCGACGGGCTGATGGTCGCCTTCCGTTCGACCGGCGGCGCGGTCCAGTGCGCGCTGGCGATGCAGCAGGCGGTCGACCGGGCGAACCGCGGCGCGGACCGGCCGCTGAGCGTGCGCATCGGGATCTCGGTCGGCGACGTCGCGACGGAGGACGGCGACCTCTTCGGTACGCCCGTCATCGAGGCCGCGCGGCTGTGCGCCGCGGCGGGCGGTGGCGAGGTGCTCGTCTCGGAGCCCGTGCGGGCGCTCGCGTCGGGGGCCGACGCGCCGGACTTCGAGCCGCTGGGACCGCTCGCCCTCAAGGGCCTGCCGGGGCCGGTCAACGCGTTCCGGGTGGTGTGGGCGCCGCTCGGCGCCGACGACGACCGGGTGCCGCTCCCACCCCGCCTCGTCGGCGTCCCCGCGACCGGGTTCATCGGCCGCGACGCCGAGCGCGCCGTGCTCGATGGCGCGCTGGCACGGGCGCGCGCGGGGCAGCGCACGCTCATGCTCGTCGCCGGCGAGCCCGGGATCGGCAAGACGCGCCTGGCGACGCAGCTCGGCGTCGGGGCGTTCGGGCAGGGCGACACCGTCCTCTACGGACGCTGCGACGCCGACGTCGGCGTCCCGTATCAGCCGTGGGTCGAAGCGCTGACGCACCTGGTCGCCAAAGGTCCGGACGCGCTCATCGATCGCCATGTGCGCGAGCACGGCGCCGAGCTCGCGCGGCTCGTGCCCGAGCTCGCGCGCCGACGGCCGGGCGTCGCGGCGTCGGAGACGGCCGATCCCGAGACCGAGCGCTGGCTGCTCTACGGGGCGGTCGTCGGCCTCCTCGGTCTCGCCGCCCGCGACGGCACCGTCGTCCTCATCCTCGACGACCTGCACTGGGCCGGGCGCCCGACGGTCTCGCTGTTGCGCCACCTCCTGCTCACGGCGCCGCCGATGCGGCTGCTCGTCGTCGCGACCTACCGCGCCGCCGAGATGGGCCGCGGCGACCCGTTCGGCACGCTGCTGGCGGACGTCGCGCGCGAGGAGGGCGTCGAGCGGGTCGCGCTCGAGGGCCTCGGCGAGCCCGAGGTGGCCGCGCTTGTCGGGGCGACCGCCGGCCAGGAGCTCGACCCCGCCGGTCGCCGGCTCGCGCACGAGCTGTGGCACGAGACCGCCGGCAACCCGTTCTTCCTTGCCGAGCTCATGCGCCATCTCGTCGAGTCGGGCGCGGTCGTGCGCGGCGACGACGGGCGCTGGGTGATCACGCAGCCGCTTGCCCAGCTCGGGTTGCCGCCGAGCGTGCGCGACGCGATCGGCGCGCGCATCGAACGGCTCGGCGCGCGCGCCGAGCGGGTGCTCGGGATCGCGAGCGTCATCGGCCGCGACTTCGACCTCGACCTGCTCGCACTGGTGGCCGGCGACGACGAGGACGAGCTGCTCGACGTGCTCGAGCCGGCGGTGGCCGCCGCACTGCTCGCCGAGGCGCCCGGCCGAGCGGGCCGTTTCACGTTCGCGCATGCGCTGATCTCGCACACGCTCTACGAGCAGCTCTCGCGCACGCGGCGCGCGCGCCTGCACCGGCGGGTGGCCGAGGCGCTCGAGGAGCTCTGCGGCGACGACCCGGGCGATCGCGTCGGCGAGCTGGCCCATCACTGGGCGGCGGCGACCCAGGTGGCCGAGGTCGACCGCGCGCTCGGCTACGCGACGCGCGCCGGCGAGCAGGCGCTCGAGCGGCTCGCGCCGGAGGAGGCGGCGCGGTGGTTCGGCCAGGCGCTCGAGCTCGGCGAGGACGAGGCGCGGCGGCGCGAGCTGCTCGTGTGGCTCGGCGAGGCCCAGCGACAGGCGGGCGACGCCGCGTTCCGCCAGACCCTGCTTGACGCGGCGGCGCTCGCGCGCGAGGCGGACGACGGCGAGGTGCTCGTGCGCGCCGCGCTCGCGAACAACCGCGGCTTCTTCAGCGCGGTGGGCGTCGTCGACGAGGAGCGCGTGGGCGCGCTGGAGGCCGCGCTCCTGGCCGCGCCCCGGCCGCACCCGCGGCGCGCCGGCCTGCTCGCGATCCTCGCGGCCGAGCTGCTGTGGCACCCGGACGCCGACCGCCGGCGCGCGCTCAGCGACGAGGCGCTCGCGCTCGCTCGCGCGGGCGACGACGCCGCGACGCTCGTGCGCGTCCTCGCCCTGCGCACCACGGCGATCTGGACCCCCGCGACGCTCGACGAGCGCCTGGCCAACACCGCCGAGGCCGTCGCTCTGGTCGATGGGCTCGCCGACCCGCTCCTCCGCTTCTGGGCGTACGTGTGGCGGCTCGTGACGGTCATGCAGGTCGGCCACGTCGACGAGGTCGATGCCTGTCTCGAACAGACCGGCGGCATCGCCGAGCGGCTCGCGCAACCGACGCTGCGCTTCGTGCACAACGTCCACGCCACCTACCGCGCGCACGTCGCCGGCGACCTCGCGCTCGCCGATCAGCTCAGCGCGGAGACGCTTGCCGTCGGCGTGGCATCGGGCCAGGCCGACGCGCTCAGCCTCGCCGCGCCCGAGCTCGTTGCGCTGCGCCGCGAGCAGGGGCGGCTCGCGGAGTTCGCCGACGTCATCGCCCAGACCGCCGAGCAGTTCCCCGCGGTCAGCCTCTACGCCGCGCTCGACGGGCTCACGTGTCTCGAGCTCGGCCGCGCGCACGACGCCCGCCGGCGGCTGGGCGCGATGGCGGTCCGCGGCTTCGACGTCCCGCAGGATCCGCTGACGCTCGCGGCCCTCGTGCACTGGGCCGACGTCGCCGCCGGCCTGCCCGACCCCGGTGCGGCGTTGCTGCTGCACGCGCGGCTCGAGCCCTTCGCCGACCAGGTGGTCTGCAACGCCACCGCGGTGTGGGGGTCGGTCCGGCGGCCGCTCGGCCGTCTGGCCGCGGCGCTCGGCCGCGACGCCGAGGCCGACCGCCACTTCGCCGCGGCGCTGGACATGCACCAGCGCATGCGCGCGCCCGTCTTCACAGCGCTGACGCGCGTCGACTGGGCGGAGGCGCTGCGCGCCCGCGGGGAGAGCGCTCGCGCGCGCGACCTCGCCACCGCGGCGGCCGCCGAGCTCGATGGCCTGGGCGCGCTTCCGCTCGAGCGCCGCGCAGGCGACGTGCTCTCCTCGCCGCTACACTCGGACACCCGCGCATGAAGTGCGCGCGCGTCTGCGCCCGTAGCTCAGCTGGATAGAGCGTCGGTCTACGGAACCGAAGGTCAGAGGTTCGAATCCTCTCGGGCGCGCTCGCTGGAGCCCGCTCGTCACCCTCGAGCCGCGCTGACCGCCCCCCGCGGGTTCGCGCGGTTGACGAAGACGCTGTCGAGCGCGCGGCCGACGCCGACCGACAGCGCGCCCGTGAGGACGGCCGCCTCGCCGAGCGCCGAGACCTCGACCCGCGGGGGGTAGGGCACCCACTGCTCGAGCAGCGCGCGGACCGGCGCGAGCAGCAGGTCGCCATTCGCGCCGAGGCCGCCGCCGAGCACGACCAGCGCGATGTCCGTCACCGCGGCGAGCGGCACGATGTGCAGGGCGATCCTCCGCGCCTCCTCCTCGACGACGGCGCGGGCGACCGCGTCGGCG
>DATFRW010000095.1:0-3814 GCA_035262945.1 Solirubrobacteraceae bacterium
GTCGTCGACGACGGGAGCACCGACCGCACGAGCCATGTCGCCGAGGCCGGCGGCGCGCATCTCGTCCGCTTCGAGCAGAACCGCGGGCACGGGGTCGCGCTCCGCGCCGGCTACCGGCTCGCCCGCGAGGGCGGCGCGCGCTTCATCGTCACCCTCGACGGCGACGGTCAGTGGAACCCCGCCGAGCTGCCGACCGTCCTCGAGCCCGTCGTGAGCGGCGAGGCGGACTTCGTCATCGGGTCGCGCGTCCTCGGCGCGACCGAAACCGACGACGGCTTCCGCCAGGCCGGCGTGCACGTCTTCGGCGCGCTCGTGCGGGTACTCACGGGGTCGAACGTGACCGATACTTCCAGTGGTTTCAGGGCGATGCGCGTCGAGGTCACCGAGACGGTGCGCCAAGAACAGGTGCAGTACCAAACGTCAGAGCTGCTCATCGGCGCGCTCATGAACGGGTACCGCGTGGCCGAGCGACCGATCACGATGCGCAAGCGCATGGCAGGGCAGAGCAAGAAGGGTCACAACGTCCTCTACGGGGCGCGCTACGCGCGCGTGATCGTGCGGACGTGGCTACGTGAGCGCCGGGCTCACCCGTAAGGTGCCGTGATCGTGGCGCTTCGGATCATGGTTCTCGGCGGTGACGGCTTCTGTGGCTGGCCTACGTCGCTGCACCTGTCCGCGTGCGGCCATGACGTCACGATCGTCGACAACTTCGCGCGCCGTCGCGCCGATGTCGAGCTCGGCATCGAGTCGCTGACGCCGATCCGCACGCTCGAGGAGCGCGTGGGCGCGTGGCGCGAGCTGACCGATCGCGAGATCGACATCGTCGAGCTCGATGTGGCGCGCGACTTCGACGGCCTGGTCGAGGTGCTCAGCGAGCAGCGCCCCGACGCGGTCGTGCATTTCGCAGAGCAGCGCGCGGCGCCGTACTCGATGAAGTCGGCGGCGCACAAGCGCTACACGGTCGACAACAACGTCAACGCCACGCACAACCTGCTGGCGGGGATCGTCGAGGCCGACCTCGACACCCACGTCGTGCACCTGGGGACGATGGGCGTCTACGGCTACCGCACCGCCGGCGTGACCATCCCCGAGGGCTACCTCACGGTGGCGCTGCGCGCCGACGACGGCGGCGAGGTCGAGCAGGAGATCCTCTACCCGCCCGACGCGGGCAGCATCTACCACACGACCAAGACCCTCGACCAGCTGCTCTTCGCCTTCTACGCCAAGAACGACGACCTGCGGATCACCGACCTGCACCAGGGCATCGTGTGGGGCACGCAGACCCGCGAGACCTCGCTCGACGAGCGGCTCATCAACCGCTTCGACTACGACGGCGACTACGGGACCGTCCTCAACCGCTTCCTCATGCAGGCCGCGATCGGCTACCCGCTCACCGTGCACGGCACCGGCGGCCAGACGCGCGCCTTCATCCACATCCAGGACACCGTGCGCTGCGTCGAGCTCGCGATCACCAACCCGCCCGAACGCGGCGACCGCGTCCAGATCTTCAACCAGACCACCGAGGTCCACCGGGTCCTCGACCTCGCGCGGCTCGTGGCGAGCCTGACCGGCGCCGAGATCGACCTCGTCGACAACCCGCGCCGCGAGGCCGCCGAGAACGAGCTGTCGGTCGCCAGCGAGCGGCTGGTCACGCTCGGGCTGCGCCCGACCACGCTCGAGAACCACCTGCTCCAAGAGGTCACCGAGATCGCCGCGCGCTACGTCGATCGCGCGGACCGCTCGAAGATCCCCTGCACGTCGCGGTGGTCGCGGCGCGCGACGGCCGAGCCGTCACCCGCACCCTGAGCACGCTCGTCGTCTCCGATCTGCACCTCGGCGGGCGGCTGGGCCGCGACGTCCTGCGGCGCCCGGCGGCGCTCGACGCGTTGCTCGACGCGCTTTCGGGCGTGGAGCGGCTCGTGCTCCTCGGCGACGTCGTCGAGCTCGCCGAGGGGCGTCCGGCGGAGGCGATGGCGGCTGCGGAGCCGGTGCTGCGCGCGGTTGGCGCGCGTCTTGGGGGTTCAGCGGAGGTCGTCGTCGTGCCGGGCAACCACGACCGCGCGCTGGTCCGCCCGTGGCTGCAGGCGCAGGACGGGTCGCTGCCGATCGACGCCGCGATTCCGCTGGACGCGACGCCCGCGCTCGAGCGGCTGACCTCGTGGCTCGGCCCGCGCGTTCGGGTGCGGGTGCACTACCCCGGAGTCTCGTTGTCGGAGCGCGTGTGGGCGACCCACGGCCACTACCTCGATCGCCACCTCGTGCCAGAGGTGGCATACGGGATCGCGCGGGGCGCGCTGGGGCGCCTGCCGCGCGACGGCGCGACGCCCGAGGACTACGAGCGCGCCGGCGGCCCGTCGTTCACGCGGTTGGAGGCGTTCTTGACGCGCTGGCTCCCGCGCCCACTGGCGGCGCTGTCGGACGACATCTCCGAGGTGCTGCGCGCGATGACCATGCCCGGGATCCCGCGGCTGATGCTGGGGCGCCGGTTCTCGCCCTTGAACGTGATGCTCCTGGGCCTGCAGATGCGCCGGGCGAGCATCCCGGCGCTGGCGCGGGTGGTCCATCGGCTCGGCGCGAACGCCGACTGGGTGGTCTTCGGTCACGTGCACCGCTGCGGCCCGCTGGCCGCCGACGACCCGCGACGGTGGCGCGGCCCGGGCGGCACGCCGCGGATCGTCAACACCGGCTCGTGGGTTTACGAGCCGCTGCTCGTCCACCACGTGACGCCGCCCCATCCCTACTGGCCGGGGGGCGCGGTGCGGCTCGGCGACGGCGACCCGGAGGTGGTCGGGCTGCTCGACCACCTCGACGCCGGGGCGCTTCACGGCGACTAGGATCCCGCGCGATGTCGGTGGCCGGGAAGACCGCGATCGTGACGGGGGCGGCCACGGGGATCGGCCGCGCGACGGCACAGCTGCTCGCCGCGCGCGGGGCGCGGGTGGTGGCCGCGGGGCTGCAGCCCGAGCGGCTGCGCGAGACGGTCGAGGCGATCACGGCTGCCGGCGGCTCCGGGCTCGCGGTCGACGCGGACGTGTCGGATCCCGCCGCGATCGAGGCGGTCGCCGCGCGCGCGGAGGAGGCGTTCGGCGGCACCGACATCCTCGTCAACAACGCGGCGATCTACCCGCTCGGGCCGTGGCAGGAGATGGACGTCGAGCAGTGGGACGCGGTCTTCGCGACGAACATCCGCGGCTATCACCTCATGACCCGCGCGGTGTACCCGCAGATGGTCGCGCGCGGCGGCGGCGCCGTCGTCAACGTCGCGTCGGTCACCTTCTTCACCGGGCAGGCGCTGCTGCTCGCCTACGTCGCGTCCAAGGGCGCGGTGATCGGGTTCACGCGCGCGCTCGCGCGCGAGGGCGGGCCCGACGGCATCCGCGCCAACGCCGTCGCCCCGGGCGCGTTCCCGACGGCCGCGACCGAGATCCACGCCGACCAGGAGGGGCTCTGGCGCGACGTGATCGAGGCTCAGTCGATCAAGCGGCGCGGCGAGGTCGAGGACGTCGCGCGGGCGATCGCGTTCTTCGCCAGCGACGAGAGCAGCTTCATCAGCGGTCAGACGCTGCTGGTGGACGGCGGCTGGATGTTCGGCTGATCCGCTCGTTGTAGGTCCGCGCCATGTTGTCGGCCCAGCGCTCGGCCGGGAAGTCGTTCGTCTTGGCGAACGCGCACAGCCAGTCCGACGGGTCGTCCTCGCTGACGACGAGGACGCGGTCGGGCTCGTCGACGACCGTGAGACGGCCGCTCATCGCCGGGTGCTCCCGACCGTCACGACGACCTCGCCGTCGCGCACGGTCACGGGGTAGCGGCGCAG
>DATFRW010000096.1:0-9500 GCA_035262945.1 Solirubrobacteraceae bacterium
CCGTCGGCGTGGTGAGAGTGTCGCGCGCAAGGAACGTAGGGGGCAGAAATGTCCAGATCGTTGGGTTTCGCGCGCAGTCCGCCCGTGTGTCTGCGCGTGGTATCTCGATAACCCGCCTGCACCCGCGCACCGCGCGGCCCCCCTCAGCAGGCACACACAAGAGCGCTGCGTGTCGACGCAGCCCAACACTCGTCCTCCAAGAGGGGGGTACGGAAGCATGCGATTTTTCGGAGTCGGAGGCGGCGCGCGGCGTCGGCCTCTGAAGGGGGCTCGCCTGCGGTTGTTCGTCGGCATGACTGCCGCTGCGCTGGCCGGCGTGGCGGCGTTCATCATTGCGCCGGCAGGAGCGACCTTGACTGGGAGTTCGTTCAACACGACGAACGGCGACCTCACCAGCATCACGCTGCACGACTGGAACCCGGCCAATAATCCCGTGGGCAACATTGGGCCGATCCAGACGATCACCTGCCCGGCGGCCGCGCCGGGGGCCGGCACCAACTGCGGCCTCGATCTCACCAACAGCAGCGCGGACGACTCGTTCGCGCAAGGTCCGAAGGAAGACGACCCGGCGCCGGCGGTCGGGACCGGGTCGATCCCGCCCAACAAGGACGACCTGTCGCGGTTCTACGTCAATCAAGAGAAGGCCGGCGGCAAGGACTTCCTGTATCTCGCTTGGGAGCGCACCAACACCCTTGGCTCGGCTCACATGGACTTCGAGTTCAACCAGAGCGACACCGCGAGCAGCAACGGTGTGACGAAGGTGCGCACGGCCGGCGACATGCTGATCACGTTCGACTTCGGCGGCAGCGGCGCGCCGGTTCTCAGCCTGTCGAAATGGATCACGAGCGTGACGCCGCCGGATACGGCGGCGACGGTCTGCCAGGCGGCTAACACGCTGCCATGCTGGGGCAAGCTCCAGAACCTGGGCGTGTTCGCCGATGCGTCGGTGAACAACCACGACGTCATCGACAACAATCCGCCCGGGGCCCCGAGAACCCTGCCCGGCAACATCGATAGCAAGGGGACGACGGATGCGACGTTCGGGGAGGCAGGCATCAATCTCACCGATGCCGGGGCGTTCCCACCCAACGTGTGTGCGCACTTCGGCGCGGCTAGCTTGAAGAGCCGCTCGTCGGGGCAATCGTTCACCTCCACGCTGAAGGACTTCATCGCGCCGATCCCGGTGAACATCCAGAATTGTGGCGGCCTGCAGGTCCAGAAGTACATCGACATCAACGAGAACGCCAGCCAGGACACCGGTGAGCGGGCGCTGACGCCCAGCGGGAACGTCGTCGACGATGACCTGCACAACTGGAGCTTCACGATCACGGGCCCGAACAGCTTCACGTGCACCGGCTCGACGAACGCCAGCGGCGTGCTCACCAACTGCCTCAAGCCCGACAACACCGCCGCCGACCTGGCGGCCCTCCCGGCGGGGACCTATACGGTGACTGAGAACGCAAACGCGAATAGGACCATCGGGTCCAACTCGTCGCCGTTCTTCAACACCGATCCCGGACCGGCACCGAAAACGCCGCCCGTGTCGGACACGGCGACGGTCGTGATCAACCAGACGGCGACCGTCGACTTCGGCAACTCGTGCTACGCGACGGCGAACTTCTCGGTGACCGGCGTTCCGTCAGGCCAGTCGGGGCTGTTCGTCCGCTACACCGTGAACAACGGAGCGACGTCCAAGGACGTCAACCTGACGCAGAACGGCTCGACCTGGTCCGGGAGCGACGGCGGGCTGCGCAAGGGAGACGTCATCCACTGGAGCTTCGGGATCAACTCCGACCCGACGCATTTGGTGGCCGGCCCGGACTTCACCCTGAGCGGGTATCCGAGCTGCGCGGGCTCGGGCTCGCAGGCGTTCCCCACCACGACGGTCAACAGCCTGAAGTACAAGGACATCAACGCCAACGGCTCGCAGGATGCGGGCGAAGGGGGCCTCCAGGGCTTCCAGTTCCAGCTCAAGCACGGAAGCGACATCGTCGACACGCAGCGTTCGTCTGCGAGCGGCGCGATCCAGTTCCAGGGTGTTGCCCCCGGGACGTACACGATCCACGAGGTCGGTCCGCCGACAGGATGGACGCAGACCGAACCGGCCAACAACGGCGACGTCACCGTCACGGTCAACCTCGGTGACAGCTCCGTGACGGCCGGATCGTTCGGGGACACGCCGCGATCGAACGTCGAGGTGACGTTCCATTCGCTGGCCAGCCTCCTCAACGCCGACGGCTCGGCGGATGGCCCGGCCACGAAGGCCACGTCGATCACGTGCAAGGACACGAACGATCAGTCGGTCGGCTCGTCGAGCACGAACTCGCTGACAAGCGACGACGTCAAGCTCAACCAGTCGAGCATGACCTGCGTGATCACGTACACGGATCCGTGATCCACGCGGACTCCACGCGGTGCGAGGGGCCCCGACGCGGGGCCCCTCGTCCTGGCGCGTCGAGACCATCGCCCGGCAGCGTCTGCTTCGCGCGGGATGCGCCTGCCTTGACACGGCCGCCATAGGTTGCGAGGGTCGATGTTGGAACGTAGGACAGTACGGCGGTCGACCACCGGATTCAGGGCGACGTCGACCCGCCTGGGGGGAAGTATGGAAGGACTTTGGCGCGTGGCGTTGCTGCGGCCCCATCGGAGCCGGTCGCCTCCCGGCGTGGGTGCGCTGCGACAGCCTGAGCTGCCGTAGCAGCCTGACCCCGGGGTCGCGCCCCGGGGACGCATCCTCCGGTGCCGACTCCTCGCCGGTGCCGGCACATCACAGCTGTAGTCACTCTCGAAAGGGCGTGTCGGTGACCTGCGGCCAAAGTCCCGCCTGGTCATCATCGCCATCGAGAGGAGAGAGAGAGGAATCATGAGGAAGCTCCTCGGCCTGACGGCGGTGCTCGTTGCGGCCGCCGTGTTTCCCGCCGTGGCGAGCGCCGGGAACCCGCACCTGAAGGGCGGTGTGAAGCCGAATCCGGCATTCACCGATAACGGCCTCACGCTGGCGGCCACGGTGACGTATGCGGGTCTCGGAAATTTCGACACGCAGCAGAACGTGTCTGCCACCGCAGATCCCACTGCCGACTGCGTCAACCCGGGCAGCGGCGAGCATCGGCCGCCCGGTCACCAGCCGGCGCCGGTCACGGTGACGGGATCAACTGCGGTTCCCGCGAGCGATATCAAGAACGGGAACGTCACGATCTCGACGACGACGGCGCCGCCGGTAACGCCGATCCCGGGCGCTCCTGGCTGCCCCAACGGGGGGTGGACAGAGAACATCACGGACATGGCGTTCACATCGGCCACGATCACGGTGTTCCAGGACTCGAACGCCAACGGCGCGTTCGAGCCCGGTGAGCTCGTGCTGACCGTGACCTGCGCTTTCACGACGTCGACCAGCGACGGCCTCGTGCCGGCGACCAGCTACACCTGCAACGTGAGCTAGCGGCACGCGCAAGGCGCTGGTGACATCCGCAGAGATGTGCGAAACGGCGCGCCGGGCCGGCGCGCCGTTTCCATCGTGCGCGCGCTGCAGCCGACAGGTCACAGCGGCCGCCGGACCCCAACCTCGTCGAGGTGCTCGAGCAGGTCGCGCGGATCCTCGTAGACGCGGTAGGCGCCCGAGAAGACCAGCTCCTCGCGCCCGTAACCGCCGGACAGCAGCCCGATCCCGAGCGCACGCGCACGCCGCGCGGCGAGGAGGTCCCAGACGCTGTCGCCGACGACGACGCTGTCGGTGATCTCGGCGCCGATGCGCTCGGCCGCGGCCAGGAAGAGGTCGGGGTCGGGCTTGGCGTAACGGACCTGGTCGCGCGTGATGAGCGGCGTCTCGGCGGGCAGGCCCAGGAGCTCGAGCGAACGCCGCGCGTAGCGCTCGGGCCCGCTCGTCGCGATCGCCCACGGGACGTCGTTCGCGCTGAGCGTCGCGAGCAGCTCCCCGGCGCCGGGCAGCGGGCGGACGCTGTCGAAGCGCCGGATGAACGCATCGGTGTGCAGGCCCGGGAGCGCGGCGATCACCTCGGGGTCGAGCTCGCCCTCAACCTCGCGCGCGAGCTGGTTGACGAACAGCCCTCCGCTCATGCCGATGCGCCGGTGGATCTTCCACACCGGGAGGTTGATGCCGACCTCCTCCAGCGCGTCGCGCCAGGCGATGACGTGCTGGTAGACGCTGTCCACCAGCGTCCCGTCGAGGTCGAAGAGGAACGCGGGCGCGCTGCGACTGGGGACATCCATGGCCGCGATCGTCGCACCTGGGGGCTATCCCCCGGAGCGTCCTGACGCGCGCCTCATTGTGGGCGCGGCCGCGCGGTCGCACCCTGGTAGTCATGTCGCTCGCCGCTCTCGACATCACCATTCCGGCGGTTGCGCTCGAGGGCGTGACCAAGACCTACGGCCGCGGAGACGGGGCCGTCCGCGCGCTCGACGAGGTCTCGCTCGCTTTCGAGCCGGGCACCTTCACCGCGATCATGGGCCCGTCGGGATCGGGGAAGACGACGTTGCTGCAGATCGCGGCGGGGCTCGACCGGGCGGATCGGGGGACCGCGCGTATAGGCGCGACCGACGTCACGGGCCTCAGCGAGCGGCGGCTGGCGCATCTGCGCCGCCACCGCATCGGCTTCGTGTTCCAGTCGTTCAACCTGCTGCCGTCGCTGACCGCGGCGCAGAACACCGTCCTGCCGCTGCGGCTCGCGGGGGAGCACCCGCGGCGCCGCGTCGCGCGGGATGCCCTCGCGCGCGTCGGGCTCGCCGACCGCGCCCGCCACCGGCCCGCTCAGCTTTCGGGCGGGCAGCAGCAGCGCGTGGCGATCGCGCGTGCGCTGGTGACCGAGCCGGACGTGATCTTCGCCGACGAGCCGACGGGAGCGCTCGACTCGCGCAGCGCGCGCGATGTACTGGGACTGCTGCGGGAAGCGACCGATCGCGACGGGCGCACGGTGGTGATGGTCACCCACGACCCGGTGTCGGCCGCGGTCGCGGACCGCGTCGTCTTTCTCGCCGACGGGCGGATCGTGGACGAGCGTGCCGAGCCGCGGGCCGAGGACATCGCGGACCGCATGACCGAGCTGGGTGCATAGCCGTGCTCGGCCTCGGCTCGCGGATGCTGCGCACGCGCCCGGGCTCGTTCGCCGGCACGTTCGTGATGCTCGCGCTGACCGCGACGATCGTGGCCGCCGCCGCGCAGATCATGGCCACAGCGCTCGGCGCGCCCGGGCCCGGCCGGTTCGCGGCAGCCGACGCGGTCGTGCGCGCGCACCCCACCGTCAAGCTCGGCTCCGGCGACAACGCCGACAACGTGGACGTCCAGCGCGCGGCCCTGTTGTCGGCGGACGCGGTGGCGCGCGTCGCCGCGGTGCCCGGCGTGCGCTCGGCGGTCGGCGACATCGCCTTCCCGCTCACCGTCGTCGGGCGCGACGGCGCGCCGCTGCCGACGCGCGGCGCTGCGCCCGCGCACGCCCACGGCTGGCCCAGCGCGGCGCTCACCCCATACCGGCTCGCGCACGGTCAGGCGCCGGCGAGCGCCGGCGAGGTCGTCCTCGACGCTGGGCTCGCGCGGGCGGGCGGCTTCCGGGTCGGCGAGCGCGTGCGCGTGATCACGCCCGCGGGCGCCGAAGTGCTCCGTCTCGCCGGCGTCGCGAGCGCAGCGCCCGCGCAGCAGGAGCGCCAGTCGTCGGTGTTCCTCACCCAGGCCCGCGCGCAGCAGCTCTCGGGCCTCGGCGCGGGCTTCAACGCGATCGCCGTGCGCGCCGACGCGCGCACGGACGGCGCACAGCTGCGCGAGCGCATCCGTGACGCCGTGGGCGGCGATCCGCAGGTCGTTGACCACCGGCACGCGGCGGCCGCCGACGCAGGCGACACGCGCGCGTTCGATCGCGTCGAGCTCGTCGCGGTGCTCGCCTCGGGCGGTGGGATCACGCTCGCGATCGTCGTGTTCGTCGTCGCCGGGACGATCGGGTTCGCGGTCGAGCGCAGGCGGCGCGAGGTCGCGCTGCTGCGCTCGGTGGGAGCGACCCCGGGCCAGGTGCGCCGGCTGCTGCTCGGCGAGACCGCGCTCATCGGCCTCGTCGCCGGCGCCGTCGGCTGCGCGACGGCGACCGCGCTGTTCGGGCCGTTCACCGACGCGCTCGTGTCGGCCGGCATCGCGCCGGACGGCTTCAAGGTCGCGCCGCACTGGATTCCCTACGCGATCGCGCTCGCGGCCGGCGTCGTCGTCGCGTTGCTCGCCACCGTCGTCGCCGCCCGCCGCGCGCTGAAGGTCCGGCCGGGCGAGGCGCTCGTCGAGTCGGCGGTACCGCCGCGGCGCATGAGCGTGGTGCGCGTGCTCCTCGGCCTGGTCGCGCTCGGCGGCGGCCTGACGCTCGTGATCGTCCTCGCGTCGCAAGCGGTCTCGTTCGCCATCCTCGCCGCGTTCTGCTTCATGATCGCTGTCGCGCTCCTCGGGCCGTTCGTGATCGGGTGGCCCGCCGTGCTCGCCGGGCGCACGCTCCTGGCCGGCGGCGGCAGCGGGTTCCTCGCCGGCTCGGCACTGCAGACCGGACGCTTCCGGGTGGGAGCCGTGGGGGCGGCGATCGCGCTCGTGGTCGCGCTGGCGGGCACGCAGGCGATCAGCCTCGCGACCGCCGATCACGCCACCCAGCGCGCAACGGCCGACCGCGTCCAGGCCGGCCACGTGCTCGTCGCGCGCGCCGGCGGCGGCCTGCCGCCCGCCGTCGCGCAAGAAGTGGCGAAGCTCCCGGGGACCAGGGCGGCCGGCATGGTCTCCACCGACGTCTTTCTGCTCGACCGCCACCTCACCAACGCCGGCGACAGCTGGGAGGCCGCCGGGCTCGACCCCGCGGCGGCGCGCGGCATGCTCGATCTCGATGTGCGCGCCGGCTCGCTCGACGCGGTCCGCGGCACCGGCATCGCCGTCAGCGACACGCTCGCGAAGGACGGCGCGAAGATCGGGCGCGTCGTGCACGCCCGGCTCGCCGACGCCACGCCGGTGCGCCTGCGCGTGGTCGCTATCTACCGCCGCGCGAACGGGCTCGGCGACGTCGTGCTCCCGCGCGCGCTCGCGCTCGCCCACGCCTCCGCCGCGCTCGACAGCGCCGTGTTCGTCGCCGGCCCCGCCCGCGGGCTCGATGCGATCGTGCGCACCTACCCGACCGCCGTCGTGCGCTCGCGCGCGGCCTACCTCCACGACGTCAAGGCGCAGGCCCAGGACAACGCGAAGGCGCAGTGGGTGATCGTCGCGCTGATGATCGCGATCGCGGTGATGGCCGCGTTCAACACCGGCGCCATGGCCGCCGCCGAGCGCCGCCGCGAACTCGTGCTCGCGCGCCTGGGCGGTGCGACGCGCCGGCAGGTGATCGGCTCGCTGACGCTCGAGACGATCGTGACCACCGTCACGGGGATCGCCGCCGGCGTCGCCGTGGCGCTGGCGTCGCTCGCCCGGGTCGGCGACGACCCCGCCGGCGGCCCGCTCGTCGTGCCCTGGGGACAGGTCGGCGTCGTCGTCGCCGGCGCGGTGGCGCTGGGGCTCCTCGGCACCCTCGTCCCCGCCGCGCTCGTCGGCCGCGCGCGACTCACGGCGCTGGCCGGGCTGCGGGAATAGCATCGCTCGATGACCGACGACGCGCTCGAGCTCAACCGCGCGCACTGGGATGCGCTGGCGGCGGTCCATGGCCAGGATGCCTACTACGACTCCGACGGACTCATCGCGGGCCGCACGGACCTCCGCGAGGCCGAGGCGGCTGCAGTGGCCGAGGCGATGCCGGACCTTGGCGGCCGCGACGTCGTGCACATCCAGTGCCACATCGGCTTCGACACGATCGTTCTCGCCCGTCGCGGGGCGCGCGTGACCGGCGTGGACTTCTCGGGCGCCTCGCTTGACAAGGCCGCAGATCTCGCCAGGCGCTGCGGCGTCGATATCGCGTGGGTCCAGGCGGATGCCGCGGCGCTGCCGAGCAGCCTGCACGGGCGCTTCGACATGGCGTACGCGACGATGGGCGCGATCTGCTGGATCGAGGACATCGGCGCATGGATGCGCTGTGCGGCCGCGACGCTGCGGCCCGGCGGCCGGCTCGTGATCGTCGAGATCCATCCGCTGTACGCCATGGTGGAAGCCGCCGGTGGGTCGTTGTGGCTCGACTTCCCGTACGCGTTCGACGGACCGCGCCTGTTCGATGCGACGGGTTCGTATGCCGATGCGGACGCGCCGGTGGAGGCCACCGCGGAGGTCGTCTACGCGCACTCGCTCGGCGAGGTCGTCAACGCCGCGGTTGCCGCCGGGTTGCGCATCGACGCGCTGCACGAGCACACCGAGGCGGACGTCGATCCGCGCGGCGACCTGCTCGCGCGCGGCGAGGACGGCCGGTACCGGCTCGAGGTGTCGGGCGAGCGCCTGCCGGTCCTCTTCACCCTGCTCGCGACCGCGGCCGGACAGCCATAGTCCGGGCCATGATCGTCGCGGTGTTCAGCGACGCGCACGCGCACGCGGAGGCCCTCGACGCGGTGATCGACGCGGCCATGGACAGCGGTGCCGAGGCGCTGTGGTCGCTGGGGGACATGGTCGGCGGGGGCCCCGATCCCGTGCACGCCGTGCAGCGCACGCGGGCGGCCTGCAGCGTCGCGCTGATGGGCAACCACGACTACGGCGCGACCGGGTCGGCGCCGTCGTCCCGGTTCGGCGAGCCGGGGTCGCCGGCGGTGCGCTCGATCGAGCTGGCCTGCGAGCGGCTCGGCGACGACGAGATCGCGTGGATGCGCTCGCGCAAGCCGGCCGCCCGGCGCGACGGCGTCCAGTGCTGGCACGGCAGTCCGCGCAACCCGGTGCACGAGTACGTCGGCGCGTCCAACGCAGCCGCGTGCCTGTCAGTGCAGCGCGCGCAGATCGGGCTCGTGGGGCACACGCACGTCGCCGCGGCGTGGCGACAGACGCCGGGCGGCGCGTCCGCCGTCAGGGTCCGCGTCGGCGAGCCGCTCGATCTGGCGGACGGCAGGTGGCTCTTGAATCCCGGCGCGGTCGGAGCGGCCCCGCCGTCGCGGCTGGGCTGGTGGGACGCGCTCGACGCCGAGGCCGCCGACGGCGCCCGCTGGCTGCTCCTCGACCTCGAGCAGCGAACGGCGACGTGGCGGCGCGCGCCCTACGACCCGGCGCCCGCGCGCGCCCGGGCGCGCGCGCTGGGGCTCGAGGCGCTCGGCAGCAGCCCCTCCGGTCGCAGCAGCACGATGGTCAGCAGCAGGAAGCCGTAGATGCCGGAAGCGATCACCGACAGGTCGAAGTCCAACCCGATCTTGCTCGGCAGGTCGTAGAGGACCTTCGGCAGCAGATAGCTGTTGATCACCGACAGGACGATCGCCCCGACGACGACGCCCCAGATCGAGCCCAGCCCGCCGAGCACGACCATGGCGAGGATGAAGATCGAGAACGAGAAGGTGAACTGGTCGGGGTTGACGACGCTGAAGTACGACGCGAGGAACGCGCCGGACACGCCGCCGAGCGCGGCGCCCACGCCGTAGGCCTG
>DATFRW010000097.1:0-12380 GCA_035262945.1 Solirubrobacteraceae bacterium
GCGAAGCCAGCCGCTCGACGGACGCGGGCAGCGCCCCCAGGCGGTTGTGCCCGAGGTCGAGGATGCGAAGATCGACGAGGCGGCCGATGGCCTCGGGGAGGGACGCGTGCCCGCTCTCGTCGAGGTAGAGCGCGGTCAGCGAGGTCAGATCCCCGATGGCATCGGGGATCTGGAGGCCCGGATTGCGCCCGAGGGCGAGCGAGCGCAGGCCCGGCTCGGCCCACACCTCGGCCGGGACGGCGATCAGCCCGCTGGCGCGGAGGTCCACGTGTTGCCGGGCCATGCGCCCGAGGGTAAGGTCGGACGCACGCCGACGCAGCGTCGGAAGGAGCGTCCAGCATGGGTGTCGCCAAGGCTGCGCGGGAGGCGGAGTCGCACACCGCTCGGGCACCGAGAGGGTGGGTGGTGTGGGCAATCGCTCTGGCCGGCTGCGCCGCGGCGGCGACGTCGTTCGTGCTCGCGCTGAACAGCGACCACGTCAACGAGCCCGGCCTGCAGGCCGCACTCATGGACTGGATCACGCTGCCGTACATCGTCGCGGGGCTCATCGCCTGGCGCCGGCGCCCGGAGAGCCGCTTCGGCCCGCTGATGATCGTCGCGGGCTTCGTGATGTTCATGTCGACGCTGGCGTGGGCCAACGCGCCGCTGCCCTTCACGATCGGCCAGCTGTTCGACCTGCTCCCGGCGGTCCTCTTCCTGCACATCTTCCTCGCCTTCCCGACGGGCCGGCTCCAGCACGCGCTCGACCGCGTGCTGATCGGCGTCGGCTACTTCACGGCGGTCGGCCTCGAGGTCGTGGGGCTGATGCTCGGCGGCTTCGGCCCCGACAACCTGCTCGAGGTCGTCAGCGAGCCGGCCGCGGCCCACACGTTGCTGCAGGTCCAGCTCGTCACGCTCAGCGCGCTGTGCCTGATGGGAGTGGTCCTGCTGTTCAGCCGCAGGCGGCACGCCGGGCGGCTGCGACGGCCGGTGGCGCTGCTGGTCGACTCCTTCGCGCTCGGCCTCGTGATGATCGCCGTCCTGTTCGTCACGGGGGCGTTCGACGGCCCGCACTTCGAGACGATCCGCCGCGCGACCTTCTTCGTGATCGGGCTGGCGCCGGCAGCCTTCCTCGTCGGCCTGCTCAGCGCGCGCCTCGCCCGGTCCGCCGTCGCCGACCTGCTCGTGGAGCTGCGGCACGATCCGCCGCCGTCGGAGCTGCGCGCCGCGCTCGCGCGGGCCCTGCGAGACCCATCGCTCACGCTCGCCTACTGGCTGCCCGAGTACGAAAGCTGGGCCGACCTCGACGGGCACCCCGTCCTTCTCTCCGAGCTCGCGGACGGCCGCGCCACGACGCTGATCGACCGCAACGACGCGCACGTCGCGGCGCTGCTGCACGACCGGTCGCTCGACGACGAGCCCGAGCTGCTCGACGCGGTGGTCGCCGCCGCGGCGATCGCGCTCGAGAACGCGCGCCTGCACGCCGAGCTGCGGGCGCGTCTCGACGAGCTGCGCGGGTCGCGGGCGCGCATCGTCGAGGCGGGCGACAGCGAGCGCCGGCGCCTGGAGCGCAACCTCCACGACGGCGCGCAGCAGCGGCTCGTGTCGCTCTCGCTCGAGCTCGGGCTGGTGGCGAGGCGGCTCGCGCCTGGCTCGGACGAGGAGCAGCTGCTGATCGCGGCGCGCGACGAGCTCGCGGCATCGCTGAAGGAGCTGCGCGAGCTCGCCCAGGGGATCCACCCCGCGGTGCTCAGCGACCACGGCCTCACCGTGGCCCTCGAATCGCTCGCCACTCGGTCGCCCGTGCCGGTGGCGCTCCACGTCGCGGTCGATGGGCGTCTGGAACCGCCGGTTGAGGTCGCCGCGTACTACCTCGTGTCCGAGGCGCTGACGAACGTGGCGAAGTACGCGCACGCGTCCAGGGCAAAGGTGGACGTAGAACGCGAGAACGGCACGCTCATCGTCGTGGTCGCCGACGACGGCGTCGGCGGCGCCGACCCGGACGGCGGCTCGGGCCTGCGCGGCCTCGCGGACCGCGTCGAGGCACTCGACGGCCACCTGCGCGTGTCCAGCCGCCCCGCGCAGGGCACGACGGTGCGGGCGGAGATCCCATGCGCGTAGTCGTCGCCGACGATGCGGCGCTGCTGCGCCAGGGCGTGGCGCGGCTGCTCACCGACGCGGGCTTCGACGTCGTCGGCGAGAGCGCCACGGCCGACGACCTGCTCGATCAGGTGCGCACCCGCAAGCCCGACGTCGCGATCGTCGACATCAGGATGCCGCCCACCCACACCGACGAGGGCCTGCGGGCGGCACTCGAGATCCGCGCGTCGCATCCCGGGGTGGGCGTGGTGGTGCTGTCCCAGCACGCCGACGTCGGCCTCGCGATGAAGCTGTTGGACGGCAGCGCCGTAGGCGTCGGCTACATGCTCAAGGAGAGCGTCGTGGACTCCGACGAGCTCGCCGAAGCGGTCAAGCGCGTCGCCCAGGGCGGGTCCGTGCTATCGCCGGCCATCGTGTCGCAGCTCATTGGCCGGCCGCGGCTCGACGACCCGCTCGAGCGGCTCACGCCCCGCGAGCACGAGATCCTCGCGCTCATGGCCGAGGGCCGCTCGAACCAGGGCATCGCCGAGCGCCTGGACATCAGCGAGCGGGCCGTGCAGAAGCACGCGACGAGCATCTTCGACAAGCTCGAGCTGCCCGCCGGGGCGAACGACCATCGCCGCGTCCTCGCGGTCCTCAGGTTCCTGCGCCCGTACTGAGGGGTCCGCAATTGCGAACCCCCGCACGCCTGCAAGCTCCCGTGTTCGGCCGCATGCCGGATGGGACCGTCGGCTCCTCCCCCACAGACAGGAGCAATGCCATGAGGACGGTCCTCATACAGGACGAGCAGCGCGAGGAAGCGCCGGCAAGCGCGGTGGTGCGAGGCACTGAGATCGCGCGCCACTACGGCGAAGGCGAGACCGCGGTGCACGCGCTGCGGGGCGTCTCGCTCGAGATCGAGCGCGGGAAGCTCACCGCCGTCATGGGCCCGTCGGGTTCCGGCAAGTCGACGCTCATGCACATCCTGGCCGGGCTCGACCAGCCCGACGGCGGCCAGGTGTGGATCGGCGACACCGAGGTCACGGGCCTCGACGACGCCGGCCTGACCGCGCTGCGCCGCGACCACATCGGGTTCATCTTCCAGTTCTTCAACCTGCTGCCGATGCTCACGGCGGAGGAGAACATCCTCCTGCCGCTGGAGATCGCCGGGCGCAAGCCCGAACGCGACTGGTACGACGAGCTCATCGCGAAGGTCGGGCTCGGTCAGCGCCTCAAGCACCGTCCAAGCGAGATGTCGGGCGGGCAGCAGCAGCGCGTGGCGGTCGCCCGCGCGCTGGCCTCGCGGCCGACCGTGATGTTCGCCGACGAGCCGACCGGCAACCTGGACTCGACGACGAGCGCGGAGATCCTCGAGCTCATGCGCGACCTGGTCGACGGCTTCGGCCAGACCACCGTCATGGTCACCCACGACCCGCACGCCGCGGCGATCGCCGACCGGGTGCTCTTCCTGGCCGACGGGCAGATCGTCCGCGACCTCGGCGCCTGCGACACGCACAAGGTGCTCGAGACGATGGAGGAGCTGAGGGCCGCATGAGGCGCGTTGCACTCAAGGGCGTCTGGTGGCGCCGCGGCCGCGCCGTGCTGACCGCCCTCGCGGTGATCCTCGGCGTGGCGATGGTCAGCGGCACCTTCGTCCTCACCGACACCATCAACAAGGCGTTCGACTCCATCTTCCAGGACTCCTATTCGAAGACGAGCGCCGTGATCTCCGGGCGCGAGGTCGTCAAGGACGCCAACAGCGGCAGCTCCACAGTGCCCGCGGGGCTGCTGCAGCGCGTGCGCGCCGACGACAGCGTCGCGGACGCGACGGGCGCGATCTTCAACCTCAGCGACACCTCGAACACGGTCAAGCTCGTCAAGGACGGCAAAGCGCTCGGATCGACGGACAACGGGCAGCTCGGCTTCGGCTTCGATCCGCGCGCCGAGCGCTTCAACCCGATGGAGCTGACCCAGGGTCGCTGGGCGTCCGGCCCAGGGCAGGTCGTGATCGACAAGGGCACGGCCAAGGACCACGGCTACGCGGTCGGCGACCGCATCGGCGTCGCCGCCAAGCTCCCCACGCGTCAGTACGTGATCACGGGGGTCGCCAGCCTCGGCAAGGCGAACTCGATCGGCGGCGCGACGATCGCCGTCTTCGACGTCCCGACCGCGCAGGCCCTCGTGGGCAAGCGCGGCCAGTACGACGCGATCTTCGCCGCCGCGCGCAACGGCGTCTCCGACAAGCAGCTGGTCAGCGACCTCAAGCCGGTGGTGCCCCCGTCCGCAGAGATCAAGACCGGCCAGCAGCAGGCCGACGCCGACGCCAAGGACACGCAGGACTCGATGAAGTTCGTGCAGTACTTCCTGCTCGCCTTCGGCTTCATCGCGCTCGGCGTGGGCGCGTTCGTGATCTTCAACACGCTGTCGATCACGCTCGCGCAGCGCGTGCGCGAGCTGGCCACCCTGCGCACGCTCGGTGCGTCCAAGCGCCAGCTCAAGCGCTCCGTCCTGATCGAGGGGCTCGTGCTCGGCGTGTTCGCGTCGGTGGTCGGGCTGTTCCTCGGGCTCGGCCTCGCGAAGGGGCTGAACGGGCTGTTCCAGCTGTTCAACATCGACCTGCCGCAGGCGTCGATGGTGCTGGCGCCGCGCACGGTCATCGTGGCGCTCGCGCTGGGCATCGTGATCACGCTGATCGCGAGCCTCTCGCCGGCCCGCCGCGTGACCCGGATCGCGCCCGTGGCCGCACTGCGGGAGGGCGCGACCCTGCCGCCGCGGCTGGGCGCGCGCAAGCCCGCCATCCCGGTGACAATCGTCGCCGTCTCGGCGGCGCTGTCCGTGGCCGGCGCGGTCGGCGTCGGGTCGCTGGGCACGTCGATGGTGCTCGTCGGCGTGGGCGCGCTCGGGCTCTTCGTCGGCGTGCTCATGGTCGCCGGCCGCCTCGTCCGCCCGCTGGCGAAGGTGGTCGGCGGCCCGGCGCGGCGTCTCGGCGGTCCGTCCGGGCGACTGGCCAGCAGCAACGCCACGCGCAACACGACGCGCACGGCGACCACGGCGGGGGCGCTCATGATCGCCCTGGCCCTGGTCACGCTCGTCGCCACCCTGGCCTCCAGCTCGCGGGCTTCGTTCCGCAGCGCCGACGAGGACGCGGTGAGCGCCGACTACGTCGTGACGTCCAAGAGCGGCTTCGACACGATCCCTCCGGAGGTCGGGTCGACGGTCGCGCGCGCCGACGGCGTGCGTTCGGTCTCGGCCGTGCGCCACGACGAGGCGAAGGCGTTCGGCACGAAGGTCAGCGTTGACGGGATCGCGCCGAACCTCGCCGACACCGTCAGCCTGCGCTGGGACCAGGGCTCTGACGCGGTCATCCCGCGTCTCGGCGCCGCCGGCGCGATCGTCACGAAGCAGTTGGCCGAGGACCAGGGCCTGCGGATCGGCAGCCCGGTGACGGTGACGACGTCCTCCGGCCGGCCGTTCACGGTCCGCGTCGCGGGCATCACCGACCCGAAGGGCGACCTGACCGGCGACGTGCTGATCTCGCAGGCGGCCTTCGACGCTCGTTTCCCGCGCCCGACTGACCTGTACGTCTTCGTGCGCGCCGCGGACGGGACGAACGCGGCCACCACGGCGGCGATCGATCGCGCCGTGGCGGGCTTCGCCGACGTCGACGCCCACACCCGGGCGCAGTGGCTCGACTTCCGCGGCAAGGACGCGCAGAAGTTCCTGATGCTGCTCTACGTCCTGCTCGCGCTGTCGGTGATCGTGAGCCTGTTCGGGATGGTCAACGCGCTCGTGCTGACCGTCTTCGAGCGGACCCGCGAGATCGGCATGATGCGCGCGGTCGGAATGACGCGGCGTCAGGTGCGCCGCATGATCCGCCACGAGAGCGTCATCACGGCGCTCATCGGGGCCGGGCTCGGGCTGCCCCTCGGGCTGGCGATCGCCGCAGCGATGATGGCGGCGCTCGACGTCCCGCTCGTCCTGCCGGTGGCGTCGCTGATCGTGTTCACGATCGTGGCGGTCATCGCCGGCATGCTGGCGGCCATCGCTCCCGCACGACGAGCCTCGCGGCTGAACGTGCTCAACGCGCTGCACTACGAGTAGGCATGGAGGCCCTGCTCTTCCGCATCGCGGTTGCGGTCATCGGGCTGCACGTGGTTGACGACAACTACGTGCAGCCCGAGCCGGGCACGTCGGCGGGCGATCACCTGGTCAGCGGCCTGGTGCCGCTGGCAGTGCTCGCCCTCGCCGCGTGGGGCTACCCGCGCCTGCGCGCCGGTTGGCGCGGCGCGCTGGCCCTGGCGCTCGGCGTCCTCGGCCTCGCCACCGGCATCGAGGGCGCGTACTACACGAGCAAGGTGGGCCCGTCGGGGGACGACTTCACGGGCCTGCTCGCCCTCGCCGCCGGGGCGCTGCTGATCGGGCTCGCCGCCGTCACGCTGTGGCGCACGCGGCGCACGGACGGCAGCCGTGCCTGGCGCTACGGGCGCCGGGCGCTGATCGGCGTCGCCGGGATCGTGGCGGTGTACGCGATCGTGTTCCCGATCGGCCTGGGTTACGTGACCACGCACGTGGGTCGAGCGGTCGTCCCACCCAACGAGCTCGGGGTGGCGTACGAGAACGTCTCCTTCAAGACCAGCGACGGGCTGAAGCTCGTCGGCTGGTACGTGCCGTCGAAGAACGGCGCCGCCGTCATCGCGTTCCCCGGCCGCAGGGGCCCGCAGGAGAAGGCGCGCATGCTCGCCCGCCACGGCTACGGGGTCCTGCTCTTCGACCGCCGCGGCGAGGGCAAGAGCGAGGGCGAGCCGAACGCGTGGGGCTGGGGCGGCAGCAAGGACATCAAGGCGGCCGTCGCCTACCTGCAGCGCCGGCCGGACGTCGAGCGTGGCCGGATCGGCGGGATCGGGCTCTCGGTCGGCGGGGAGATGATGCTCGAGGAGGCGGCGTCCGGCACCACCTCGCTCGCCGCCGTCGTCTCCGAGGGCGCCGGCGCGCGGATGTTCACCGAGGAGATGGACCAGGAATATCCGTCGAGCGAGAAGGCGCTCATGGCAGTGCTCGCGTGGATCAAGCAGGCGTCGATCGCGGTGTTCTCCAACCAGTCGCCGCCGACCAATCTGAAGGACCTGACGCCGAAGATCGCCCCGCGTGCCATGTTCCTCATCGCCGCGCCCAACAGCCCGGCCGGCGAGGACCTCAACCGCGGCTACTACGCGGCCGCGGGCGAGCCGAAGGCGCTCTGGGAGATCCCCGAGTCCGGCCACGTTGGCGGGCTGCAAGCGCGCCCGCGCGAGTACGAGCGCCGCGTGATCGCCTTCTTCGACAAGGAGCTGCGATGAGAGCGACGGCCGTCGCCGTCCTCGCGTGCCTCGTCGCGGCCGCGCCCGCCGGCGCGGTCGTGGGCGGCCAGCCGGTCGCGCCGGAGACGGTGCCGTGGTTCGCCACGATCACCGGCTGCGGCGGCGTGCTCGTGGCGCCCGACCGCGTCGCCACCGCCGGTCACTGCATCGCGCATCGCTCGATGAAGGAGCTCGAGTACGTCGACGTCGGCGGCACGCTGCACAGGACCGCGCGCGCGGCCATCCACCCGGGATGGCGGCATGAGAACGGCGACAACCTGCTCGACGACGTCGCGATCATCCAGCTCGACTCGCCCGCCGCGGGCATCGCTCCGGTGACCCTCGGCGGCGCGGGCGTGCCGCAGGCCACCATCCTCGGCCGCGGGCGTTCCACCGCCCCGGGCTCCGGCGCGAAGGAGACGTTCGACCTCGAGTTGCGCGGCGCGACGTTGCGCCTCATGACCGACGCGTCGTGCGCACGCGCGTGGAGCCACCACAAGGGCAACGGGGGCGAGATCTTCGACGCGGCGCGGATGGTCTGCGCGATCGACGCCGACGGCCTGGCTCCGCTGAGCTCGGGCTGCAACGGCGACAGCGGTGGGTCGCCGACCTGGGCGCCGCTCACCGCGCAGCCGGCGAAGGTCACCGGCACGCGCGCGGTCGGGGCGAAGCTGACCTGCCGCACCTCCGGGTTCACGGGTCGCCCGACGAAGCTCGAGTACGTCTGGCAGCGCCAGGGCGGCCGGAAGGTCGTGAACGTCAGCCACGCGCGGACCTACACCGTGCGCAAGGCCGACGCGGGCCATCCGCTCGTCTGCGGCGTCACCGTCAGCAACGACGGCGGAATCTTGAGCGTGCCGTTCGCGACCTCAGCGATCGCGAAGATCCCGCGCTAGGTCGGCCGGTCGTACTGCATCGCCCCCGCAACGACCCCCGACGGATCGGCGAAGAACAGCAGGTCGCCGACGTCGGGGACCCGCGCGCGCTCCATGAGCACCCGCCCGCCGTGCGGTTCGACGGCCCGCGCGATCGCGTCGAGGTTCGCGACGGAGATCGTGCACTCAAAGCCGGTGAGCCGCACGCCGCCGAGATCGCGGCGCTGCTGCAGCGCGACGATCTGGCCGGACTCGGTCTCCATGCGCAGGAACCCCGGCCCCCACGGCTCGAACGTCCAACGGAAGAGGGCCGAGTAGAAGCGCCGCGACGCCTCGACGTCGTCGGCGTTGATCGCGCAGTGCCTGATGGCTGACGTCGTCATCGCCGCAGCATGACGCGCCGTAGTACGGTGCACGCAGCACGCGGTTGCGCCTAGGGTTCCGCCCGCGCCCGCGCCGCGGATGCGGCCAGCGCACAATGAGGGTTCGCGGGGACCGTGACCGAGCGGCGCCAGGACGCTCCGGCGTCCCACACCTGACGGGAGAGAAGCCCTGAGGGCCGGCTTTGGCCTGCGCCCGAAAGGAGCCCTCCGTCCCGTGAGTCTCACCGCCGTCGCCCTCATCGCCAGCGCCGCGTTCGCGCATGCCGCGTGGAACTTCTTCGCCAAGCAGGCGCGCGGCGGCATCGCGTTCGTGTGGCTCGCGGGCCTGTGCGCGGTCGTCTCCTACGCGCCGGCGGCGGCGCTGCAGCTGCTGCTCAGCTCCAAGTCGATCAGCCCGGCGGGCCTCGCGTTCATGGTGGGCAGCGGCTGCCTGCACTCGCTGTACTTCGCCGCGCTGCAGCGCGGCTACGCCCACGGCGATCTCTCGGTCGTCTACCCGCTCGCGCGCGGCACCGGCCCGGCGCTGTCGGTCGTCGCGGCCGTCGTGATCCTCGGCGAGCGCCCCGGTCCGGTCGCGCTCATCGGCGCCGCGCTCATCGTGGTCGCGGTCCTCTCGCTCGCCGGCGCGGGCCGACGCCGGCCGAACCGTGCGTCGGTCGTCTTCGCCCTGCTCACCGGCGTGACGATCGCGGCGTACACGCTCTGGGACGCGCACGCGGTCACGGACCTCGCGCAGCCGACCATCGCCTACTACTGGGGCTCCGAGGTCGCGCGCGCGTTCATCCTCGCGACGCCCGCGCTGCGCGATCGCGCGGGCCTACGCACCGCGCTCGCGCACGACCGCAAGGCGATCCTCGCCGTCGGGCTGCTCAGCCCGCTCGCCTACATCCTCGTGCTCGTCGCGCTCACGATGGCGCCGGTGGCGCTGGTGGCGCCCGGCCGCGAGGCGTCGATCGTCATCGCGTCGCTGCTCGGCACGCGCGTCCTCGGCGAGGGCGAGCCCGCGCGGCGCGGTGCCGCCGCCGCGATCATCCTCGTGGGCATCGTCCTCCTCGCCGTAGGCTGACGGGCCATGCCCCGCTACATCTGCGTCACCTGCGCCGCCCAGTTCCCCGACGGCGACCAGCCGCCCGACATGTGCCCCATCTGCACCGACGAGCGCCAGTACCTCCCCGAGGGAGGTCAGAAGTGGACGACGTTCGACGAGCTCGCCTCCACGCACCACAACGAGGTGCGCGACGACGCCGCGCTCACCGGCGTCGGCACCGAGCCGTACCTCGCGATCGGCGAGCGCGCGCTGCTCGTGCCCCACGGCGACGCGTTCGTCATGTGGGACTGCATCACGTACTTCGACGACGAGGCCGCGGACGAGATCGAGCGCCGCGGCGGCCTGCACGCCATCGCGATCTCACACCCGCACTACTACACCGGGATGGCCGACTGGGCGAAGCGCTTCGACTGCCCGATCCTGCTGCACGCCGCCGACCGGCGCTGGATCACCCGTCCCGACGACGCGGTCGAGCTCTGGGACGACGCCACGCGCGACCTCGGCGAGGGCGTGACGCTGATCCACTGCGGCGGCCACTTCGCGGGTGGCACCGTCCTGCACTGGGAGGGCGGCAACGCGCTGCTCAGCGGCGACATCGTGCAGGTCATCCCCGACCACAACCACGTCGGGTTCATGTACAGCTACCCCAACATCATCCCGCTGGCGGGAGCTGCGGTGGAGCGGATCGCCGCCGCGCTCGAGCCGTTCGACTACGACGTCATCTACGGCGCGTGGTGGGGCCGGATCGTCCGTAATGACGGGAAAGAAGTGGTGCGGCGCTCGGCGGAGCGCTACGGCCGCGCGCTGCGCGGCGAGCTGGCGCCATAAACACCCCCGGGCATATCCCTCGCGCTGCTGGGTAGGACCGGCCGTGAGTCCAGCTCGGGAGGGAGACCGCTCATGTACAAGCAGGTGCTCGACCCTGTCGCGAATTCGCTTGCCTGGTCGACGCTCTTCGCTGTCCTGCCACTCGTCACGTTGTTCGTGCTGCTGGGTGGCTTTCGCCTGAAGGCCCACGTCGCGGCGCTGTGGTCACTGCTCGTGGCGCTGCTCGTGGCGATCATCGTCTACTCGATGCCGGTCGGGCAGGCGCTCGACTCCGGCCTGGAAGGGGCGGCCTTCGGCCTCTTCCCGATCATGTGGATCGTCGTCAACGCGATCTGGATCTACGCGATGCTCGAGCGCAGCGGTCATTTCGCGGTGATCAAGCGCTCGTTCGCGCGCCTCAGCGAGGACGAGCGCGTGCAGGCGGTGCTCATCGCCTTCTGCTTCGGCGCGCTGCTCGAGGCGCTCGCCGGCTTCGGCACGCCGGTCGCCATCTGCTCGGTGATGCTCATCGGGCTGGGCTTCAAGCCCGCCAAGGCCGCGGCCGTGTCGCTGGTCGCGAACACTGCGCCCGTGGCGTTCGGCGCGATCGCGGTGCCGATCACGACGCTGGCGCCGCTGGCGGGGCTCCCGAAGGACGACCTCGGCGCTATGGTCGGGCGCCAGACGCCGTTCCTGGCGCTGATCGTTCCCCTCATCCTCATCGGCATGGTCGACGGCTGGCGCGGCATCCGCGCCACGTGGCCGGTCGCCGTGTGGGGCGGCCTCGCCTTCGCCATCGGCCAGTTCGCCTGCTCGAACTACCTCTCGGTGGAGCTCGCGGACATCGTCGCGTCGCTGCTCTCGGCCGGCGTCATCGTCGGGATCCTTCAGGTCTGGCAGCCCGGTGAGACGTTGGCGGCCGGCGGCGAGGGGGCCGCACGCCCGGCGATGGCCGGCGGCGAGACCAACGTCGACCAGGCCCGCTTCACCAAGGAGGCGACGCGGCGCTCGGGCGCGACCGGCGACGGTCGCCTCAAGCGCGACACGCCCGGCGAGATGCTGGTCGCCTTCTCGCCCTACCTGATCATCATCGCCGTCTTCTCGCTCGCCCAGATCCACTGGCTGCCGTTCTTCGATTGGCTCGACGCGAGGACGAAGGCCTTCGACTGGCCGGGCCTGAACGTGCTCAACGCCAAGGGCGAGGCGCCGACCGCGGTGACCTTCAAGTTCAACTGGGCCAACGCGGCGGGCACGCTGCTGCTGGTCTCCGGCCTGCTGAGCATGATCACGCTGCGGGTGAGCCCGAAGCGGTCGCTCGAGGCCTACTGGGCGACGCTCAAGCAGCTGAAGTTCGCGATCCTCACCGTCGCCTCGGTGCTCGCGCTGGCCTACGTCATGAACCTCTCGGGCCAGACGATCACGATCGCCAACTGGCTGGCGGGCGCGGGCGCCGCGTTCGCGCTGCTCTCGCCGATCCTCGGCTGGCTCGGCGTCGCGGTGACCGGGTCGGACACCTCGTCCAATGCGCTCTTCGGCGCGTTGCAGGTCTCGGCCGCCGAGAAGGCCAACCTCTCGCCGATGCTGATGGCCGCCTCGAACAGCAGCGGAGGCGTCCTTGGCAAGATGATCTCACCCCAGAATCTCGCGATTGGCGCAGCCGCCGTTGGCATGGCTGGCCAGGAAGGCGACCTGTTCCGTAGGGTGGTCAAATGGAGTCTGATCCTGCTCGCGGCGATGGTGGTGCTCGTGTATCTGCAGAGCACGAGCGTCCTGTCGTGGATGGTGGTCGGGAGCTGATCGAACAGCTGCGGCGCATCTGCGGCGACGAGCACGTCGTCACCGAGCATCACGCGCTGCGCACCTACGAGTCCGA
>DATFRW010000098.1:0-2749 GCA_035262945.1 Solirubrobacteraceae bacterium
CGTCGTCCTGCGCGCTCCGGTGCGCTCGATCGCGCAGGACGGCGACGGCGTGCGCGTCGTCGCCGACGGCGCGACCGTTGAGGCGCAACGGGTCGTCCTCGCGATTCCGCCCGCGCTCGCGACGCGCCTGACGTACTCCCCGGCGCTGCCGAAGGACAAGGCGGCGCTCCTGCGCGCGCTCAAGCCGGGCAGCCTGACCAAAGCGGAAGCCATCTACGACAAGCCGTTCTGGCGCGACCTCGGCCTCAGCGGTCAGGGCGCGGCCGACACCGGCCCGGCGGGCACCATCTTCGACAACTCTCCGCCCGACGCTTCGGTCGGCGTGCTGTTCGGCTTCGTCGGCGGCTCGGCGCACACGCGGTGGGAGAAGCTCTCCTCGTCGCGGCGCCGTTCGCAGGTGCTCGCCCAGTTCGTCGCGTACCTCGGCGATCCGCGGGCGGCCTCCCCGAGCGACTACATCGAGCAGGACTGGACCAAGGAGAGCTGGACGCGCGGCTGCCCGGTCGCCCACGTCGGGCCCGGGGTCCTGACGAAGTACGGCCCGTGGCTTCGGCGCCGCACGGGCCGCATCCACTTCGCCGGCACCGAGACCGCCGACTTCTGGCTGGGCTACATGGACGGCGCGGTGCGCGCCGGCGAGCGCGCGGCGCGGGAGGTCGCCGCGGCGCTGCGGCGCTGACCCGCGGCGTGCGCCTGCTGCGCGACTCGTTCCCGGACGCGCCGGCGCTCGACATCGCGCTGTCGCACGCGCTGCTCGAGCGCGTCGCGCGCGGCGAGGTCGAGCCGACGGTCCGGCTCTACCGGCCCGGCGCGACGCTGGCCTTCGGCCGCCTCGACGCTCTCATGCCCGGGTTCGAGGAGGCGGGCACGGCGGCGCGCGACGACGGCTTCGAACCGATCGTGCGGCTCGCCGGAGGCCACGCGGCGGCCTACGACGAGGAGTCGCTGATCTACGAGGAGATCATGCCCGCGCCCGACGCGACTGCCGGCCTGCACGATCGCTTCCGCGATGGCTCCGACCTCCTGGCGGGCGCGATCGCGAGCCTCGGCGTCGACGCGCGGGTCGGCGAGATCCCGGGCGAATACTGCGCGGGCGCGTACACGGTCAGCGCGGCGGGACGCATCAAGCTGGTCGGCACCGCCCAGCGGGTCGTGCGCGGCGGCGCCATGCTGAGCGCGTTCGTGCTCGTTCGTGGCGGCGAGCGGCTGCGGGCGGTGCTCTTCGAGGTCTACCGAGCGCTGGACCTCGCCTGGGACCCGTCGACCGCGGGCGCGCTCGACGACGCCGCGCCCGGCGTGACCGTCCCGGTCGTCGAGGAGGCGATCCTCGCCGAGCGACGCCACGACCACGAGCTCGCGCCGGGCGCCATCGACGAGGCGACGATGGCGCGCGCGCGTGAGCTCGAGCCGCGGCACCGCTGGCCCGCGTGAGCGGGGCTCAGCCGTCGAGCCAGACGGTGAAGCTGTGGTCGGCCGGGGTGCCGTCGACGTTGTACGTCTTGACCATCGTGGCGCCGGCGCGACCGCAGATCGTGTAGCTGAGTCCGGTATCCATCGTGAAGGACGACACGATGGCCGCCTCGCTGAACGGCGACGCCACCGAGACGTCGTAGTGGGGCAGCACGCAGTAGACGCCGGTGGCGGGGTGCGTGACGTCCGCGTTGGTCAGGTTCTTGTGGTGCTCGAAGTACGTCACGCCGCTCTTGTCGATCGTCGCGTACGCCGCCGCCGATCCGGCGGGTCCCGTGTCGCCCTTGGGGCCCTGCAGGCCGGTCGCGCCGGTGTCGCCCTTCGGCCCCTGCGCGCCGGTCGCGCCGGTGGCGCCGGTGTCGCCCTTCGGCCCTTCCGCGCCGGTCGCGCCCGCCTCGCCGCGCGTGCCTTGGCTGCCCGCGGCACCTCCGGTGAGCTGGCCGCCCTTGAAGTCGGCGGCGAGCAGCGATCCGTCCTTGATGTCCCTCGTGGTGAGCGAGGAGTTCTTGACGTCGCGGCCCGTCAACGACGAGTCCTTGACGTCCTTTCCGGTGATGGTCACGGCGGCGTAGGACGTGCCGCCGAGCGCGAGGAAGACGGCAGCGGTCGCCATGACGTTCGCGTAGGTGACGCGTCCGCGAAGGTAGGACATATGGGGCTCCTCCGAGTTGGTGGGAACGAGGGACGGAGGAGGGTGACGAGCCGCGCTACGGCCGGGTGTGAGAGCGCGCACCTACGCGTTCGGGCACATCGCCACGTGCTCTTGCGTCACGCCCGCGACCGCGACTCCGCGGCCAGCTCGTCGCGGACACGAGCCGCGGTCTTCTGCGCGGCCCGCTGCTTGATCAGTCCTTCCTTCGCGCACGCGCGGACGACCGCGCGGCACCCGCCCCCGCCGAGGCGATCGGCCTCCACGCGCACCACCACCGGGTTCAGGCCTCCGGCGCCGCCACCGACGACCGCCCAGACCTCCTCGTCAGACGACGTTGGCGCGTCGTCCAGGAGCCGCCCCAGTCGCGCCAGCACGACCGCGGTGGCGCGGAGCACCTCGTCCGGGCTCGTGTCGCACTCCAGCGCCTCCTCGCAGCGGTCGGTGCGGATGCGCTTGGCCGCGCGCTCTGCCCCGAATCGGCCGCCGCGGCCGCCGCCGAGACGCCCGAGCTCGCGCACGAGCACCTGCTCCTCCACGATCTGTGACTCGTCCACAGCTACCGAAGCGGCTGGTAGATGTCGGTGACCCCGGCAAGGTCAGGTGGACCCACGACCAGGAGGCTAGCCG
>DATFRW010000099.1:0-17075 GCA_035262945.1 Solirubrobacteraceae bacterium
GCCGAGGCCCCGCCGCCTCCGGGCCCGCCGATCACCGGCGAGCCCGCTCCCGAGCGCCCGCGCGAGGCCCCGCGCCCCCTGCCGCGTCCCGGCCTCGCCGGCGGCGGCGTCGAGGCGCGCGGTCTCGATCTCCCAGAGAAGCCCGAGCTCGCCTAGCTCGCGAAGAAGGGCAGCGACTCGCGGGCGCGGTCGGCCCGTCCCTTCGGCTCCTCCCACTCCTCCTGCCGGCCAAGCGCCGTCAGGTCCAGCCACGAGTACGCGCCGCCCAGCCACTCCGGCCCGCGCCCGAACGTGGAGTACGTGTGGAAGATCGCGTCGCCGTTGCGCAGGAAGCAGCTGATGCCCGGCTGCTCGATCGGCTGCTCGGCGTCGAAGTAGTAGCCGGTGCCGCGCGCCTCGTGCTCGGCCTTGGTCGCGTAGTTGTAGACCGCCGGCGCGACCGACTCGTCGACCGTGACGCAGAAGTCGTAGTTGAAGTCGCTGCCGTACGACGAGTACCAGGGCACGTTCCAGCCCTTCCTGGCCTTGTAGTCCTCGAGCTTCGCGAGCGGCGCGCGCGAGACGAGGGCGAACGAGGTGTCGCGCACATGGATGTGGTCGAGCAGGCCGGGCGCGATCTCGTCGACGGCGGCGCTGCAGCCGGGACAGCCCTCGTCCCAGGTCGGGTCGAACATGAAGTGCTGGAGCACGAGCTGCAGGCGGCCGTCGAAGAGGTCCAGCAGGGTGGCGGACCCCTCAGGTCCCTCGAACGCGTACTCCTTCTCGACGCGGACCATGGGCAGGTTGCGCCGGTCGACGCTGAGCGCGTCGCGGCGCCGCGTGAGCTCCTTCTCCTTGGCCAGCAGCTCCTTGCGGGCTGCCAGCCACTCGTCGCGGGAAACCACGTTGGGAAGGCTCATCCTTCGCTCCTCTCTCGTCGACGTACGACCCTCCGAGCCGATCGCGCAACCCAGGCGCGGGCCGCGAGCCAGACCGCGAAGCCGCCGTACGCGAGCGGCACGGCGAGCTCCTCCACGGGGAACGCACCCACATGCGCGATGGGGGTCATATGAGTACAGATCGCGCGAGCCGCCGAAAGTCATCGCTGCAAGGATGCCGCGATGGCCGTGCTCGTCGATCCCCTGCGCGAGTACCCGGACGCCGGGCTGCCGGTAACGCGCTGGTGCCACATGGTCAGCGACGCGGACTTCGACGAGCTCCACGCCTTCGCCACGCAACTGGGCATCCCGCGACGCCGATTCCAGGGCGATCACTACGACCTGCATGTCGCGCTGCGCGCACGGGCGGTGGCGCTTGGGGCGATCGAGGTCGCCACGGGCGAGCTCGTCCTGCGGATGGCGGGCGCGCGCGGCGATCGCGCGCGGGCGCGCCGCGCCCGTTCCGCGCAAGAACCATGACCTCCGGGGTAATCGACGAGCGGCCCGCTGTTCGCTGTAGTCGAGGGCATGCCCTACCTGAACACCACCGACGGCACCGCTCTGTTCTTCCGCGACTGGGGCTCCGGCGACCCGGTCGTCTTCGTCCACGGCTGGGGCCTGCACTCCGACATGTGGGAGTACCAGCTGCCCGAGCTCGTCGATCAGGGGCTGCGCTGCGTGGCCTACGACCGCCGCGGGTGCGGCCGGTCCGATCAGCCCGGCGACGGCTACGACTTCGACACGCTGGCCGACGACCTCGCCGCCGTCATCGACCACCTCGACCTCCGCGACATCACGCTCGTCTCCCACTCCATGGCAGCGGCGAGGTCGCGCGATACCTGACGCGCCACGGCGCCGGCCGCGTGGCCCGCGTCGCGCTGATCAGCCCGACGCTGCCGTACCTGCTGCGCGACGAGACCAACCCCGAAGGCGTCGACGCGGCCGCGTTCGACCAGATCGTCGCCGCCCTGCGCGCCGATCGCCCCGGGTATCTCGCGGACCTCGGGCCGGCCGCGTTGGGCACCGACCTGCCGGGCGTGTCGGTCTCGGACGCGCTGATGGGGTGGGCGCTTGGCCTGTTCCTGCCCTCGTCGCCGAAGGCCTCGATCGACACCGTGCGAACCCACACCGAGACCGACCTGCGCGGCGACATGGCGTCGTTCACGGTGCCGACGCTGATCGTGCACGGCGACCAGGATGCCCTCGTCCCGTTCGAGGTGTCAGGCCGGCGGGCGGCGGAGATGATCGACGACTGCACGCTGGTGGTCTACGAGAACGCATCGCACTGGCCGTTCGTCACCCACCGCGAGCGTCTCAACGATGAGCTCATCGCCTTCACGACGCGAGCGCTGACGCGCCAGACTTGACCACTGGATCGCCGCCGTAGAGCCAAAACGGCGAAAGTGGTTCAAGATTGGTATTGACCAATCCCACGAGCCAGGTGTAGCTTGCCGCGCGCTCCGCAAGGGGCAATGGGAGAGAGACACGTGGCAAGTGGTGTAGACCAAAACGGCGCGACATCGAAGCAGGAGTTGGCCCGCGATGCGCTGCTCGACCTCGTCGGCGGCCTGGAGATCGGCGCGGCGATCCCGTCGGAGCGGCGTCTCGCGTCGCAGCTCGGGGTCTCGCGGCCGACGCTGCGCATGGCCATCGACGAGCTCGTGCGCGAGGGCATGCTCCTGCGCCGCCACGGCTCGGGCACATACGTCGCCGAGCCGAAGATCGCGCTGCCGCTGACGATGACCTCGTTCTCCGAGGACATGCGCCAGCGCGGCATGCGCCCGGGCAGCCGGGTGCTGTCGTTCGAAGAGGCGAGCGCGGGCGCCAAGCTCGGCGCGCGCCTGCGGGTCTCGCCGGCCGATCGCGTCTGGGTCATCCGCCGCCTGCGACTGGCAGACGGCGAGACGATGGCCATCGAGGTCCTGCACGTGCCCCAGCGCATCGCGCCGGGGCTCACGCGGCGCGACCTCGAGGGCCACTCGTTCTACGACTTGCTCGCCCAGCGCTACGACACCGTCGTCGTCGCCGGGACGCAAACCATCGAACCGACCGTCACGAACGAGGAGGAGGCCGAGGTCCTGGGCGTGCCGCTGCACGCGCCGGCCTTCTTGTTCGAGCGGACCAGCACGAGTGAGGGAGGGGAGGTGGTGGAGTTCGTCCGTTCGATCTATCGCGGTGATCGGTATCGGCTCGTGACGGAGCTCCGGCCTGCGCTGGGAGCCCGGTAGCACGAGCACGCAGTTTTCGGTTGTTTAGGGAGAGAGGTCGTCGTGTCGGGGGCGGCCTGCCACGAGGAGGAAGAGTGAGGACTCCAAAGGTGTTGCTCGCGGCGCTTGCCGCCGTGAGCGTGGCGCTCGCCGCCTGTGGCGGGAGCGACAACAGCAGTAGCGACAAGGCGAGCACGTCGGCCGCTCCGGCCAAGCTGTCCGGTTCGGTCGACGTCTGGATCATGGATCCGGGCTCGCCCAAGATCCAGGGCGTCGTCAAGGGTTACGCGACGTCCTTCCAGACCGCCCATCCGGGGACGACGGTGAACATCGAGTTCGTCCCGTGGGCGCAGGCGCACGACAAGTTCGTGACGTCGATCGCCGGCGGCAAGACCCCCGACGTGGCCGAGATGGGCACGACGTGGACGCCGGAGTTCGCCGACGAAGGGGCGTTCGAGCAGGTGGCCAAGCCCAAGCCGGGCGTCTACGTGTCGAGCCTCATCGACGCCGCCACGCTCGACGGCAAGATCTGGGGCAAGCCGTGGTACGCCGGGTCGCGCGCGCTGATCTACCGCAAGGACGTGCTCGCGAAGGCCGGCGTGAAGCCGCCGACGAACTGGAACGAGATGATCGCGGCGGCCAAGGCGATCAAGGCCAAGGTCCCGGGCATCTACCCGACCGGCTACACGGGCCTGACCGAGCACATGTACCTGCCGACGATCTGGCAGGCGGGCGGGCAGATCGCCAAGCAGGACGGCAGCAGCTGGACGTCGGAGCTCAACACCCCGCAGGCCGTCGAGGCGATCCGCTTCTACACGGACTTCTACAAGGAGGGCCTGACGCCGAAGGCGGCGATCGGGTGGGAGGAGCCCGACGCACAGACCGCCTTCATCAACGGTGACATCGCGATGCTCATCGGCGGCGGCTGGACCTACAACTCGATCATCCAGACCAAGCCGGGCATGAAGGCCAAGATCGGCACCGAGCTCGAGCCGGCCGGTCCGAGCGGCAAGGACACCGCCTTCGCGGGCGGCAGCCACCTCGTCGTGTTCAACGGCTCGAAGAACAAGGACCTCGCGAACTCGTTCGTCGACTACATGCTCGAGCCGGCGAACCTCAACAAGTTCACGGGCGAGATCGGGTTCCTGCCCGGCACGGTCGGCGGCATCAAGGCGTCCGGATACCTGGACGACCCCGTCCGCAAGCCGTTCGCCGAGCAGCTGCTCGACCACTCCGCCGTGTACCCGCCGTCGCCGCGGTGGGGCGCGCTGGAGGGCGCGAACATCTTCGACGGTGAGATCCAGAAGGTCATGCGCGGCAAGCAGACGCCGCAACAGGCCGCGCAGAACCTCGCCAAGAAGATGGACGAGGAGTTCGCCGGGTGAGCACCACGTCCGGCCAGGCGGTGGCCGCGGGGCGCCTTCGCGCTCCGCGGCCCAGCGCCGCCGAGCGGGTGATGCGGGCGGCGTCGAAGCTGACGCTGCCCGTGATCCTCCTGCTGCCAGCGATGACGATCATCGTCGGGCTGGTCGGCTACCCGCTGGTCAAGACGATCTGGCTGTCGTTCACTGACACGCGGCTCGGCGACCTCATCAACGGCACGAGCACCTGGATCGGCCTCGAGAACTACAAGGAGGTCTTCACCGACGAGCAGCTGCGCACGTCGCTCGTCAACACCGTCGTCTTCGGCTCCGCCTGCGTGATCGGGACGATGGTCCTCGGCATGTGCGTGGCGCTGCTGCTCAACCAGCGCCTGCGCTTCAACTGGTTCTTCTCGCTGGCGGTCCTGCTGCCGTGGGCGGTCCCCGCGATCGCCGCCAGCTCGATCTTCAAGTGGCTCTTCGACGACCGCTACGGCTTCGTCAACTGGGCCCTCGTCGGCCTCGGCTTCGACCACTTCAAGGACTACGCCTGGTTCGCAGATCGCAACAGCGCGTACGTGGCGATGTTCGTCGTGGTCGTCTGGCAGTCGTTCCCGTTCATCGCCTTGAGCCTGCTCGCCGGCCTGCAGACCGTGCCCAAGGACACGCTCGACGCGGCCGCGGTCGACGGCGCCAACGCGATGCAGCGCTTCCGGCTCGTCACCCTGCCGCTCCTGCGCCCGATCCTCGCGGTCCTCGTGATCTTCTCGACGATCTGGGACTTCAAGATCTTCGACCAGGTGTACGTGCTCGCGCCGGGGGTTCCCGATCGCGCGGCCGACACCGCCGCGGTGACGAGCTACCGCGAGGCGTTCGCGCTCGGCCACTTCGGCACTGGCGCGGCGATCGCGGTCGTCCTCTTCCTGGTGCTGCTGGTCTTCTCGATCGCCTACGTGCGGCTGATCGGCAAGGAGGCGCGGACATGAGGTGGATGCTGCGCCGCGGCTGGATGTATGTCTGCGCGCTGGCCGTCTCGGCGTTCGCGCTGTTCCCCATCTACTACGTGGTGATCACGTCGCTGAAGCCGCGCAGCGAGATCTACACGCGCACGCCGGACCTCTGGCCCAACGATCCGCAGTGGCACCAGTACACCCGCGTGTTCACCGAGGGCCACGTCGGCCGGGCGCTCGCCAACTCGCTGATCGTCGCGACGGCGACGACGCTGATCTGCGTGCTCGTGGCGGGGATGGCCGCCTACGCGCTCGCGCGCCTCGAGGTGCCGCTGAAGCGCACGCTGCTCATGCTGATCCTGACCACGCAGATGTTCCCGCTGGTCGTGCTGATCATCCCGCTGTTCGTGCTCATGCGGAACGCGAACCTGATCGGCACCTATCAGGGCCTGGTCGTCGCGTACCTCGCCTTCACCGTGCCGCTCGCGATCTGGATCATGCGCGGCTTCATCCTGACCATCCCCGAGGAGCTCGAGCACGCCGCCATGACCGACGGCGCGACGCGCGTGGGGGCGATGTTCCGGGTGATCCTCCCGATCGCGGGCCCCGGGCTGATCGCGACGGCGACGCTGTCGTTCATCGCGGCGTGGAACGAGTTCATGCTCGCGCTGACGTTCATGGACACCGAGGAGAAGAAGACGCTCCCGCTCGTGCTCCAGCAGTTCGTCGGCCGCGGCGACACCGATTGGGGGGCGGTGATGGCGACGAGCGTCATCTACACGGTGCCGGTGATCCTCTTCTTCCTGCTCATGCGCAAGCGGCTCATGCTCGGTATGACGGCCGGGGCGGTGAAGGGGTGAGCGCGGGCGCGGCCTACTTCGGCAGCCGCATCACGCGCCACGTGGCGGCCGACATGGAGCAGCTCGCCGCGCGCGGGTTCACCGGCGTGCTGCACACGTTCACCGAGAACGACCTCGCGTACTACCGCGAGACGATGGGGCGGATCGTCGCCGCGTCGCACGACGCCGGCCTCGAGGTGCAGATCGCGCCCTGGGGCGTGTGCCAGATGTTCGGCGGCGAGGCCGAGAGCCGGTTCACCTCGCACCGCCGCGACGTCGGGCAGGTGCTCGACGATGGGACGCAGACGCCGAGCGGTTGCCCCAACGACCCGCGCGTGCGCGCGTTCATCCACGAGTGGATCGACGCCGCGATCGACACCGGCGCCGACCGCATCTTCTGCGACGAGCCCCACTGGGTGCACCCGGAGCACTTCGGCCTGTCACAGGAACGCTGGGGCTGTCGCTGCGAGCACTGCGCCGAACGCTTCGGCCGGGAGCTGCCGCTCGAGCTGACGCCCGAGGTGCTCGCCTTCCGCGAGCGCTGTCTCGTCGACTTCGTCGGTGACTTCGTGGCGCACGCGGCGGGCCAGGGCGCCAAGGCGGCGGTCTGCCTGCTGCCGCTCACGGGCGGCGTCCACGGGATCTCGGACTGGGCGAGGGTGGCATCGCTGCCCGGGTTGCACACCTTCGGCACCGACCCGTACTGGAAGGCCTTCGGCGAGGACGCCGGGGCAATGGTCGGCGAGTACGCGCAACGCGTCGTGAGCCTGGCCGGCGAGCACGGCGTCCAGCCTCAGCTGTGGATCCAGGGCTTCCGTCTGGAGCCGTCGGACGCGGAGGACATCCGCACCGCCGTTCGCGCCGCGCGCGAGGCCGGCATCGACGACCTCTGGACGTGGGCCTTCGAGGCCTGCGGGCACATGAGCGCGCTGGCCGGGAGCGATCCCGCGGCGGTGTGGGACGTGCTCTGCGACGCGATGCTGCCGGGGGTCCGGGCGTGACAGCGCGTCATAACTCGACCCTCGCGACCGGCGACTTCCGGAGGAAGCCCTCGCAATGATCACCGAGGGCCACGACGCCTCGCTGGCGGACCTCGACCTGCGGGCGACTCCGGAGGTCGTGCGGTCGCTCAACGACGCCAACGCGGTCGTGCTCGACGCGCTGCGCGAGGCGGAGGGCGCGATCGCCGCGCTGGTCGATGCGGCGGCGGGGCGCGGGCGCGTGGTCTACGTCGGCGCCGGGTCGGCGGGTGCGATGGCCGCGGCCGACGCCGCCGAGTGGGGGCCGACGTTCTCGGTCCCCGACGACGCCGTCGTCGCGCTTGTCGCCGGAGCGGAGCTGCCTGCCGGGCCGCGGCGCGAGGCGGCGGAGGACGATGCGGCGGCGGGCGCCGCCGAGCTGCGCGCGCTCGGGCCGCTGCCCGACGACGTCGTGGTCGCGGTGTCGGCATCGGGGAGCACGCCGTATGCGCTGGGCGCGCTGCGCGCCGCCGCCGACGTGAGCGCCCTCACCGCCGCCGTCGTGTGCGTGCCGGATTCGCCGCTCGCGCGCGAAGCTGAGCACTCAATCGTGCTCGCGGTCGGCCCCGAGGTCATCGCCGGATCGACGCGCCTGAAGGCCGGCACGGCACAGAAGCTCGCTTTGAACGCGTTCTCCACCGCGCTCATGGTCCGGCGCGGGCGAACCTACGGGAACCTCATGAGCTCGATGCGCGTCGCGAACGCGAAGCTGCGCGACCGCGCGGTGCGCATCTGCTGCGCCGGTGCCGGCTGCGACGCGGAAGCTGCGCGCGCGGCGCTGGCGAGCGCGGACGACGAGCTCGAGGTCGCGCTGGTCATGTTGCTCGCCGACGTCGACGCCGGCGAGGCCCGCGCGCGGCTGTCCGCGGCCGGCAGCATCCGGGAGGCCGCGCGATGAGGCTCGGCGTCGCCGCCGCGCTCGTCGACGGCAAGCTCATGCTCGGGGACGTCGCCGTCGAGGACGGCGTCGTCATGGCGCTCGGCGTCGGCGGCGGGGGCGGGCGGGGCATCGCGGCGCCCGGCTTCGTCGACCTGCAGGTCAATGGCTTCGCGGGCGTCGACTTCCAGACGGCGGACACCGACGCCTACCTGCGCGCCGGCGAGGCGCTCCTGGCCACGGGCGTCACGGCGTTCCAGCCGACGTTCATCACCGCGCCCGAAGTCGATCTGGCCACCGCGCTCGGCGCGATGCCGGTCGGGCACTGCGGCCCGCGGATCATCGGCGCGCACCTCGAGGGCCCGTTCCTGTCGCCGCGCAGGCTCGGCGCGCACGACGCCGAGGGCTGCCTCGCGCCCGACCTCGCGGTGCTGCGCCGGCTGCTCGACGCCGGCCCCGTGAGCGAGATGACGCTCGCGCCCGAGCTGCACGGCGCCTTCGAGCTCATCGACGAGCTTGTCGCGCGCGGCGTGACCGCGTCGTGCGGGCACTCCGATGCGACCGCCGCCGAGGCGCACCTCGCCTTCGACCGTGGCGCGCGCACGGTGACGCATCTCTTCAACGCGATGCGCCCGAGCGTGCCGCGCGACCCGGGCATCGCGATGGCGGCACTCGCGCGCCACGACGTCACGGTGCAGGTGATCGTCGACGGGCACCACCTCGCGGGCGAGACGGTGCTCGTCGCCTGGCAGGCGGCGGTGGGCCGCTTCGCGCTGGTCACCGACGCGACCGCCGCGGCGGGGCTCGGCGACGGGCGCTACATGCTCGGCGGCACCGAGGTCACCGCCGAGGGCGGCGTCGTGCGCCGCGCCGACGGCACGCTCGCCGGCAGCGCGCTGACGATGATCGAGGCGGTGCGCAACCTGCACGCGCTGGGCGCAGAGCTCGAGGCGGCGCTGGCCGCGGCGAGCACGGTGCCCGCGCGGATCGTCGGTCGCGCCGACCTCGGTCGGCTGGCCGTCGGCGCGCCGGCGGACGTCGTCGTCCTCGACGACCGGCTCGAGGTCCAGCGGGCGCTGGTGGCGGGAGGCGAGCATGTCGCTCGTTAGGGCCGAGATCGCCGAGCAGCCCGAGGTCGTCGCGCGGCTGCTCGACCGCGAGCGCGCCGCGATCCGCGCCCTGGCGGGCGACCTGCGCCGCCGCCGTCCCCGCTACGCGGTCATCGCCGCCCGCGGCTCCTCGGACAACGCGGCGCGCTATGCGCAGCACGTGTTCGGCCGCATGCTGCGGCTGCCGGTCGTGCTGGCGACCCCGTCGCTGCACACGCTCTACGACGCGCCGCCGCGCTTCATCGACGCGGTCGTGATCGGGATCTCTCAGTCGGGTGCGTCGCCGGACGTGGTGAGCGTCGTCGCCGAGGGCGCGCGCCAGGGCGCGCTGACGGCGGCGATCACGAACGACCCGACGTCGCCGCTCGCCGCCGTGGCAGGCCACGTCCTCGATCTCCGCGCCGGCGAGGAGCGCTCGGTCGCCGCGACGAAGACCTACACCGCTTCGCTCGCCGCGATCGCGGCAGTGTGCGCGGAGGGCGATGCCGCGCTGACCGCCGACGTCGCGCGCCTCCCCGGCGCGCTCGCCGACCAGCTCTCGCTCACCGGGGACGCCGACGATGCCGCGAACGTCGCGGCCGGCTGGGAGCGGCTCACCGTCGTCGGCCGCGGCGCGCACTACTCCACCGCGTACGAGGCCGCGCTCAAGGTCCGCGAGCTCACGGGGATCGTGGCCGAGGCGTACTCGCCCGCCGACCTGCTCCACGGTCCGATCGCCACGGTCGGTCCCGGCCAGCCGCTGCTCGCCATCGCGCCGGCCGGCCCGACCGAGGGCTCGATGCGCGAGCTCGTCGCCGCCGCGCGCGAGCGGGGAGCTCGCGTCGCCGCGATCGGCAACGACCCTTGGTTCGGCGACCCGTTCCTGGAGCTCGTCGACGTGCCCGAGTGGCTGGGGCCGGCGGTCGCGATCGTCCCCGCGCAGCTGCTCGCCGTGGGGCTCGCGGAGCGCCGCGGCGTCGACGTCGACGCCCCGTTTGGACTGTCCAAGATCACGTTGACGAGGTGAGAAGCACATGGGCGGCATCCGCCTGACCGAACTGACCAAGGCGTTTCGCCACGGCCCGGTGGCGGTCGACGGTGTGGACCTCGAGATCGAGGACGGCGAGTTCATGGTGCTCGTCGGCCCGTCCGGCTGCGGCAAGTCGACGCTGCTGCGCCTCATCGCCGGGATCGAGGAGCCGACCGCGGGCACGATCCACATCGGCGAGCGCGACGTCACGCGGCTCGAGCCGCGCAAGCGCGACATCGCGATGGTTTTCCAGAACTACGCGCTCTACCCGCACCTGACGGTGCGCGGCAACCTCGGCTTCGGCCTGCGGCTGCGCCGCGTCGAGAAGGCCAAGCGCGAGCGGCGCGTCGCCGAGGTCGCCGACGTGCTCGGGCTCAGCGAGCTGCTCGAGCGCCGCCCTGGCGCGCTGTCCGGCGGCCAGCGCCAGCGCGTGGCGATGGGCCGCGCGATCGTCCGCGAACCCGCGGCGTTCCTCATGGACGAGCCGCTCTCGAACCTCGACGCGAAGCTGCGCGTCTCGATGCGCTCGCAGCTCACGCGCCTGCATGAGCGGCTCGGCATCACGACGGTCTACGTCACCCACGACCAGGTCGAGGCGATGACGCTCGGCTCGCGCGTGGCCGTGCTGCGCGACGGCGTCCTGCAGCAGTGCGACACACCGCAGGAGCTGTTCCACCGCCCGGCCAACCTCTTCGTGGCCGCGTTCATCGGCTCGCCCGCCATGAACCTCGTCGAGGCGGAGATCGCCGGCGACGAGGTCACGTTCGACGGCTACCGGATCGCGCTTCCGCCCGGCTCGCCGCTGCGCGGGCTCGACAGGCGCGTGATCCTCGGCGTGCGGCCGACCGACTTCGAGGGGGTCGGCCCGGCGACCGACCCGGCGCTGCCGCGCCTGCGCGTGAAGGTCGACGTCGTCGAGCAGCTCGGCTCGGAGAGCCATCTCATCTTCGCCGTCGACGCGCCGCGCTTCTCGGCCGACGCGGTCCTCGCGGCACAGGAATCCGACGACGCCGACGACGGCATGCTGCTCGCCGACGAGCGCTCGCAGTTCACCGCCCGCGTCGATGGGCGCTTCCGCGTCCGGGCGGGGGACGAGGTCACGCTCGCGCTCGACGCGGCTGCGCTGCACGCGTTCGACACGGAGACCGGCCTGGCCCTCGGCGAGCGCGCGCCGGCGCCGAGAGCGATGGTGGTCGCGTAGGCCGGCGGCCAGGGGCGGGCTTCCCGACAGGTCCGCCCCTGGCCGCCGGCCCGCGCCTGAGCGCCGCCTCGCCGCGCCTGACGGCACCCGCGGGCGAGGGCCGTGCGAATCACTGTCCCTCCGCCCGCGTGCACCGTCAGGCATCGACGATCCGGCGCTCAGGCGCGGGCCGGCACCGCTGATCGCGCTTCGCCGGCCCGCGCCGGCCACGCGCGTATGCTCAGCCCATGCTCGAGGGGGCTGCGCTCGGCGAGGAGGAGGCCGGCCGCGCCGCGCTCGCGGCGGGCGAGTGGGAGGCCGCGCGTGAGGCCTTCGACGCCGCCATCGAGAAGGCGCCGTCGGCGACGGGGTACGAGGGCCTCGGGATGGCGTGCAGGTGGCTCGGCGAGCAGGAGGCGGCCATCCGGTACCTGCACCGCGCCTACCGCCTCCATCGGCAGGCGGGCGACCCGCGGGCGGCCGCGCGCATCGCGCTCCAGCTTGCGTTCGGCGAGGTCTACTTCCATGCCGACGTCGCGGTCGGGCTCGGGTGGCTGGAGCGCGCCGACCGGCTGCTGGAAGACCTGCCGCCCGGCGCCGAGCAGGGCTGGATCACGCTCGTGCGCGGCCACCTCGCGCTCCAAGTCGATCGCGACCCCGTTCGCGCACGGACGTATGCCGCCGACGCGAGGGTCATCGGCCGCGACGCCGGCGTGGTGGACATCGCCATGATGGCGCTCGCGCTCGAGGGGCTCGCCTTCGTCTGCGAGGGCGAGGTCGAGGACGGGATGCGCCGCCTCGACGAGGCGACCGCCGCCGCGGTCGCGGGCGAACTCGCGGACCTCGATGCGATCTCCAGCTGTTGCTGCTACCTCATCGACGCCTGCAAGCGCGTCCGCGACTTCGAGCGCGCCGCGCAGTGGTGCGAGCACGTCAAGGGCTTCTGCGAGCAGTGGTCGGACCGGCTGACCTTCGCCGCCTGCCGGGCGCACTACGCCGACATCCTCATCTGGCGCGGCGACTGGAGCGCGGCCGAGGCCGAGCTGCGCGCGAACCTCGGGCCGCTCGCGGACATCCATCCCAACCGCATCGCCGACGGGATGGTCCGACTCGCCGAGCTGCGCCGCCGGGAGGGCCAGTTCGACGAAGCGGGCCGGCTGCTCGACGCCGCCGACGGGCACTTCCTCGCGCCGCTCGTGCGCGCGTCGCTGGCGCTCGACCGGGGCGACGCGGCCACCGCGGCCAACGAGGCCGAGCGCGCGCTGCGGCGGATCCCCGCCGGGGGCGTGACCGACCGCACTCCGGCGCTCGAGGTCCTCGTCCGGGCGCGCCTGGCCACCGGCGAACGCGACGCGGCGCAGGAGGCGGCGGCGGAGCTGCGGACGATCGCCGAGACGACCGGCACCACTGCGAGCGCGGCCGCGGCCGCCTACGCCGATGGCCAGCTCGCCGCCGGCGACGGCGAGTGGCCGGCCGCGCGCCAGGCGTTCGAGGACGCGGTCGATCTGTACGCGCGCTCGGGCGGCCGCTGGGAGGCGGCGCATGCGCGCCGCAACCTCGCCCGCGCCCTACGCGCCCTCGGCCACGACGAGGCGGCCGAGCGCGAGGCGCGCGCCGCCGACGACACCCTGCGCTCCCTCGGTGCGGCGGTCGAGCGCGTCGCCGCCGCGGCGCCGGCCGGCCTGACCGCGCGCGAGGTCGAGGTCCTGCGGCTCGTCGCGCGCGGTCGCTCGAACCAGGAGATCGCGACCGAGCTCGTGCTCAGCGTCCGCACCGTCGAGCGCCACATCGCCAACATCTACGACAAGATCGGCGTATCCGGACGCGCGGCACGTGCCGCCGCCGCGTCCTACGCGCTGGCGGCCGGTGTCGCGTAAATGAGTACCGGCGACGCCCGAAATGGGTGCCGCCACGCATGACGGCACACCGGCTCGTCGGCACGCTCTCCCCGGCATTCGATTCAACGGAGAGGAGCGCCACATGCCGGCCTATTCACAGGACGAGATCCCGGTCGAGTTCGAGGCGGACGTCGCGACGACGCGCGCCATCGACGGCGGCGGGATGACGATCGCGGTCGAGCGCCTGAGCGCGGGAGTCGAGACGGCGCCGCTGTTCAAGGGCCTGCCCGACGACGCGTGCCAGAGCCCGCACTGGGGCTACCTGATCGAGGGCCGCCTGCGCGTCGACTACGCCGACGGGACGCAGGACACGATCACGGCCGGCCAGGCCTACTACCTCCCGCCCTCGCACAACGTGGTGGTCGAGGAGGACGCGCTCGTCGTCGAGTTCTCGCCGTCCGAGAAGCGCGCGCTGACCATGGAGCACGCCGCGCGCAACATGCAGGCGGCGGGCGCCTGAGCCATGCGCGACCGCCGGCTGCTCACGGGAGCGGTGGGCCTGTCGGCGCTGGGCGACTTCCTCGGCCTCATCCCGCTCGCGCTCCACGTGCAGGAGCGCACCGGATCGGGGATCGCGGTCGCCGCGCTGTTCATCGCCCTCTGGGCGCCGTCGGTCGTCCTCGGCGGCGCGGCGGGCCTGCTCGCCGACCGCGTCGAGAGCCGGCGTCTCTTGCGCGACGTCTCGCTCGCGCAGGCGGCGATCGCGGGCGTGCTCGCGCTCGCCTTCGGCGACCTCGCCGCGACGCTCGCGCTGACCGCGCTGCTCGGTGTCGGCGTCGCGCTCGCGCAGCCGGCGGAGTTCGCGCTCGTCCCGGCGCTGGGCGGCGACGTCGCCGCGGCAAACGGGCGCATCGAGGCGGCCCGCTACCTCGGCTTCACCGTGGGGCCCATCCTCGGCGGCCTGCTCGCTGCGACGGGCGGAACGCAGATCGCGCTGCTCGTCAACGCCGCGAGCTTCCTCGCCGTCGCCGCGGCCGCCCAGGCGCTGCACGCGCGGCGGGCGCCGAACGGGGCGGCCCGGGCGGGCGACCGCGCGCGCGACGGCTTCGCGTTCCTCCTCGGCGACGCCGTCCTCGCGCCGGTGATCGTCGCGGCGTTCGTGTCGCTGCTGTTCATGACGGCGTCGGCGACCGCCGAGGTCTTCTTCGCCAAGGACGTGCTGCACGCGGGCGACGCGGGCTACGGCACGCTCATGACGCTGTGGACGGCCGGGATGGTGATCGGCTCCACGCTCGTCGCCTCGCGTGTGCCGGCGGCGCGCTACGCGACCGTCGCGCTCGTCGCGATGGCCGTGCAGGGCGCCGGGCTCGCGCTGCCGACGCTGTGGCTCGTGCTGCCGTTCGCGCTCGCCGCGTACCTCGTCGGGGGCATCGGCCACGGGACGAAGAACGTCGTCGTGCGCACGCTCATCCACACGCGCGTCCCGGACGAACTGCGCGGCCGCGCGTGGGCCGCGTACAGCGCCGGGCGCAACGGCGCGGAGCTCGTCGCGCTCGTCGGCGGCGGCCTGCTGGTGGCCGCGATCGGCGCCCGCTGGACGCTGCTGCTCGCGGGCGCGCTGCCGGTCCTGGCCGCCGGCGTGGCACTCGCCAGTGTTTCGCGGCCGTGCCTGCATACGATCCGCGGGCGATGGACCCGCGGATCATGGGCATCCTCAACGTAACGCCGGACTCGTTCTCCGACGGGGGCGAGTGGTTCGCGTACGACGAGGCGGTCGCTCGCGCCCGCGACCTCGTGGCGGAGGGCGCCGACATCGTCGACATCGGCGGCGAGTCGACGCGCCCGGGCGCCGATTCCGTGCCCATCGACGAGGAGCTACGGCGCGTCGTTCCCGTGGTGCGCGCGCTGCGGGGCGCCGGCGCGCAGATCAGCGTCGACACGATGAAGCTCACGGTCGCCGACGCGGCGGTCGACGCCGGCGCCACGTTTGTCAACGACGTCACCGCCTTTCGCCATGAGCCCGAGATGGCGGCCTTCGTCGCGGACCGCGGCTGCGACTGCTGTCTCATGCACATGCTCGGCGACCCGCGCACGATGCAGGACGACCCGCGCTACGACGACGTCGTCGACGACGTGCGCGCCTTCCTCGAGGAGCGCGCCGAGTTCGCCGTCCGCGAGGGCGTGCGCGAGGAGCGGATCACCGTCGACCCCGGCATCGGCTTCGGCAAGACGCTCGACCACAACCTCGAGCTGCTCGACCGCCTGCAGGAGATCGTCGCCATCGGCTTTCCCGTCGTGATCGGCACGTCGCGCAAGTCGTTCCTCGGGCGCCTGACCGGCCGCCAGGACCCGCACGACCGCGTCGCCGCGACGGTCGCCACCACCGTCCTCGCGCTCGAGCGCGGCGCGTCCGTCTTCCGCGTCCACGACGTCGCGCCCACGAAGGACGCCCTCACGGTGGCGACTGCTACGTTGCGCCGCCATGGCGCCTGAGGACGACGACGATCTCGACGACGAGCTCGAGGACGACGAGTACGACGAGGAGGAGCGCGAGACGCCGCAGACCGAGGTGACCATCGAGGTCACCGGGCTCTCGCTCTACACCCACCACGGCGTGACGGCCGCCGAGCGCGAGGTCGGACAGCGGCTCGTCATGGACCTGCGCCTCGAGGTCGGCGAGTGCGACGCGACGGTCACCGACATGGTCGAGGACACCGTCGACTATGCCGCCGTGTGCGAGCGCGTCGCCCTCGCGGCCCAGCAGCGGTCCTACAAGACCCTCGAGCGACTGTGCTCGGCGGTGGCCGACCGGCTCCTCGCCGACTTCGACGCCGAAGAGGTCTGGGTCAAGGCGACCAAGCCCGAGCCGCCGATCCCGCTGCCGGTCGAGTCGGTCTCGGTCGAGGTCTGGCGGCAGGCGGGCGAGTGAGCGCGTTCTCGCGCGCGACCGCGGTCGAGCCGCTCGGCGACGGCGCGTGGCGCGCGACCTGCGACGCTGGCTGGTCGACCTCGCTGGGGCCCAACGGCGGCTACCTCGCCGCCATCGTGCTGCGGGCCATGATCGCCACCCTCGACGACCCCGCGCGGCGCGTGCGATCGCTGACCTGTCACTACCTGCGCCCGCCGGCCGTGGGCGACGTGCGCGTGGACGTCGCGGTCGAGCGCACCGGCCGCTCGCTGAGCACCCTTACCGCGCGCCTGAGGCAGGACGGCCGCGACTGCGTCCTCGCGGTCGGCGCGTTCGCGGTCGAGCTCGCCGGCGTGCTCGAGTACGACGGCGCGGCCCCCGACGTGCCCGAGCCCGAGGCGGTCCCGCGGATCGCGCCGACGTCCGAGGTGCCGATGACGAGCCACTTCGACATGCGTCCCGCGGTGGGCGCGCCGCTGTTTGCCGGCGCCGACGAGGCGCTCAGCGGCGGCTGGCTGCGGTTCGCGGACCCCGAGCCCCTCGACGCCGCCGCGCTGGCGATGTTCGCCGACGCGTGGTGGCCCTCGCCGATGCCGCGCCTCACGCGGCCCGCGGCGCTGCCCACCATCGACCTCACGGTGCACTTCCGCGCGCAGCCGGACGCCGACGGCCCGGTGCTCGCGGTCTTTCGCTCCTCGACCGCGAAGGGCGGGTTCTTCGAGGAGGACGGCGAGGTGTGGTCGCGCGACGGCGTGCTGCTCGCGCAGTCGCGCCAGCTCGCGCTGTTGGTGGAGAACGGGCGATGAGGGGCTACCTCGGCCTCGGGTCCAACGTCGGCGACCGGCGCGCCAACCTCCAGGC
>DATFRW010000100.1:0-10111 GCA_035262945.1 Solirubrobacteraceae bacterium
GCTCCAGAACAAGCCGTGCGGTGGTCGCTACGGCGACATCGTGCAGGCGATCGGCAACACGCCGCTGGTCGAGCTGCGCCGCCTCTCGCCCAAGCCGGGCGTCCGCATCTGGGCCAAGCTCGAGTCGCGAAATCCCACCGGCTCGGTCAAGGACCGGATTGCGCGCTCGCTCATCGAGGACGCCGAGGAGAAGGGCGCCATCGGCCCCGGCATGACGATCCTCGAGCCGACGTCGGGCAACACCGGGATCTCCCTGGCGATGATCTGCGCGCACAAGGGATACCCGGTCAAGGTGGTCATGCCGAGCAACGTCACGCCCGAGCGCACCCAGCTGCTCGAGATGTACGGCGCGCAGATCGTCTACTCGCCGGGCGAGCAGGGATCCAACGGCGCGGTGGCGATGGCGCTCGAGATGGCCGAGGCCGACGCCTCGTACTACATGCCCTACCAGTACGGCAACCAGGCCAATCCGCTCGCCCACTACGACGGCACGGCGCCGGAGATCCTCGACGAGCTCGACGGCGAGATCGACGCGTTCGTGGCCGGCCTGGGCACCGGCGGCACGCTCATGGGCAACGGGCGGCGCCTCAAGGAGGAGCTCGGAGACAGCGTGAAGATCGTCGCGGCCGAGCCGATGCAGGGCGAGCCGGTCCAGGGGCTGCGCTCGCTCGAGGACGGCTTCATCCCGCCGATCATCGACCTGTCGATCCTCGACAGGAAGATCTTCGTCACCAACCGCGACGCGGTCATCTGGACGCGCAGGCTCCTCGACGAGGAGGGCGTGTTCGCCGGGGTCTCGAGCGGCGCGATCGCCTCGATCGCGGTGCGGATCGCCAACGAGATGGACGAGGGCAACATCGTCTTCATCGTCTGCGACGACGGCTGGAAGTACCTCTCCAGCGGCATCTACACGCGTCCCGTCGACGAGATCGAGAATCTGGACTCCACCGTCTGGTGGTAGGAGCGCTACGCTGCGTCCATGCCCAACGTCGGCCCCCTCGAACTTGTCGTGATTCTCGCGATTGCCCTGATCGTCCTCGGCCCGAAGAAGCTTCCTGAGGTCGGGCGCTCGATCGGCAAGGGCATGCGCGAGTTCAAGGACTCGCTCAACGGCGAGCCCGAGCGTGAGCGCGACGAGGACGAGAAGCCCGCTCTGAAGACCGAGTAGTGCGCATCGACGCGGCGCTGCTCGCTCGCATCGTTGCGCACGCGCGCCGCGACTATCCCAACGAGTGCTGCGGCATGGTCGCCGTGCGCGACGGCCAAGCGGTGTCCGTGCACGAGGCGACGAACGTCGCGGCCAGCCCGCTGCGATTCGAGGTCGACGGGCTCGAGGTCGCCCGCACGATCGACGACATCGAGACCGGCGGCGCCGAGCTCGGCGCCATCTACCACTCGCACACGCGCTCGGACCCCTATCCGTCGCAGACCGACGTGAACTTCGCGGCGGGCTGGCCCGGGGTGGAGTGGGTGATCGTCGGCCTGCGGCGCGACGGCGAGCCGACCGTGCGCGCCTTCCGCATCGAGAACGGCGTCATCGAGGAGGTCGCGGTCGATGGCGGATGACGCGCTCGTCTGCCCGAGCTGCGGCGAGTCGCACCCCTCGGACGAGCGCTTCTGCCGCAACTGCGGCATGCCGCTGGTCCACGCGGGGCGCACCGGCGAGGAGGAGCGGGTGACGGCCGCCCAGGAACGGGCGCGCAAGATCAAGCCGCAATACAGCGAGGGCGACCTCGTCCGGGTCGCCGGCGCGCGCCACCAGGCCGAGGCCGAGCTCGTCCAGGGCCTGCTGCTCGAGGAGGGCATCCCGTCGATGACGCGCCGGTCCGCCGGCTTCGACGTTCCCGACATGCTGGCCGCCGGGCCGCGCGACATCCTCGTGCCCGCCTCCGGCGCCGCCGCGGCCCGCGAGGTGCTGCTCCAGGCCGACCTGCTCGAACGCGACCGCCCCGGGCCCGCTGTCGCGAACCCGGGGCGGCTGCTCATCGGTCTGCTGGCGGCGATCGCCCTGGTCGGCGTCATCGCCTGGCTCGGCACCGAGATCCTCGGTTAGGCCACCGCCGGCTCAGCCGCGGCCCACTCGCCGCCGCCGGACCGCGCCCGCTTGGGCAGCAGGAACCCGAGCGCGGCGGCGAGGGCGACGAGCACGGCCGTGATCAGCGTCGTCTGCTGCGCGGCCTCGAGGAAATCGCGCGTGTGGTCGGCGTAGGTGCCCAGCGCGCCGAAGAAGATCGTCCCGATCCCGGCGACGCCCAGCGACATGCCGAGCTGCTGCACGGCCTGCAGGACGCCGGAGGCCGAGCCGACCTCGTGGTCGGCGACGTCGCCGACGATGATCTCGAACATCGGCACCCAGACCATGCCCATGCCGACGCCGGAGACGAGCAGCGGGGCGACGAAGTCGACGCTTCCGACCGCGGTGCCGGCGTGCTGCACCGCCGCGTAGAGCGCCAGCAGCCCGAGGCCCATGATCACCAGGCCGGCCTGCATGACGGTCCGGCCGACCTTGTGCATGAGCATCGAGCCGGTCCCCGAGCCGATGAAGCCGCCGAGCGCGAACGGCGCGGTGGTCAGCGCCGCGTGGATCGGGCTGTAGCCCAGGCCGGCCTGTAGGAACACGCCGAGCGTCAGGCCGATGCCGCCCATCGCCGCGAGGAACACGAGCCCGAACGCGACGCCCGAGACGTACGAGCGCTTGGCGAAGATGCCCGGCTCGATGAGCGGCGTGGCGCCCGAGCGCCGGCGGCGCACCTGCAGCCACGCGAAGGCGCCGAGGGTCGCGACGGCGGCGACGAGCATGCCCTGCACCCACGCCGGCCAGCCGAGGTCGCGGCCCTGGACGAGCGGGTAGACGAGACCGAACGCGGCGACCGCGGCCAGCGCGACGCTCGCCAGGTCGAGCCGGCGCGACGTCGTGGTCGGCGCGACGTTCGGCAGGTACTTCGCGCCGGCGACGAGGACGAAGACGCCGACCGGGACGTTGACGAGGAAGATCATCCGCCAGCCGGTGGCGAAGAGATCGGCGTCGATCAGCACGCCGGCGACGACCGGGCCCAGGATGGCCGAGAGGCCGCAGGCGGGGCCGAGGATCCCGAACGCCTTGCCCATCTCCTGCGGCGGGAAGAGGTCGCGGATCAGGCCGAAGACCTGGGGGACCATCACCGCGCCGAGGCCGCCCTGCAGCGCGCGGAAGGCGATGAGCGCCTCGGTCGACGGCGCGAGGGCGCACGCGATGGAGGCGACGGTGAACCCGAAGGCGCCGATCAGCAGCATGCGCTTGCGCCCGAACATGTCGCCCAGCCGGCCGCCGGTCAGCAGCATCACGGCCATCGCGAGCGTGTATGCCGCCGAGATCCACTGCACGTCGGCAAACGAGCCGCCGAGGTCATGGCGGATGAACGGCGCCGCGACGTTGGCGATGGTGGAGTCCAGCAGGTCCATCAGGGTGGCGGCCAGTGCCGCGGCGAAGGCCAGCCAGCGCCCGCGATCGGTGCTCATGATCTCCTCCTTGGTAACGGAACGAATCATTCTGTTCCGTATGATCCCGACGGCCGCACGCAGGCACATCGGGCAAATGGAGCCGCTTCTCTTATGCCGTGCCTTACGGTTAAGGCATCGTTGCCTTACTTGAACGGAATGATCTGTTCCGCTACGGTGTGCAGCACGATGAGCGACGAGACCGCCGTTCCCCTCAGCGGCCGCCGCGCGCAGGCGGCGCGCAACGACGAGCGCATCCTCGAGTCGGCGCGCGCGGTCTTCCTCGCCGATCCGGGCGCACCGATCTCCGCGGTGGCGAAGCACGCCGGCGTCGGCATCGGGGCGCTCTACCGGCGCCACGCCAGCAAGGACGAGCTCCTGCAGCGCCTCGCCGGCGACGGCATGCAGCGCTACATGACGGAGGTGCGCGCCGCGCTCGCCGACGAGGGCGATCCGTGGATCGCGTTCACGCGCTTCATGCGCCGCTGCATCGACATCGGCGCGGGCGCGCTGACCCAGCGCCTCGCGGGCAGCTTCACCGCGACCGAGGAGCTCGCGCGCCAGGGCCGCGAGATCCATGAGGCGACGCAGCAGCTGCTCGACCGCACGAAGGCGGCCGGTGCGCTGCGGCCCGACGTCGAGGTGGGCGACCTCTCCGTCCTGCTCGAGCAGCTCCAGGGCATCCGCGTCGGCGACGACGTGCGCGCCAACCAGCTGCGCCACCGCTACCTGACGATCGTCCTCGACGGCCTGCACCTCGCCGACGCGCCGCAGCTGCCGAGCACGCCGCCGACCTGGCAGGAGACCAGCGGCCGCTACTGATGGCCGAGCCGCTCAGCACGCGCGCGCTCAACCGCGCCCTGCTCGAACGCCAGCTCCTGCTGCGCCGCGCTTCGATGCCGGCCGCGCAGGCGATCGAGCACCTCGTCGGCATGCAGACGCAGGTCCCCAACGCGCCCTACGTCGGCCTGTGGTCGCGCCTCGTAGCCTTCCGGCCCGACGAGCTCGCCGAGCTCATCGAGGGTCGCGACGCGGTCCGCGGCTCGCTCATGCGCGCGACGCTGCACCTCGTGAGCGCGCGCGACTTCCTCGCGCTGCGCCCGCTCGTCCAGGGCGTGCTCACGCGTGGGTGGCGCACCAACTTCGCGCGTTACGTCGACGGTGTCGACCTCGACGCGCTCGTCGCCGAGGCGGTCGCGGCGATGGAGGAGCGGCCGCGCACGCGCGCCGAGCTGAGCCGCCTGCTGGCCGAGCGCTGGCCGGGGCGCGACGAGCCGGCCCTCGCCTACGCCGCGACCTACCTCACCGCCCTCGTCCAGGTGCCGCCTCGCGGAGTGTGGGGCAAGGCCGGCCAGGCGACGTGGACGACGATCGAGGCGTGGCTCGGCCGCGGCCTCGACGCCGAGCCGTCGCTCGACGACATGGTCCTGCGCTACCTCGCCGCCTTCGGCCCGGCCACCGCGGGCGACGTGAGCGCGTGGTCGGGCGTCCCGGGGCTCGGCGAGGTCGTGGAACGGCTGCGCCCGCGGCTGCGCACGCTCGAGGACGACCGCGGCCGCGAGCTGTTCGACGTCCCCGGCGCCCCGCTGCCCGATCCGGCCACGCCGGCGCCGCCGCGCTTCCTGCCCGAGTTCGACAACGTCCTCGTCGCCTACGCGGACCGCGCGCGGATCATCGAGGACCGCCACCGCACGCGCGCGCTCAACAGCCTCGGAAGGCCGATGATCCTGGTCGACGGCTTCGTACGCGCGTTCTGGAAGGTCGCGCGCGAGCGCGGCTCGGCCACGCTCGTCGTCGAGCCGCTCCAGCCGCTCTCCAAGCGCCACGCCGCCGCCGTCACCAGCGAGGGCAGGCGCCTGCTGCGCTTCGTGGCGCCGGGCGACGACCACGGCGTGCGCTTCGACGCGTCAGAGTGATCACATGGAGCAGCGCCGGCTGGGCGACTCGGACATCGACGTCTCGGTCATCGCGCTGGGCTCGTGGCTGACCTACGGCGGCGGGGTGGGCCGCGCGCGGACCGAGGCGTGCACGCGCGCCGCGTTCGACGCGGGGATCAGCTTCTTCGACACCGCCAACGTCTACGGCCGCGGCGCCGCCGAGCGCGCGTGGGGCGAGATCCTGCGCGACTACCCGCGCGACTCGTTCGCGATCGCGACGAAGCTCTTCTACCCGATGTCGTCGACCGATCGCGGGCTCTCGCGCGCGCAGGTCCACAAGCAGCTCGACGGCTCGCTCGAGCGGCTGCGCATGGAGTACGTCGACCTCTACCAGTGCCATCGCTACGACGAGCACACGCCGCTCGAGGAGACGATGGAGGCGCTGACCGAGGTCGTGCGGGCGGGCAAGGCCCGCTACATCGGCTTCAGCGAGTGGCCGGTCGACCGCATCGAGCAGGCGCTCGCGCTCCCCGGCGTCGAGAAGTTCGTGTCCAGCCAGCCGCAGTACTCGGCGCTCTGGCGCACGCCGGAGGCCGAGCTCATCCCGCTGTGCGAGCGCAACGGGATCTCGCAGATCGTCTGGTCGCCGCTCGCGCAGGGCGTGCTCAGCGGCAAGTACCGCCCAGGCGAGGCGGCGCCGAACGACTCACGCGCCGCCTCGCGTTCGATGAACCGCTTCATCGGCCAGTGGCTGAACCGCGCGACGCTCGACGCCGTCGATCGCCTGCGGCCCGTTGCTGAAGAGGCGGGCCTGACCATGACCCAGCTCGCGCTGGCCTGGGTGCTGCGCCAAGGCAACGTCGCCGCCGCGATCGTCGGCGCCTCGCGCCCCGAGCAGGTCCACGAGAACGCGCGCGCGGCCGGCGTCCGGCTGAGCGCCGACACGCTGCAGGCGATCGACGAGGCGCTCCTGCTCGTGGCGCAGCACTAGAACCCGAGGTCGAGCGACTTCGGCTGCGCCACGCCACCGACGACGACGACCCAGTACAGCCGCGAGTTGAATCCCCTCGTGTTGAACGACACGGCGAGGTTGCGCACGTCCGTGCCCGGCGGCTCGAGCTCGCGGTCGCCCTTCGCGTCGGAGATCCGCAGCCTGCCGCACGCGTAGGCCAGCCCGCCGCGGGGGAGGAACGCCGCGTCCTCGACGCCGCTGAAGTCGCCCGTGTCGACGCTGTCGCACGGGCCGCTGTTGCGCAGCTTCTTGCGCGTGAACGTGTCGTACGTCGCCGCGGTGCGCGACTCGCTCGCCCCGCCCTCGAAGTCGCGCAGGGCGCCGATGTAGCGCTCGCCGACGATCTGGAACGTGTCGCGCTCGATGAGGTCGAGGCCGAAGTCACGAGCGAAGAACAGCTCGAAGCGCTTCCCGGTGGCCACGCGGCAGCCGAAGATGTGGTCGCGGCGCGACTCCTGGTTGCGGGGCCGGTTCGGGATGCTGACCACCCGGACCTTGGCCGAGGCGGCGACGACCTTCCCGCCGCCGCGGCTACAGCTCGGGGCGGCCTGTGCGGGCGCGGCGGCGATGGCGAACGTCGCCACGCCGGCGACGGCCACGAGAGGGCGTGCGAGTGAGAGGGTCATGGCGCGCGACCGTATCCGGCGCGACGGCTGGTCAGGCTTCGAACAACGGGCGCGTGACCAGTAGCGGGTCGATCCGCCAGCCGCCGCCACGGGCCGCGGTCGCGTGCCAGAGCTCGTCAAAGCCCTCTTCCGGCGTGGGCCGCACGAGCCGCCGGTCGGTGCCGACGACGCCTGCGGTGGGGACCCGCCGACGCCCCGCGCGCTCGGCGTTGCGGGCGAGCGCCTCGGCGACGTCGACCTCGACGAGATAGCCGACGACCCGAAAGCCGGCCGCGCGCGCGGGCTCGACGTAGCCGCGGCGCTCGGCCGCCGTCGCGTTCGTGTTATCGACGACGAAGCGCTGGCCGCGCTCCAGGCAGAGCCGCAGGAACGCCTCCTCGCGTGCGCGCGTACGCAGCACGTCGAGCGACACCCGCACGTGCGTCTCCAGGAAGCGGTCGACGTACAGCGTCGTCTTCCCGCTGCCCTGGACTCCGCAGAAGACGACCGCCTCCATCGCACTCGACCCTAGCGGCGCCCGGCCAGCCGCTCCAGATGGGTCCGCCAGGTCGCCTCCGTGTGCTTGTGCCTGCGCCCGTGGAACGCCTCGACGAGGGCGTCGCGCGGCGAGCGCGGCAGCGGTGAGAGCAGCAGCTCGAGGCACGCCGCCTCGCCCTGCTCGCGCGCGAGCAGGTCGAGGACCGTACCGCCGAGCAGCTGCGCGTCACGGATGCCGGGCGGGAAGGCGGGCCGCTCGCCCTCGTGCAACCGGCGGGCGATCGCCGGGCCGGCGTGCAGGGTCTGCCCGCTGAGCCACTGAGCGCCGCCCGCCGCCAGCCACGCCCAGCGCAGGTAGCGCCGGAACGCCCGCGGGGTGAACGGCGGCGGCAGGCCCGGGTTGCTCGCGCCGATGACGAGGTGGGCGTAGAGGGCCGCGGGGGCGAGGAGGTTGAGCTCGCGCGAGCCCGGCACGCGCGATGCGCGGGCCTCGAGCACGCGCGGCGCGAGCACGTGGATCTCGCGCGTCCCGGACCATCCGACGAGATAACGACGTGCCGCCGGGGCGGTGAGCCGCCGGACGAGCGGCAGGTACGGCGCCGCCATGTCGAGCTGGGCCGGCGAATCGTGCACGACGACATCGACGTCGCCGGGCACCTCCGGGAAGCGGTCCGTCAGCCGCACGCGCATGCCCTCGAGGAGCTCGAGCACGCCGACGACGTCGTGGGCGTCGCGCTCGTCGTGGCGCGCGGCGAAGTGCGGCGACGTCGTTTCGGTCCAGGTCAAGGCGAGCGCCTCAGCGTGCCATGCCACGCGATCGCATGCTTGACTGGCGGCATGACCGTGCTGGCCGTGGCGCGCGTGCACGGCATCGCCGCAGCGCGCGCGCAGCTCATCGAGCTCATGAGCCGTACCGCAGCTGCGGCCCGTCGCGAGCCCGGCTGCCGGTCCTATGACGTGGCCGAGGTCCTCGACGGGGCCGACGAGTTCGTCATCGTGCACGAGTGGGACGACGAGGGTGCGCTCGACGCCCACTACCGCGGGGCGGCGCACCAGGCCTACCAGCAGGGCGTCTTCGGCCTCCTGGCCCGTCCCAGCGATCTCGTCATCCACCGCATCGCCGGCACCCAGCGCCCGGTCGACCCGGGGCCGTTGGATCCGCGCGACGCGGATTAGGGTGAACGGCGCCTCATGGACCGGTAGTCGGAGTAAGTAAGAAGTGCACAGGATTTCGACGGCCCTACGGCTTGCAGGCGCGTGAGGACCGGTGTTAGATTCCAACGCCAACCAAGGGATTTGGGGGGCAAGACTCGTGACTCCGGGGGCGGACGCGACGAGGGCCCGGAGGGTCCTCATCATCGAGGATGAAGGCAAGATGGCCAGGCTGGTTGGCCGTGCGTTGGCGGCTGCCGGCTTCGACGTCGACACCGAGGCGACCGGCCTCGGCGGCTTGGAGGTGCTGCGCGCCGGCGGCTTCGACCTCGTGATCCTCGACCTGCGCCTGCCGGACGTCGACGGCGTGTCGGTGCTGACCGAGGCGCGCTACCTCGAGGCCGGGCCGCCCGTGATCATCCTTTCGGCGCTCGACGACGTCCGTTCGAAGGTCCTGTGCCTCGAGCTCGGCGCCTGCGACTACATGACCAAGCCGTTCGAGCTCGCCGAGCTCATTGCGCGCGTGCGCCTCCGGGCGCGCGAGCGCCAGCCGGCGAAGGAACGCTATCTGCGGATGGGCCGCTACGTCCTCGATCTCCGGCGGCGGGTGCTCGACGATGACGGCGAAGCGGTCGCGCTCACCACGCGCGAGTTCGTCCTGCTCGAGTACCTCATGGGTCACCCCGGGGAGACGTGCACGCGCGAGGAGCTGCTCGAGCACGTCTGGGGCTACGCGTTCGATCCGGGGACCAACGTCGTCGACGTCTGCGTGGGGCGCCTACGGCACAAGCTGGGGGGCGACTGCGTCGCCACGGTGCGCAATGTCGGCTACTGCTTCGTGGGCGCGTAGGTATTGGCCCGAGCTGGCCTGGGGCGTCTTCGCCGCGCTGAACTTCGCGGCGCTCGTTCTCATCCAGACCTGGGAGACGGTCCCGTTCCACTACGTGTGGGTCAGCCTCACGCTCGTCTACGGGTTCCGTGTCTGGAGGATGCGGGCGACGCTCCTGACCATGGCGGCGGTCTGCGTCATCAGCACGCTCACCTACGGGTGGGTGGTCATCCACGGGCCGCAGGGCGTCGACGAGCTCACCGAGATCCCGCTCATGGCGGCGATGTTCCTTGCGATGGTGTGGCATGCGCGCCGGCGCCAGTTCGCGCTCGAGCAGATGCACCGCGCGGCCGCGCGCGAGCACGATTTCGTCCGCGATGCCTCGCACCAGCTCAAGACGCCGATCGCGGTGGCGCGCGGGATCGCCGACCTCATGCGCGACTCCGACGGTCGGCAGCGCGAGCAGGATCTCGACGACCTCGTCGAGGAGCTTGATCGCCTCGGCCGGATCGCCCAGGGCATGTTGACGATCGCCGCGGCCGAGCAGATCGACAACCTCGTGCTCGAGCGCGTCGACTTCGAGGACGTCGTGGTCAGCGCCGCGCGCCGCTGGAGCCGGACCGCCGAGCGCGCGTGGGGGGTTGAGGTGCGCGCCGAGGGC
>DATFRW010000101.1:0-21092 GCA_035262945.1 Solirubrobacteraceae bacterium
CCTCGGAGCGTCCGTCGCCGTCGACCGTCAACACCACGTGGCGATAGAAGTCCGAGACCCACCACCGCCCCTCGTGCCAGCGCGGCCCTTCGAAGAAGGCCCCGCCCTCCAGCAGCACCTGCAGGCGTCGCGACATCGACCGGTCCTCCATCGGCTTCGGGGTGGCGGCACCTTATGCGCTACGGCGCGGTAACGACCAGATCGAAGCCCAGCCCGGGTGAACGGCGCGGACGCCCGGCGCTCTTGCGCCGCCCGACCCAGAGGACGACGCCGCCGCTGCCGGTGCGCGCCATCTGCCACGTGCGGGTGACCGTCGCACCGGTCGCGGGGATCTCCTCGTCGTGGATGGCCAGCGGGCCGTCCGGCTCGAGGATCGCTCCGATCGCGCCCGACGCCGCGACGTCGCCTCCGTCGACGGCCATTGCCAGCAGGCCGCGCCGCAGCGACAGCCCGCCGTCGGCGGTCTTGACGGGAACGAGGGGGACGAAGTGGTCGGGCACCGGTGTCGCGAGGCGATAGCGCCACGCGTCGCCCGAGGTTCCCGGCGCCGGCGCGAGGGCCGCGCGCGCCAGCGCGGCCCGGTCGACGGTGCGGCCGGCGGCGCTCTCGACCCGCAGTTCGGCGGCCCACCCGAGGTTGGCGGCCTCGTCGCGCAGCAGCGCGACCTGCTCGATCGGCGGGCTCTCGGTGCGTCCTGCCAGGACCGGCGCCAGGAACAGCCACGGACAGTGCGTCGCGGGCTCGTCGGACGGCACGTCCACCTCCCGGAGCGCCTTCGTGTCGGCGGAGGCGTCGCCGGTCAGCTCGAAGAAGCGCCAGACCCTTGCCGCGCCATCCTGCTCGGCGCAGGAGCGGATGACGTGCGCCTCGCCGAACGTGTCGAGCACCCTGACCTGGCGCCCGCGGGCCAGCACTCCGCTCGGAAGCCGGCATGGGACGAGGTACCAGTCGTCGCCGGCGACGGCGCCGTATGAGGCCACCGCGGCGCGCGCGAGATCCTCCGGCGCCGTGGTGATGTCGCCGAACCAGACGTCGCGGTTCTCGACCTGCCACCACCGCGACGCGGCCTGCCCCGCGAAGCGCGCCGGGGTCGGGACGACGCGCAGCGCGTGCTGCTCGAGCACGCCGGACGCGCCCATCGACAGGCCGCCGCTCGCGACGTCGAAGCTGTACCAGTCAAGGCTGCCGCCCGTGTACTCCGGCGCGCCGAGCTGCACCTCGCGCTGCACCCCGACGCCCGCGGCGACCTGGAAGCTGTACTCCATCCGCTCGGGATTCCACGCGGGCTTGCCCTCGGGCGGCTCGCTGAACAGCCCGCCGTACCAGCCGGCCCACGCGCGCAGGGCGTTGCGGACGGCCAGGCTCACGTTTGCCGGCAGCCCCGGAACGGGGCCGGCGCCCGCGTCGGAAACGGCCACCTGCAGGGCATCGGCGTCCACGGCGCGGCGCGCGAGGAGCTCGAGCTGGGACCGCCCGACCGGATCGATCCCGTCGTCGGGCGGCAGGGTGAGCGGGTAGGCCGCCCGCAGCGCGCTCACGACCGCCGGCGACGCCCCGGCGCCCCGCAGCTGGCGCCAGAGCTGGAGCGACGCCTCGGTCGCGATCCGCGCGGCGGCCGGGCCGTCGCGCACCGTCTCGCGCTCGACCGCCGTCTCGAGCGGCAGCCCGCCGTCGTCACGCATGATCACCGGGCCGATCGGCCCCGGTCCGATTCGCACCCGGGTCACCGGCGCGTGCTCGACGGTCGCCTCGACGAGGATCGGGCTCGCCGCGTCCTCGCCGGTGAGCTCGCCGACCTGCCACTGCCTGCCGAGCAGCCAGAACGGATCGGCGATCCGCGCCTCCTGCCCCTCGGTGAGGCCGACCGCGACGGTGGTCGCTTCCAGGCGCTGCCAGGTCATGTCTCCACCGGTGTCGTGTCGGCGTCCAGGTAGACGGCGGGGAGGAACTGGCCGAGCCCGTCCAGCGTCTCCGGGCCCACCGGGCGCTTGCGGGCCAGGTCGAAGGTCTGCTTGACCACGTCGCGCACGACCTCGAACCCGAAGCCGTCTTGCGGCGTGGCGGCGCAGAGCAGGATCGCCTGCGGCGCGCGTGCCGACGGCGCGTCGAAGTGCACCGCGAGGGCGGCGTCTTGGCCGCGTCGCGGTATCGCCTCGGTCCAGCTGCCGAGCACGATCCCCGCGACGCCGCCGGCAAACGTCGACGGCCGGGTGCCGGTGGCCAGCAGGCACAGCCGTCCGCGATCGTCCGCGGTCGGGCTCACGAGCGCCGCCCAGCCTTCGGCGGCGTAGTCGGGAAGCTGTCCGAGCGCGAAGTCGAACAGCACGGCGTTCCGCGCCGCTTCGGTCAGGTCGATGCCGATGCGCAGCCGCCGGGCGCCGGGGTCGACCCGGCCCGCCGCGGCGAGCCAGCCCGTCGCCGCGGCGCGCCCTGAGAGCCGCGGGCGGGCGAAGGACGTGTCCAGCGTGGCGGGATCGGCCGGCGTGAAGCGCGGCGCCACGGGCAGCGCCTGACCGACGAGCAGGTGCAGCCGGCCGGTCACGGCGGCCGCGCGGCCGACGTCGTCGAGCGCGTCCCATCCCTCGGCCTCGTCAGCCACGCGCGCGTCGAGCGCCGCGAGGCGATCGCGCACGGCGGCGAGCAGCGCGCCGCCCTCGGCGACCAGGTCCCCGCCGGCCGTCGGCAGCGCCCCGGGAAGCTCGAAGCCGCTGAGGCCGAGCATGGCCGCCCGGATGTCGCCGCGGGGCGGAGCCCCCTCGGCGTCCGGCAGCGCGGCCTGAAGGTCCGAGCCCCTCGTCTCGAGCTCGGCGCGCACCGCGGCAACCCGTGCGCCGAGCTCGTCGATGTCGACACCGGTGGGCACGTCGGTCGCGCCCGGCGCGGCGAGATCGCGGCCGTCCAGATCGCGTGCCTCGGCGACGAGCCGGCGCAGCGCGCGGGCGACCACGGCGAGGTCGGCGAGCGAGCCCTCGCCGCTCCCGGCGTCGACGATCGCGCTCGCGCCGCCGGGAACGCCCGCCGGCCGGCGGCCGTCGGCCCACGCGGCGAGCACGCTCTCCAGGCGGCCCAGCCCGGTCTGCTCGCCGACCGGCGCGAGGAAGACCGCATCGATGGCCGCGAGGCCCACGTCGGCGAGGGTCGCGCGGAGCACGCCCGCGGTCGCTCCGTCGTCCGGGCGCACGAAGCGGACGGCGAAGCCGTAGCGCGCCGGCGCTCCCAACAGCCCCGCGAGCCAGCCCTCGATCCCGGGCGCGGCGAGGGCGCGTCCGCCGGGGCGCGCTCCCGCCCAGCCGCCTTGCGCGCTCGGATCGACGAAGGCGAGCAGACGGTGGGTCACCGTGCGCGCGGGCCGTGGGGTGTCGGCCACCCGCAGCGCGGGGAACGTCGCGTCGCCGGACGACGAGGCCGTGAGCGTGGCCGCGCTCTCGGGGACGTTGCCCTGCGCGAGCGAGAACACGCTCTGCGCGACGGCGGCGTCCGCGACTGCGTCGAGGTCGGCGGCCAGCGCGTCGAGCACCGCCTCGAGGCCCTCGCGCTCGTCGCCGGCGCCGGCGAGCAGCGCGGTGAGCGCCGCGGCGGCCGCCTGCTCCGCGTCGGACATGTCGTCGGGAGCCAGGCGCGCCCGTGCCAGCAGCAAGCCGTCGACGATCGCGGTCGGCGGCGACGTGTCGCCGACGGCGGCCAGCGCCAGGTTGCGAAACTCGTCGGTCCGGTGGTCCAAGCCGGGCGTCGCGTCGTGCAGGCCGCGCTCGAAGCGGGCGCCGAGGAGGCGCGCGAGATCCTGCCCCTGCCGAACGCCGTCGACCAGCCAGCGGGCGCGCCGCATCCGGTCCGATGAGAGGTTCACGGCAAGCGCTCCGCTCTGACCGTGCCCGCCGAACGCGGCCCAGCCGCTGCGCAGGATCGCCGCCGTGGTGGCGTGGGCGAGCGAGGGCGCGAGGACGTAGCCCTGGGACGCGCTCGCCGCAGGGCGCGGCTTGACGCGCTCGACGAACCCGTACGCGCCGACCTGGATGCCGGCGGGCGTCGCCTTGCGCTTGTTCTCCAGGCGCCAGGCGGCGACGGCGGTGTACCACGCGTCGAGCCGGTAGCTCACGACGCCGAGCGACTCGCGCAACAGCCGCTCGAGCTCGCCGACGGGGTCATCGGCCGTCTCCGCGACCGCCTGCAGGCCGTCGAGGCCGGACAGGAACGCCGCCTGGTCGCCCGGGTCGGTGGCCTGCTCGATGCTCCAGCGCAGCACCGTGCGCAGCAGCGGCCGCGCCACCGTGTAGTCCGCGGCGACACCGAAGCGGTTGGCGGCGTCGGCCACCAGATCGGCCAGCCAGCCGCGCAGCTCGGCAACGTCGGCCTCGGTTCGGCCGGGCGCAACCAGCGCCAGCTCCCAGTCGCGCGCGGTGTCCTCGGGGTGCAGGTTGAAGAACGCGTTGGGCTCGTCCTCCTCGCCGAGCTTGCCGGTGACGCCCGAACCGCGATGAAGAAGCGAGGTCAGCGGGTCGGCGCGGAAGCCCTGCGCGCGGACCAGCGAGGCGAGCTGGTCCTCAGTGAAGTCGGCCCACGTCTCGCGATAGTCCTCCTGCAGCTGGTTCGAGCCCCCCGGCCACAGCGCGCGCTTGAAATCGGCGACGGCGAGCACCTGCTCGACGTTGCTCGTGGCCGCATCGAGCCCGGTCTGGAGCGCCTCGAGCAGCGGCCAGAGGGCGCTGTCGTGGTAGTCGGGCGAAGGCTGCCCGGTCGTGAAATCGGGGTACATCCCGCAGGCGAGGCCGAGCAGGAACAGCCGGAAGTCCCACGCCGCCAGGTAGTCCTGGCGCATCGCGTCGACCTGCTGCAGGTGCATCGCCGTCGGATGCGGCACCGCGGCCATCACCTGCGACACGACCGCCGCGAGGTCGCCGGCCGGCGTGCTTTCGTCCTCGGCCACGTCGGAGGCGTCGGGGTCCAGCCGCGGGACGTTTCCGGACCACCACCATCCGCCGACGCCGTCGAGCAGCGCCTCGACGCGCCCGATCATGCTCGACCCGCCCGGTCCGCCGGGCCGCACGAGGCTCACGGGGAGCAGGCCGTACGGCTGGGCGCCGACGAGCAGCGTCGGCAGCGGGCCCCCGCCGCGCGCGAACTGCACGCTCCAATCGCGCAGCCAGGTACGGTCGTCGTCGCCGAGGACGCCGTCGAGGATGTGGTCGACGTAATGGCCACCCAGCGCCGGCCACAGGGCACGGTTCATGGCCAGCGCACGCGGCAGCTCGGCGAGGCGCGCGTTCGCCGCGCGGTCCAGCGCGTTCGGGCCGTCGAGACCCAGCGCGACGGCGGCGGCGTTGGCGGCGAGCTGGCGGTAGAGGTCGCCGTCGGCCGACACGCGCGGTCGCGGCCGCACCGGGTGGTCGTCGAGCTCGGCGGCCCGCAGCGCCGAGAGGTCCGGCGCCTCGAGGCTCATGCCGGGACCCGACGTCTCGGTCGTGTTCGTCGGCGTCCCCTGAGCGATGAAATCGAGGCCGTTCGTGTACCGGTGGGCGCCCAACAGGCCGGCGAACGCCTCGGCCTGGTCGCCGACCCTCACGCCGACGACGACGAGCTCGTCGAAGCCGTTGGTGCGCTGCTGCGCGGAGAACGAGGAGAGGTCGATCCTGATGCCGAGCCCGGCCTCCTCGGCTTGCGCGAAGTCATGGGTCCAGCCGAGGCCCTGCGCGCCGAGCCAGGCCCGGGCGTCGACGCCGTCGCCGGTATCCGCCGGTCCGGGAGCGAGCGCGAGCTCCTCGTCGATGCGGCCGCCCCAGTACGGGCCGTAGATGTCCTCCTCGCCGGCGTAGAGCACCGCGGCGAACCGGGTCGGGAGCAGGCGCGCCCAGGTCGGCGACCCGGCGTCCAGTGTCTCGACCGCCGGAAAGCGCGGCTCGGCGCCGGCGCGCTGGGGGTTCGTCGGCGTGAGCGCGGTCGCGACCCAGGCGGCGCGCCAGGGGCCGAGCCGCTGGCACAGCCAGGCGAACGCCGCGTCGCGCGCAGCGATGTCGTTCCCGGCCCGCCACGTCCGTCGCCAGAACGCCTTGCCGGCGGCCTGCTCGGAGGGCATGAGCGCGTCGCTGTGGCCGTCGGCGTGGATCGCGTCGGGGAAGATCCGCACGCGCAGCTCCGGGGGGTCGGCGGCGAGGAAGAAGCGCGTCTCGAGCCTGACGGGCAGCAACGCCAGCGGCAATTTCTCGTCGAGCACCGCGAAGGCGGCGCCGGGGTCCAGTGGGGGAGGCGGAGGCAGGGGCATCGTCACACGAGCGTGTCGGCGTGGATGTACATGCGAAACGGCCGCTGCCAGCACGCGCGGGCGAGATGGGCGGCGTTGCGTCCCCACGTGATGCCGTCGAGCGGCTCCATGGCGGCCAGCCGGGGGCTGTCGGCGCGGGCGAACACGAGCGCATCGAGCTCCTCCTGGCTCGAGACGAGGTGGCCCCACGACAAGGCGTTCCAGTTCTTGGGCAGCGTGGTGAAGTGCCGTGATCGCGCCTCGTCCAGTCCCAGGCGCGGCGCGCCCATCTGCTCCTCGATGCCCACGAAGTAGCCGGGCACGCCGTGGGCGCGGTCACCGCGGACCGTGCGCGGCGCGACGTCGAACCCGAAGAACACCGTGTCGGCGCTCAGCGCGCCGAGGAAGATCGGCTCGACCGGGTCGGCGTCCTCGAGCGGCACCGCGCCGTCCGCGCCGAGCTCGGCTTCCTGGAGGAAGTAGTGAGCGCTCGGGTACCGGCGCACGAGGTCGCCGCGCACGACGATGACCGTCGCGACGGGACTGTCGCCGGTCGTGTCCCGCGCCATGTTCTCGGCGATCGACAGCGGCTGCTTCCAGCCCGCGAGCTCGCCGACGTCGTTGCGTCGCGGCTCGTCCGTGTAGTTCCAGAAGCGGTGGAAGAACGTGGCGGTCGGCGCGACGGGGTAGCCGCGCCACAGCAGCTCTCGCCACATCTCGTGGTTGGCGCCGACGAGCAACGCGCCGATGAAGTCGGGGTTCGCGGCCACCAGCCGCACCCGGTTGCGCGCGATCGCGTCCGCGCCCGGGAGCATCCAGGCGGCGCCGAGACGCGTCAGATCCTCGGAGAGCGCATCCTCGAAGACCGGGCTCAGGAGCAGAGCGGTGGGGACCGGCCCGTCGTCGAGCATGTCGTCCAGCGCCGGCACGCGGATCACGAGCGCGCTGCGCACCGAGCCCATCGGATCGAGCGCCCGCCGGACCGTCCCGGCGATGCCGCTGACGTTCGTCGCAAGCGCCCGGCTCGCGGCCATCACCCGCCGCCGGGGCGCCGTGCGCTGCGTCCACTGTGGCGGGAGGCGCTCGGCGTGCAGGTGCAGGAGCGTCGTGACCTCCTCCTGCAGCGCCGGGCTGGGCGCGCCGGACAGCTCCGGGTCGCTGACGTCGGTCAAGGTGGCGTCGGCGACCTGAGCGCCGGCGAGCATGGCGTGGTCGGCGAAGTGGATCGCGGCGACATCGTCCGGGTCGGGGTGGGCGCGCGTGGCCGCGAGCGTGGTCGCGGCGTGATCGACGGCGAGCCGGCCGCTGGCGACGTTCGCGTGGCCGTTCCAGTCGCGCGCCAGCGCGGTGCCCGGCCGGGACTGGCGCAGGTACGCGGCGGAGAACAGGCCCGTGGGCACGGGGCTTGCCTCGAGGGCGGCCCGGACCGTGGTCGATCCGCTGGGCAGGAACGCGTGCATCGGAGCCGTGAGCTGGAGCAGGTCCGGGTCGTCGAGGAGGCTCGCGCGGCGGGCCCAGCTCGCGGCCACCTCGGCCCCGAGGCGCGCCTGGTTCAGGGCGCTCGCCGCGGCCTGCAGCGCGCCCGCCTGGTCCCACGCTGCCGCCACGAGGGCCTCCTGGTCGGCGCGCACGACCGCCGCCCCCAGCCCTGCCGCCGCGCGGCTGACCGGATCGTCGTTGACCTCGCGCAGCCAGCCGCCGCCGGGGACGGCGACGGCGCCGCTGGGCCCGGAGCCGTAGAACGGGGGCGCGACGACCGGATCGGGCCCGGTGAGATCGTCCGCGGGGCGCGCGGCGGCCGTGTCGAGCAGGTTCGTGATCTCGCGGCGGAACGTGGCCTGGTAGGTCCGGTCCCAGGTTCGCGAGACCACCCCGGGCGTCTCGAGCGCGCCCTCCATGTCGGCGATCACGCGGTGCCGCGCGGCGGAGACGAGCCCTGGGTCACCGACGTCCATCGCATGGCGCCCGACGTCGGCGGCGGCCCCGTCTGGTCGCAGCCGGCGGCACAGTGCCTCGAAGTCACCGGCCGCGCCGGTGCTGAACCGCCACGAGTAGTAGACGGGGAGGTCGATCGAGCCTTCGGCGGCGACGTCCCAAGCCGGCTCGAGCAGGGCGCCGCGCTCCACCGCCTGCCCGAGCCCGCGCAGGCGGCCGGCCGTGAACGCGGGCACGACGCACGCCAGCCACGCGCAGTCGGGGAGCAGGCGGCGCGGGCAGACCAGCCTGCCGACGACCTCGCCGGTCCCGCGATCGAGCGCCTCGCCGATCGCATCGACGGCGACGAGCGATTGCACGTGCGCCCATGCCCACGACTCGGCGAGGTCGGGCAGCTCGGCGATCGGCGTCGTCAACACCGGCAGCGAGGTGCCGGGGCGCGCGGCGAGCGTGACGTCCTCCTGCTCGCGGACCACCACGAGCACGACCCAGGGACGGATGCGACCCTGGGCGTCGGCGCGCGCGGGCGTGAGCATCCACGGGAGGTCGGGGGTCGCGACCTCGACGAACGGGAGGTAGTTCGGCTCGACGTCGGTGCTGTCGGGCCGGGGCTCGGCGCGCAGGATCTGGCTCGCCGCCACCGCGGTGACCGACTCGGGCCCGAGCAGCCGCACGGTCACGTCGGCCCGGCGCTCCTCGACGTCGACCCACGCCGTCAGGCTCGGGCCGCCGGCCAGCGCGCCGCCGTCGGCGTCGTCGATCACGTCGATCGCCTCGACGAGGCCGCGGCGCAGCGACGGCAGGAAGGTCAGGTCGTCGCTCATGCGACCGCCTCGGCGGCATGCGTCGGCGCCAGGCACAGCCCTGCGCCGGGATCGCTCCGGCGCACGTCGGCGAGCGCGCGCTGCGCGTCGCGGTAGGTCATGACCGGGCTCGCCGCCGCGCCCATGTCCGGGTCGAAGACCTGCCAGGTCGGCGCGCCGACCGCGAAGGTCGGCCCGGTCACGCTCCGCGCCGGCCTCGGCCGCGCCGGGTCGAGCACGAGCGCGACCGTCGCCGCCGCGAGCGCGCCGGCAGGCCGGACGCCCAGGCGCCGCGTCTCGGCCTCGTCGATGATGCGCACCTCGAAGTCGGGGGTCACGGTCGTCGCTTCGTCGGCGTCGATGCCCAGCCCGGCGGCGCCGAAGCGCACGCCGGTGGTCATCTCCTCGTATGACGGCGCGGCGAGCTTCTCCGCGCGCGTGAGGTCGTCGTACTGGGCCGGGGCGAACCAGTCGGCGATCGCCGCCCAGTCGTCGCCCTCGGTGGCGCCCTCGATCCCCGCTCCGGTCACCGCGAGCGTCGTCGGTCCGTCGATGGCGAACTCGCCGAAGTGGTCGAGATCCCGGTCGAGCGGCGCGACGCTCTGGCGCGTCTCGAGGTCGGCATCGGGCCGGATCCACAGCTCGGACGGATCGGCGTCGTCGTCGGGAGCGAAGACCAGCACGGTGGTGTCGGCCCATGCCGGCTCGGCGGCGCGCCAGGCGGCGGGCGCGTCGAGCGCCGTAACCACCAGGCCGCACACGTCCTGGCGCTCCGGCGTCTCTGGCCGGGCGTCGGCGCCGAACTCGAAATCGAAGCGCACGTCGATGCCGAAGAAGTCGAAGCGCGCGTAGCCGCTCGTGTACCAGGGGGACGGGCCGTCAAGCTGGGCGGACAGCTCGACGGCCAGCAGCTCGTTGTCCCCCGCCGAGACGCTGACGCTGAGCTGGAAGGCCGCCGCGAACGAGAACGGCGAGAAGACCAGGAGCACGTCGAAGCCGACGCTGCCGCGGGCGGTGTACGTCGTGAGCAGGAACTTCGCGCTGGCCTCGAGCGTCGCCAGCGAGCCGAACTGCAGCGTGTTGGACGTGACCGCGACGTAGGCCTCCAGGGAAAAGAACACGTCGTCGCTGATGGCCACCTCGGCCCGCATGCGGTCCAGTGCGAGCACCGACGGGGGCAGGCCGCAGGGCGGATCGAAGTCCGGGTGATAGCCACCGATCGAGAGCAGGAACGCGGGCGAGGCGCCGAAGCTGACGTAGAAGGCCATGTCGCCCGAGAGATGGATCGTGCTCAGGAGCGCCGAGTCGTACAGGCTCGCGAGCACGGTGACGGTCTGGCCCGGCACGTCGATCACGCCGAGCGAGTCCATGTGCAGCTCGAGCAGCACCTCCTCTTCGCTGGGGAGGAGCATCGCGATGCTGCCCAGCACGGCGATCTCGAGGTCGGGGAGGACGATCGCGACGCCGAGCTGGCCGGTGACGATCGGCACGGGCGTGCCCCATGTGATCCTCGCCGCGACGCCGAAGACGGAGCTGCCCTCGGCCAGGGGGAACCAGGCGTCGAGCTGCGAGAGGATCAGCGCGGCGTCCTCGAGCGGGTCGTCGGGGAAGAGGATCGCGTCGATCGCGCCGCTCTTGAGGCCCGAGGCGAGCGCGTCGGCGTCCATCGTGCGGTTCAGGCACACGAGCCCGCCGACGCCCGACAGGAAGAAGCCGAAGCCGAGCGGCAGCGACGGGAACGTCGCGAAGATGCTGGCGAAGAGCGCCCAGCCGTCCGGGTCGTCGGGCAGCCGCGTGTCGATGACCACGATCGCCCCGAGCCCGACCTCCAGGAGCTCGAGCTCGAGCGCGCCGGTGTAGCGGCCCAGCTCGGGGTCGTAGTCGACGAACCCGCCGCCCTGGCCCACGTCGCCGAGGTCGAGCTCGAACGCCACGCCGCTTGGCGGCTTGAAGGCCAGCGCGAGATCGGCCGGCCCGAGGTTGCCGTCGTTGTCCGGCGGGAAGCCGACGGCGACGCGCAGCCCGACGCCCTCGACGCGCGCCGCGAACGGGCCGAGCGCGACGGTCGCCGCCGCGCCCAGGCTGAGGTCGAGCGTTTCGCCGATCTCGAGCGCCGCGTCGACCCAGTGCAACGTCGCCACGGTGCCGATCGCGCGCTCGATCGGGACACGGAAGTCCAGTCCGGCGTTGGCGCCGCTCAGGCGCAGGCCCGCCCGCCGCGACCAGGCGACGCCGAGGTCGAAGCCCGCGTTGAGCTCGACGTCGGGCAGGGCGCCGGCCACGAAGGAGTCGCCGTCGCCCGCAGCGACGACGATCGCCACGCCGGTGAGCGCGAGCTCGACGGAGAGGTCGGGCTCGTCGACGAGGTCGATGCCCAGCCCGATCGACGGAACGCCGAGCTCGAGCCGCGTGCCGCCGTCGGCGCCGAGGATGACCGTGTTGGGCGGCGCATAGCTGAGCGCCGCGTTCGCGGACAGTGTGCCGCCGCCGGCGCCGGTGATCGTGTCGGGCCCGGCGAAGATCGCGTCGACGGTCGACGCGACGGCGAGGTCGAGCGTCCATGGCCCGCGCGTCGCGGTCAGCGGTGCGAGGCCGGCCGGGCGCAGCTCGACGCCCGGGCCGCGCCGCCCCAGCTGCCCCTCGTCGTGCGGCGAGAGGACCTCCATCGCCAGCGACAGCTCCGGGAGGATCGGCACGCCGCCCGGCGAGGGCAGCGCGAGCGACGCGGTCAGGGTCCGGCCCGCCGCGTCGCGCTCGGCCTCGGGGAGCTCCTGCAACCACCCCCACGGCGGCCATACGTCGAGCCTGCCGCCGAGCGCGCCGACGAGCCGCCTGGCGCGCGCGCCGAGCACGAGCGCCAGCGCCTGCGCGTCCCGCGAATCGCCGAGCCCCGAGTAGCCCACGGCGGCTTGGAGCGTCCCTATCGGGTCACCCAGCAGCGAGGGGACGGCGGCGAGGTCCAGGCGCGGCCGCGGCGCTCCTGAGCGCAGGACGGCGCTGCCGCCCGTGACGGCCGGCAGCGCCGCGTTGCGCACGATCCCGAGCGCGCGCATCGCGGCCAGCGCCCGCGGGCGCCGGCGCGCGAGCCAGGCCAGCATCAGCGCCTGGCCGAGGTCCTGTGCGAGCGCCGCCGCGGCGCCGGCCGGAGCCTCGAGGTCCAGCAGCGCGAACAGCCCGTCGAAGGCGCTGCGCAGGTCGCGCACCGCGGCGAGCGCGTCAGCAGTCGCCACGAGCGCCTCGGCCACCTCGGGCAGGCTCCTGCTGCGCACCGCATCGGGTAGCTCGTCGACGGCGTCGAACAGCGCCTGGAGATCGCCGTTGAGCGTGTCGAGGTCCACGCTGCCGAGCCCGGGCAGCGCCCAGCCCGCGCTGCGCAGCAGGCGAATGAGCTCGTGCGGCGGCGCGCTGTCGTCGACGACCCGGCGCAGCGGATCGAGCATGACGACGATCTCGCTCGCGACGACGTTGAGAGCGTTCGTCGCCGGCACCCCGCTCACCAGTCCGACGGGAGGTTCCCGGCGTCGACGCGGCGGCGCATGGCCAGCAGCGCCGGCGCGTACTCGGTGACGCCCTTGCTGTCCGAGGGCTGGCGCACCCACGCGTGCGTTGCCGCATTCCAGTCGTGGTAGCGGCGGCCGGAGTTGTAGCGGGCCCACATCTCGAGATCGAGCTGGTCGGCGGTGAACGCCGTGGCCTCTGGGTGTGGCACGCCCTCGTCGGGCGGTGCCGGCTCGAGCCGGCCCGTCGCCGCGTCCCACGACAGCCCCTGCTGCACCTGGCGCTGATAGGTGAGCGCGTCGGCCCGGAAATCGTTGAGCCGGGCCACGGCGCCGTCGACGTTGGCTCGCCACTGCCACAGCTCGCGCACGGTGGGCGGCGGGTCGTCGAGCTGACCGGCGCCGAACGAGTTGCTCGGCGAGCGCAGCACCGGGGCCGGCACGCCGATATAGGGGCCCAGCGCGGTGGGGGAGGCGGCGAACTGCGTGAAGCTGCTCTCGCGATGGAACACCACCTCGACGTTCGTGCCGGCGTCCGCCTGCGCGCGGATGTCGGCCTTCGCCGGGTTGCGGCCGTAGATGACGTGCGATCCGGGCCCGGTGTCGCCGGAGATCGGCACGCCGCCGAAGTCGGCCCGCGCGAAGGCGCGCAACTCGCCACCGCAGAAGTCGGGGAACGACGGGCGCCATGTCGTTCTGCCGGGCTCGAGCGCCAGCCAGTCGGCGTCGGTCGGTCCAGGGAGGTGGACGGCATCGTTGCGGTTGCCCTCGGCGTAGGTGCACTCCAGGCGCACCTCGCGGCCCAGCGCGGCGTCCGCCGCGGCCGTCATCCCGACGCCACGTACCTCGACGAGGATGTCCGGCATCGACGGGGCGGCCTCCGTGATCGCGTGGACCCGCGATCGGCCCGACTCGGTCTGGCCCGGGCTGGTGATGTCGATGCGCAGCCGGACCTCGGGCGTCGGCGGCGGGCCCGCCCCGCACACTCCCACGAGCGCGCCGTCGGGCGGGGAGCGGCGTTGCAGGCCGCCGCAGTGGCGCGTGATGATCCAGTCGTCGCGAAACGACGCGTTGAATGCGCTGGGCTGAATCTGGCGCACGGGGCCGTCGATGGGAAACCAATGCAGCTCGTGCGCGACGTAGCGCCCGTGTGCGGTCGGGCGTGTGGTGACCACCCCGATGTTGGTGTGGCCCACGGTGCCCCGCTCCGCCCGCACGACGGCCGCTCGGTCGGAGCGGCGTTCCAGCCGCGCCTCCAGGCCGGGCGAGTCCGCGGCTCGCACCTCGTCGCGCGTGTCGCGCAACGCCGTCCTGACCAGCCGCGGCAGCCCCCACGGATTGAGGCCCACCTCCTCGACGAGATCGAGCACGTACTCCTCGTTGAGAACGCCCGGGTCGACGCGGTCGGGCACCGAAGCGCCGTCGGGATCCTCCCAGCCGTCCGCGACACCGCCGAGCTGTGTCGCCGTCCTGGCCCCGCTGTCCTCGACGAGCGCGTCCCACCCCGTGTCGCCGGTGGCTTCGAGTGCGTCCTTGAGGCTGGGGATGTCGAACGTATCTGAAAGCCAGCTTCCCGCCGGGTCGGCACCGCTGTCCGCGGCGGCCTGCGCTTGCCGGCCGAGCGAGTCCAGCACGGTCTCGCGCGACAGAAGCCGGTGTTGCACCTCCGTGCTGTAGCGGTCCCACTCCTCCTGGGAGGGCAGGTTCTCGAGGAAGTCCAGGGGCGTGGTGCTCGTATCGCGGCCCCGGCTGTGCTGCTCCTCGACGAAGGCGAGCACCTTGGTGAGGGCCTCGGCGTTCTTCACCGACGAAGACGTGAGCTGCAGGAAGCGCGCCGGCTGGCCGTTGCTGCCCGCGTAGTCGACGACGTAGCTGTAGGCGAAATGGACGTCGCCCGACAGCAGCACCACGGAGCCGAGCGGGGTGAGTGCGTCGAGGAGCCGGTCACGGGCGGGCTGGTTGCCCGACCACGGCTCGTTGCCCCAGTTCTCCTCGCCCAGCCCGGTGGGATCCGTCTGGATCTGCACCCGCTGGATGAGCTCGAAGCCCAGGTGCCCGATCACCGGCGCCGCCGACAGGACGAGGGTCAGCGGCCGTCCGCTCTCGGTGTCCCGTACCCGGTCGTTGACTTGAAACTCGAGGGCCTCGGCGGAGATCAGCTCCGCGTTGCGGCGGCGATCCGGGTCGTTGACGGCCGCCCAGACCAGGTCCCGCGCCGCGTTGAAGCGCGCGGCGGCGTCCTCGAGGTCGGCCTGGGACGGCCGCGCGACCTCGCTGGCCGCGTACATCGCGTCGAGCGCGAGGTCGGCGTCGTCGCTCCCCCACAACGGGTCCGCGGAGTCGTAGGCCAACATGCCCCATGCGGACGCGAGGTCGCATGAGTGCTGCGCGGCGCGCGCTCTGGAATGAACCGATCCCTGCAGGAACGCCGCCGAATGCTCGAGGACCTCGGCGACCCTCTCGACGGCGATCAGGTAGGCGAGCATCTCGTCGTCGGGCGCGTCGCCGCCGAGCTCGGCCAGCGCCGCGGACTGCCCTTCGCGCAGGATGAAGACGGCGTGGTTCAGAGCGGTCGCCACGCGCAGCACCGACTCGACAAGGTCGCCGTCGGGGCGGTAGTCCGGCGAGCCGATCGCCTCGCCTGCGTCCGCGAACCAGGCGTCCGCGGATGGCTGTGCCGCGGTCCCGGGAGCGTTGGCGACCACCTCCATGAGCGCCACGCCGGCGTCGAGCGCGGCGCGGGCCGCAGGCTCGTAGGGCCCGGCGTGCGCATCGCCTATCCGCGCGAGCGCGGCGAGGCTCGCGAGCAGGTCCGCGCCCGCCTCCAGGAACCCGGCGACGGGATGGGGGACGTCGGGCGCGGCGTCGCGCCACGCCTCGCCGACGGCGTCGAGACCGTCCGGGCCCCAGTCGACGGTCACGGGCGTCTCCTGCCCGGCGGCGTCGTGAACCTCTACCTCGGTCATCGGACGCGGCCCGGCGGGAAAGCTCCGCCACGTGCGCGTGTCGAGCACGATGAGCCGGAACTCATCGAACAGCAACTCGTAGTCCCAGCGCATGCGCACGTTCGCCCGGTCCGTGCCGACCGGATTCAGGCCGATGTCGAGCACCTCGTCGGCTGCGTCCTCCTGGTTCTCGCGGCCGATGACCGGGGTGCCGCTGGTCGCGTCGATGAACGAGTGCAGGCGCCCGCCGGCGGTGTTCGGGTTGTCGAACACCTCGGGCACGTTGCCCCAGTGCTGGAAGACCGCGTACGCGATCAGCGCGTTGCGCATGAGCCGTCGCCCCAGCGGCGTGCCGCGCAGCTGGCCGTCGACCTTGGCGTTCAGGAACCAGTTGTCGGTGACGTCGTGGTCGTCGAAGATCATGTACGTCGCGACGTTGGCCAGCGCGCGGCGGACGAACGCCACGTGCTGCGCGTAGTGGAGCGTCGGCGTCGTCGTGTCGGGCGACGCGGTCCACACCTCGGCGGCCGGCGGCAGGAAGTAGAAGAAATCGTTCTCGCCGTGCGCGGCGCCCGGGACCTCTGACGCCAGCTGCCAGAGCTCGGGCGACCACGCGAAGAGATACATCGCGCACCACTCCGAGAGGAACAAGGCGTGATTGGCGGCGTAGTCGGTCCAGGCCGCCGGATCGGCGGTCGCGGGCCGGTCCTTCACCCCCTGCGCGTTCAGCAGGACGCTCCGCGCGCCCGGGGCGAGCGCGTCGGGATCGGTGATGGCGCCGCCCGCGATGTCGGGCAGATGCTCGGTCCAGCCAAAGAGCGCCTGCCCCGCCGAGGTCAGCGCTGCGAGGAGCGCGGCGGGGACGTCGTCCGCGTAGAGCTGGTCGCCGGTGAGCAGCACTTGCTGGGGGCGCGTCCATGCGTCCTCGCGGCGCTCCTCGATCAGCCGATCGACGAGCGGCATCACGTCGGGGTCGGTGAGGTTGGCGACCTCGCACCCGTGCGGCCTGCGGCACGACATGTGGATGATCCGCAGGGTGTCGAGCGGCCCCGGCAGCACGAATCCCGGGAGATGCTCGGGCAGGTACCCGAGCGGCACGGGCTCTGACAGCAGCCCCGTGCCCGCGAGGTTTGTCGTGCCGCTGCCCGTTTGCAGCTGGAGGTCGTAGCCGTAGAGACGGCCGGGCGCGAGGGCGAGCCCCGTCGCCTGCACGACGCACACGTGGAGCTTGGTGCCGAGCGGCGTGGTCTTCCGCGCCCCCGGAGTCTGGGGCGTCAGCGGAAGGCGGTCCGCGTCAACGCCGTCGTAGACCGTCAGCGTCGCCATGGTCACGGGCTTGGACGTCGCGAAGAAGACCGCGACCGAGGTCGTGGTCACGCGGCGGACGATCGGCCCGCAGATGATGAGCGGCCATGCGTCCGGCGGCCGGTGCAGCCTCGAGCTGTCGACCATCGCCGGGCGAGCGTATGGCGGCGACCTCCGGCGATGCACCGGGAGAAACCCGAGTGCTTAACCGATCAGGCGTGCAGCGCGCCGGTCGTCAGCGGCGCGGCTCGATGCGGTAGATCGCGCGGCCGATGTAGCTCTGCACCCACACCGCGCCGCCGCCCACCGCGAGCCGGTACGAGCGCGGGCCGACATGGATCTCGCCGACCGTCCTGTTCGTGAGCGCGTCGATCTGCGTGACCGTGTCGTCGGCGTTGTTGAGCACCCAGGTGAAGCGCCCGTCGGTGGCGACGAACGTCGGGTTCGCGCCGACCCTCACCGTCGCGACGCTGCGGCCCGTGCGCGGGTCGAGTCGCGTGACGGTGTTGTCGTCCTGGTTGGCCACCCAGATGGCGTCCTCGGTCACGGCCGGGCCGGCCGGGCTCGACACGCGGATGCGCGAGGCGACCAGGTTCGTCGCAGGATCGATCCGGCTCAGGCCGCCGGGGCCGGTGACCCACACCGCGCCGCCGGCAGCCGCCACGGTGCGAATGCCGCTGGGTGGCGGGCCGACGCGCACGACCGCCGCGACCTTGCTCGTGCGCAGGTCGACGCGCGTCACCGTGTCGTCGAGGCCGTTGGCGACCCAGAGCGAGCCTGCGGCGACGGCCAGGCCGGTGGGCTGGTCGCCCACCGCGACGGTGGCGGTCTCCTTGCCGGTGCGCGCGTCGAGGCGCGACACGGTGTCGTCGCCGCTGTTGGCGATCCAGATCGCGCCCGGGCTGAACGCGATGCTCACCGGGAAGCGCCCGGTGCGGGCGGTGCGCACAATGCGGTTCGTCACCGGGTTCACGCGCGAAAGGTGGCCGTCGTCGTGGGTGATCCACAGCGCGCCGTGGGCGAAGGCCACGCTCGTCGGGCCGTCGTGTAGGCGCACGCGCGCGGTGACGTGACCCGGCCGCTCGTTCGGCACCCAGGTGGTGGGTGGCGGAGGAACCGGCGCGACGATCCGCTGCGGGAGCGGCGGCGCGGGGGCCGGCCGCGACCCGCCGCCACACGCGACGAGCGTGATGGCCGCCGCCGCGACAACAAGGCGGGCGAGCGCGCGCACGTCGCCGATCGTACCCGGCGCGCTAGGCGCTGACGCGATCCGAGGTGCGCTCACCCGCCAGTGCGGCGGCGAGCACGACGACGAGCACCGCGAGTTGCGCGGCGGGGTTGACGGTCGCGCCGACGACGATCGTGGCCAGCGCCAGCACCGCCGCCACCGCGCGGTGCGGCGAGCGCCCGAGGCCGAGGAGCGTGCGGAAGACGACGTCGGCGGCCAGGAACAGCGCGACACCGCCGCCGAGCGTGAGCGCCTCCGCCGCTGAAAACTCGTCGTAGGGGTGCGCGATCGCTTTCTTCAGGCCGGCCGCGACGAGCACGATGCCGAGCAGCAGGAAGTAGTGCGCGACACCGAAGCCCTGCAGGGCGATCCACGGCTGCCGCTCGGCGGGCGCGGCGCCCAGCGCGCGCACGGCCTGCTCGTCGTCGTCCGCGCCGAAGTAGGCCCACCACAGCGCCGCGCTCAGCAGCAGCCCGAGCACCGCCGCGGCGATGAGCTTGGCGTCGACCGGCAGCCCGGCCGCGCCGATGCCGACGGCCACCACCGACTCCCCGATGGCGACGATGACGACCAGGCCGTGGCGTTCGACGAAGTGCGCGGGGGCAATGACGAAGCTGCTCTGGCTCTCGCGGTTGGCGACCCACGGCGTCGCCCACTCGAGGAGCGCCGCCACCGTCCACAGCACGAACTGCGCGGTCCCGCCGATGGCGCCCCCGACGACCACGAGCATCGCGTTGAACAGGTTGTATGGCGCGATCCCGAGGAACGCGCGCGAGGACTGCGCCGATGCCGTCCAGATGAACAGCGACGCATGGACGGAGACGACGATGAGGTAGCCGATCCCGAAGGCCAGGCCGCTGCCGTCGAACGCGTCGGGCACGGCGAGCGCCAGCACGAGGTACCCCGCCATGCCGCCGAGCAGGATCGCCCGTTGGCGCACCTCCCGGGTCGAGACCGAGTTCGTCAGCCACGCGTAGCCGGCGTACATCCACCAGATCAGCGCGAGCATGACCATGGCGTGGCCGAGCGCCTTCCACGAGAGGTCGTGCGTGAGCACCGCCGTGAGCTGCGTGACGGTGAAGACGAAGACGAGGTCGAAGAACAGCTCGAGCGTCGTGACGCGCTCGGCCGCTGCGGTCGCGGGGAGGTCGGCCGTGGACGCCACTGCGGCGAGCGTAGCGAGCGGCCGCACCGTAGTCTCCCGCCCTTGCCGGAGCGAGAGATCCGTTCGTGGTTGATGGACATGGATGGCGTGCTCGTCCACGAGGAGCAGGCGATCCCGGGCGCCGACCGCTTCCTCGCGCGCTTGCGCGAGCTCGGGCGGCCGTTCCTCGTCCTGACCAACAACTCGATCTACACGCGCCGCGACCTCTCCGCCCGCCTGCGGCTCAGCGGGCTCGAGGTGCCCGAGCAGTCGATCTACACCTCGGCTCTCGCCACCGCCTCGTTCCTGAAGGACCAGCGCCCCGCAGGTTCGGCGTACGTCATCGGCGAGGCCGGCCTGACCACGGCGCTGCATGAGGCCGGCTACACGCTGACCGAGCGCAGCCCGGACTACGTGGTGCTCGGCGAGACGCGCATCTACAGCTTCGGGCGCATCACGCAGGCCATCCGGCTCATCGCGGACGGCGCGCGCTTCATTGCCACCAACCCCGACCCCACCGGCCCGTCGACCGAGGGGCCGCTCCCGGCCACGGGCTCGGTGGCGGCGCTCATCAGCCGCGCGACGGGCGTTGATCCCTATTACGTGGGTAAGCCAAACCCGCTGATGATGCGCTCTGCGCTCAACACCATCGACGCGCACTCCGAGACCACGGCGATGATCGGCGACCGCATGGACACCGACATCGTCGCGGGCCTCGAGGCGGGCCTGCACACCGTCCTCGTCCTCAGCGGCGTCACCACTCCGGAGATGGCCGACCGCTTCCCGTACCGCGCGTCGCGGGTGGTCGACTCGGTTGCCGGCCTCCTGGAGGAGATCGGCTGACCGACGCCCGCTACCCGTGGGAGCGGGCCCAGGGTGCGACCGTGCTCGACGACGGCCTCGTGGAGTTCCGCGCGTGGGCGCCGCGCGCGGCGGGCGTCGCGGTGCGCGTGGGCGCCAACGACCACGAGCTCGCCGACGAGGGCTACGGCATCCGCGCCGCGCGGGTGCCCGCGGCGGCGGGTGACGACTACTGGCTCGTGCTCGACGGGCGACGGCTGCCGGACCCGTCCTCGCGCTGCCAGCCGCAGGGGCTGCGCGGCCCGTCGCGCGTGGTCGATCCCGGGTCGTTCGCGTGGACCGACCGGCGCTTTCGCGCCGCGCCGCTGCGCGATGCGGTCCTCTACGAGCTCCACGTCGGCGCGTTCACCCGGGAGGGCACGTTCGCGGCGGCCGCCGGGCGCCTGCGCGAGCTCGCGCAGCTCGGCGTCACCCACGTCGAGCTCATGCCGATCGCCGAGTTCCCCGGCCGGCACGGATGGGGCTACGACGGCGTCTACCTGTCGGCGGCGCACTCGGCGTACGGCGGCCCGCACGGCCTACAGCGGTTGGTCGACGCCGCGCACGCAGCCGGCATCGGGGTGATCCTCGACGTGGTCTACAACCACGTCGGCGCCGGCGGGGTCAAGGCGCTCGAGGCGTTCGGCCCGTACTTCAGCGACGCGTACAAGACCCCGTGGGGCAAGGCGGTCAACTACGACGGCGAGGAGTCCGACCCCGTTCGCGAGTGGGTGCTGCAGAGCGCGACCGGATGGATCCGCGACTTCCATGTCGACGGCCTGCGCCTCGACGCGATCCACGCGATCCACGACGGCGGCGCGCACCACGTGCTGCGCGAGCTCGCCGCGCGCGTCCACGCGGTGAACCGCCGCGCGCTGGTCATCGCCGAGAGCGGGCTCAACGACCCCAAGGTCATCCGGCCCGCGCGCCAGGGCGGCTACGGCCACGACGCGGCGTGGGCCGACGACTTCCACCACGCCCTGCGCGCACTGCTCACCGGCGAGCGCGACGGGTGGTACGAGGAGTTCGGGCGGGTGTCGCAGCTCGCCAAGGCGTTCCACCGCCCGTACGTCCACGACGGCGGCTACTCGACGTTTCGCAGGCGCAGGTTCGGCGCCCGTGCGGACGACCGTTCGCCTCAGCAGTTCGTCGTCTTCTGC